>NZ_QTZI01000013.1:0-86373 GCF_003462605.1 Roseburia sp. OM04-10BH
AGAAATCTAGCTTGGCTAAATATCCTAAAGTTTACTGTTTTAGGTCGCATTCTTCTATTGAATAGAGATGCTGTCCTGAATGATTTTGTAATCTTTTGATTACGTTTTCTCAAAATCTTTCAAGGTTATTTCACTGTTCAGTTATCAAGGTTCTTGACCAGTTTTGTGAGCTCTTTTGCTTTGCTCTCACCGGTCAGCTTGTTTATATTATCACAGGACTCTTTCTTTGTCAACAACTTTTTTTACTTTTTTTGACTTATTTTTTACAGTCGTAAAATCCATTGTCGAACGTCCGCATAATCATCTCACAAGCGAGCGGAGAAGGAGGGATTTGAACCCTCGCGCCGCTGTTAACGACCTGCACCCTTTCCAGGGGTGTCCCTTCGGCCAGCTTGGGTACTTCTCCGAATCAGTTTCCAATTATTAAGTTGGAAGCGGAGAGAGTGGGATTCGAACCCACGCGCCCTTGCGGACAAACGGTTTTCAAGACCGCCTCGTTATGACCACTTCGATATCTCTCCATATTGATACGCTTCAAATCAGCGCAAAAATGATTCTATCATCAAATAGATAGCATGTCAACAATTATTTTCATTTTTTCAAAATCATTTTTCAAAATTTCAAAACATATTCATTTGATTTTCCATTGGTGCCGGATGGTTCATTTTCTATGAACATACACCCTTACCAGGATTTCCTGCATTCAGCATAAACTCCGCCATTTCCAAATCTTCCGGTGTTGTAATCTTAAAATTGCGATAGCTCCCATCTATTACATATACCGGAACTTTTCCATACGCCTCCACTACCATTGCATCATCTGTAACATCTTCTCTTCCATCCGCTATCATCTTCTGATAAGAATCATAAATCAGGGAATAGGAAAATGCCTGCGGTGTCTGTACCGTATAAAGGTTTTTTCTTGGTGGGGTATCCTCTACTTTTCCATTTTCATCTACCTTTTTTATGGTATCCTTCACCGGCACAGCTGCAATACATGCATGTTTTTTCTGCACTTCATCCATTGTATGTCGGATGACTTCCTGCCCTATAAACGGGCGTGCCCCATCATGAATCAGTACATAATCCGTATGTTCACACGCACTTAAGCCCTGAAAAACAGAGTGGTAACGTTCCTTACCACCCTTTACTATCTTCGTTACTTTATGCAATTTATATTTTTCTACAATTTCTTTCCGGCAGTATTCCTCTTCTCCTTCACCGGTTACCAGTACGATTTCATCTACCGGGCTTTCTTCAAATGCCTTAAGGGTATAATAAATCACCGGCCTCCCACAAAGAAGCAGATACTGCTTATGGACAGAGCTTCCCATGCGGCTTCCTTTTCCCGCAGAAAGCACGATTGCTGTATACTTTGCCATTAACGTTCTCCTAATTTTAAGTTTGGTACTGCATTCAAATCAAGTCCGGAACGGATTCCCGCCCGGTAATCATAATATGCTGCTGCACCTATCATTGCTGCATTATCGGTACAGAGAATCGGCGACGGATGATAAAATGCCACATTTCTCTTCCGGCACTCTTCTTCCATTGCTCCTCTTAAGGTTCCATTAGAAGCCACTCCTCCCGCAATAGCAAATTTATCAATCTGATATTTTTCAATGGCATGCATGGCATTTCCCACCAGCACATCAATAACCGCTTTCTGGAAAGATGCTGCAATATCCGCCTGCACAATCTCAATACCTTTCATTTTACAGCTGTTCAGATGGTTTAAAACAGCAGACTTTAAACCACTGAAGCTGAAGTCATACTCCCCATCTGCAATCTTCGGTCTTGGGAATTCCACAGCATGAGGATTTCCTTCATGTGCTACTTTTTCAATCTTTGGTCCACCCGGATAGCCTAATCCGATTGCTCTCGCCACTTTATCAAAGGCTTCACCTGCTGCATCATCCCTGGTTCTTCCAAGTATCTCATATTTTCCATAATCCAGTACTTTTACCAGATGTGTATGACCGCCGGATACTACAAGACATAAAAATGGTGGCTCTAACTCTTTATTTTCAATATAATTTGCGCTGATGTGTCCCTCAATATGATGCACACCTACCAGTGGAATATTTCTTGCATAACTGATTGCTTTCGCTTCTGCCACACCAACCAAGAGGGCACCCACTAATCCCGGTCCATAAGTTACACCGATTGCGTCTATATCTGCCCAGTCTGCCTGCGCTTCCTGCATTGCTTCTGTTATTACCTGATTAATTTTCTCAATATGTTTACGGGATGCAATTTCCGGAACCACACCTCCATATAAGGTATGTAATGCAATCTGGGATGAAATGATATTCGATCTCACATCCCTTCCATTTACTACAACTGCCGCCGCAGTCTCATCGCAGGAACTTTCTATTGCAAGAATTGCAATATCTCCTTTATTTTTCTGCATCACCATTGTCTCCTTCCAGTGCCACAAATCCTAATATTTTCCAGTCCCCATTCTCATCCTTACGCAGCACATATTCCTGGTTAGCCCGGTTATATGCCTTGGTAGAGCGCAGGAAATAAGATGCCGTCACATAGGCACAATCACTTCCATCTACTTTCTTATAAGCCACTTCATCTGTATCGCAGACAGATGCTGTTGCTATAATCTTACTTTCTGCTTTATAAGCCGCAATGTCATTCTGCATCTGGGTTGAAAATGTATCCTGCGGATTGTTTTCCAATAACTCTTCATCCATCAGTGCACGCATCTTCTCCAACAGCTTCTGGTACTGCTCATCATCATAAGTTTCATTATAAAGGCAGAGCAGAATCCTATTATAATATTTGATTACAGCACGAGGTGACGCCGGATAATCCTTCTCTAAATTTTTACTTAAAACAGAGGTTATCTCATCTGTTTCTCCTGTTGTTTCCACACTTCTTGGTGAGCGGTTTGTCAGATAATAATAAAATCCGACCACAATTCCAATGCAAATCACACCTATAATAACTGTCTTAATTATGCCTGCTGTACGTTTCTTCATGTTTACGCCTCCTCAAAATCCAGTGTAACACTCTTTCCATCTTTGCCTAAATATGCATTCGGATATATCTTCCTTACAGCATCCATATAGTCTTCGCCCCTTACAAGGGACGGGCTGAAGTGGGTAAGCCACATTTCTTTCACCCCGGCATCCTTGGCAAGATGTGCTGCTTCATAAAAAGTCATATGTTTATATTGTTTCGCTTTTGCAAGTTTCTCTTTTTCTGCATACATACCTTCACAGATAAATAAATCGGAATCTTTGGCATTTTTTGCAATGCTCTCCGTCGGGCGGGTATCAGTACAATATGTCAGCTTGATGCCTTTTCTTGGCGGGCCTAATACCATTTCCGGCAGATAGGTCTTGTCCTCTTCTTCAATAATTTCACCTTTTTGCAGGCGGCTCCAGTATTTCTGCGGTATCTGCCGTTCTAACGCATGCTCCACTGAAAATCTTCCAGCCCTTGGAATCTCCAAGGTATAGCCGTAGCAGGTAACATTATGGTTCACCCGGAAAGCATGGATCGTATATCCCTTTAATTCTATAGTCTCTTCCGGTTCCGTCAGTTCTATAAATTTAATCTCAAAAGGCAGTTCCGGTGCAATCACACGCAGTGCATTTACCACACGTTCCAGTCCCTTTGGTCCAATCATCGTCAGCGGCTCAGTTCGTTCTGCATTTCCCATGGTAAGAAGAATTCCAGGCAGTCCGCTGATATGGTCCGCATGGTAATGTGTAAAGCACATAATATCCACCGGCTTAAAGCTCCAGCCTTTTTCTTTTACTGCAATCTGGGTTCCTTCGCCACAGTCAACCATCAGACTGCTGCCATTATATCTTGTCATCAGTGAAGTCAGCCAGCGATATGGCAATGGCATCATTCCACCGGTTCCTAATAAACAGACATCTAACATTCTATTTCCTCAGCTCTCTATACAATTTCTGTTACTTCTTCCATTAAAGGCGGTATCACAAACTGTTTTGTCCATTCATCAAAGCAGGACTCGCATACACGCAGTTTGCTTTTCACACCATCCTTAGTAGAAAAATAATTCCATTCTTTTTCTATATAAATATAATCCTGTTTTCGTTCTTCGATTTCTTTTCCACAACAATTGCAAACCATTTCGCATCCTCCGTCTCTTATCTTGTGGTTCTCTTTCATTATAGAACCATTCCAATAAATTTGCAGTGGAAATTACTGGACCCTGCTCATGATATATGCATCCTCTGAGGGCTTTTCATAAAAATTCTTTCGAGTTCCAAGTACAGAGAATCCAAGTTTCTGATACAGGCGAATAGCAGGCTCATTGGATACCCTTACCTCTAAAACATACCGGCTAATACCATGTTTTCTACCCTGCTGCATTAGTTCTGTTACTAGTTGTTCCCCATAACCTCTGTTTCTGCAGGCTTCACTTATTGCCACATTGGTAATCTCACCTTCATCTAATGCCATATACATTCCACAATATCCTAAGATGGAACCCGCTTCTTCTGCCACCAGAAAAATCACATGGTTCATGGCAAGAGCATCGCGAAATCCCTGCTCGCTCCATGGCTGTGAAAAGACTTTTGCCTCTATGGCTGCTACATCAAAAACATCTGCCTCTGACATTCTACGAATTTCCATGCTGTTCCATCCTCTCGCGTTCTGCCTGGGAAAGGCGCAGATATTCCGGTTTGTGTTCTTCTGCAGATTCTAATTTACCTGCTTTGTAATATTCTTCTCCTAAAGCTGCAACAGCTGCTGCACGCTGCTTATTCACATGTGCCGGTGCAAAGGAATATGGCACTTTACAGTTTTCTTCTATATAAGTGGTAAATACAGGGACACCATCTCCCAAAAATACAACCGGAGCATTGTTTTCATTTATCTTTGCTACAATCTCATCAATTCCCACAACGCACTGTGGGCACAATACCTGCATTTTTTCGTCTTCAAACTGATATAAACCAGTATAGGTCTGGTTTCTTCTTGCATCCATTAATGGACAGATAATATCTCTATGCCCATAGAGGTTGTATGCCAGTGCATCCACGGTCGGTACGGATATCAACGGCTTATCCAGTGCAAGTCCCAATCCTTTTGCTGTTGCAGAGCCAATCCGAAGTCCGGTAAATGAGCCCGGGCCCGCTGCAATTGCAATGGCATCTAATGTATCCAAATCCAGTTCTATCATTTTCGCAAGTTCATCTAACATTGGCAGCAAGGTCTGTGAATGTGTTTTCTTATAATTTACAGTAAATTCTCCCAACAGCACATCATCTTCTACTACTGCTACGCTGGCTACCAGTCCGGAGCTGTCCAATCCCAATATTTTCATCGTTCCACCTCTTCTATTGTTATCCTGCGATAATCAAATCCTTTTTCCAAATCTTTCTCTATTGTTATCTGCCGGTAATGATCCGGTAAAATTTCTTCAATCAGATTTGCCCATTCTATCATGGTCAGACCATTTCCATAAAAATAGTCCTCATAGCCGATTTCATCCATTTCCTCAATATCCGCAATCCGGTATACATCAAAATGATAAAATGGCATTCTTCCTTCTTCATACTCCTGTACAATAGTAAAAGTCGGACTGCAGATAGGTTCTGTTATCTCCAAACCCTTGGCTATTCCCTGGGTAAAAACGGTTTTTCCTACTCCCAAATCTCCGATTAATGTATACACTTCTCCCGGCTTTGCTTCCCGTCCAATCTGTTCGCCTAACTTTTCTGTTTCTTCTGCCGAAAACGTTTCATATACCATATACTTTTCTTCCTATCTCTTCTTCATACAATTCTGGTGCTTCTTCAAATTCTTATCTGCCAGTTCCTTCAACGCTGCATACTGTCCGCCTACAATTTCCATCGGCAGGATATATGCATTCACGCGGCTGCTGTAAATCAGAACATTATGCTTTGTTGACACCATTTTATAAATCTGTTTCCACTCCAGCAGGGCATTTTCTTCTCCCAGAGATACATGGACACCTTCATCATCCAACATATAATGCAGTGTACTTTTCAGTGCCTCTGACATGGAAATCTGTCTTGCCGCCCGCATTTTCAAGGTTAATGGAAAATAAAAAAGAAAGACAATGCCAAATATGATGTAAAGCACCGTATACATGGTATCTACCTTTCCATAGGTTCCCACTGCGGCTACAAATCCAAGCACCGCTGCCAAGATGGAAAAGATTCCGGTAAAACTGGTATATATATGATACATATTAAACCGGTACATATCGTTCGCTGTTATTTTTACATCAAATTCAATTGGCATTGTCTTTCCTCCTGCTTACTTTTCTGATTGAAGTATAGCATTATTTTCGGGAATAGACAAACTCTTTATCAATTTTGTGTCGGGCAAAAAAGGGACGTCTAATTTTTACGGCTGTTGGTTCCTTTGATGATTGGTGAAATATGTTTATAAATCAAAAATGTAATTCCAACACTAATCATACCTTTTAAGAAGGTGAATGGCATATTAAATACTACCAGACATTCCAATAAATTATCCATATGTCCGCCTACTGCAGAAGCGATTGCATTGTAAGCACCAATAATGGCATCTTCCGGCATAAATGCTGTATAGAACGGATATACCAGGAAATAGTTTGATACCACACTGAATACTGCCATGAAAAGTGCTCCTGCTAAAGAACCGATTAATGCACCTTTGCGGTTCTTCTTAAATTTGTAAATCAGTCCTGCCGGAAGCACGAACGCTACTCCAAGAATGAAATTGGACAGTTCTCCAACACCACTTGTGGTTGTAATAGTCAGATGAATCAGATTTTTAATCAGGCAGATTACAATTCCGCTGACCGGTCCCATGGAAAATGCTCCAATCAATGCCGGAAGTTCTGAAATATCCAGTTTGATGAAGTTTGGCATAAACGGAACTGCAAAATCAAGGAACATCAGGATGAACGCAATGGCTGAAAGCATTGCTGTCATCGTCAGATATCTTGCATTTACACCTGTTTTTACGTTGCTGTTTGTTGTTACACTGTTTGTACTCATTTCTTTTACTCCTTTTTTCTTTACTTTTAGCTCTTGCAAGGGATGTCCGGAGTATTGGTGTACCATAAAAGCCCCGGATAAAACTATCCGGGGCACGCAAAATAATCACCTTAATGGTCACTTATCTTCTCCCATCCAGACTATACTGTCGGTTTTGGATTTTCACCAAATCAACTGCAATACTGCAGTTCACGGACTAATGTGTCATGCACAATCACCGTCGGTCGGGAATCTATGCTTCGCATATCACCCTGCCCCGAAGACTTCCTATTCAATTACTATGGGTTTATTGTAGAACTTCGCTTTTTCCTTGTCAATACCCAATTTTATCTGTTACCTTTTATTTACAGTTTCATGGTAAGCTGGATTCTCTGTTTCTTAAGGTCTACGCTCATTACTTTTACTTCTACAATATCTCCCACGCTGACCACTTCCAGCGGATGTTTGATATAGCGTTCGCTCATCTGGGAAATGTGTACCAGTCCATCCTGATGTACTCCGATGTCCACAAAGGCACCGAAGTCAATGACATTACGGACGGTTCCTTTTAATACCATTCCCGGGGTCAAATCCTTCATTTCCAGTACGTCACTCCGCAGAATCGGCTTTGGCATATCTTCCCTCGGATCTCTTGCCGGCTTCTCCAGTTCCTTTACAATATCCCGTAAAGTAAGTTCTCCTACTTCCAATTCTGCTGCCAGTTTCTTATAATCTGAAATCTTCTTTGAAATCCCGGTTAATCCGCCACCGGTTATCTCTTCTTCTGAATATCCTAATTTTTCCAAAAGCTTTCTGGTTGCTTCATAACTTTCCGGATGCACGCCGGTTGCATCCAACGGATTCTTTCCACCGGTAATACGAAGAAAACCGGCACACTGTTCATATGCCTTCGGTCCTAATTTTGCCACTTTCAAAAGCTGGCTTCTGGATGCAAATTTTCCATTTTCTTCCCGGTATGCCACGATATTTTTCGCAATCACTTTGCTGATACCGGAAATGTATTCCAGCAGGGATACGGATGCGGTGTTTAAATCTACACCAACTTTATTTACGCAGTCTTCTACCACGCCGCCTAAGGCTTCACTTAATTTTTTCTGGTTCATGTCATGCTGATACTGACCGACTCCGATGGATTTCGGATCAATTTTAACCAGCTCTGCCAGCGGATCCTGCAACCGTCTTGCCATGGAAGTGGCACTTCTTTGTCCCACATCAAAGTTTGGGAATTCCTCTGTTGCAAGTTTACTTGCAGAATATACGGAAGCACCTGCTTCATTTACAATAATATACTGTACTTTTACCGGAATCTCTTTTAATAAATCTACAATAATCTGCTCCGACTCACGGGATGCTGTTCCATTTCCAAGAGAAATCAGTGTAATATGATACTTGGAAATCAGTTTCTTTAATACTACTTTTGCTTCCTCTACCTTATTCTGTGGTGCTGTCGGGTAAATAACTGTCGTATCCAATACTTTTCCGGTCGGATCTACCACTGCAAGCTTACATCCGGTACGGAATGCCGGATCCCAGCCAAGCACAACCTGTCCTGCAATTGGCGGTTGCATCAGAAGCTGCTCTAAGTTTTTTCCGAAAACTTTGATTGCTCCGTCTTCTGCCTTTTCCGTAAGGTCACTTCGAATCTCACGCTCGATTGCCGGTGCAATCAGACGCTTATAGCTGTCTTCGATTACTTCTTCCAAAACAGGTCTGGTTATGGCATTATCTTTGGTTATTACCTTTTTCTGTAAATACGGAATAATCTGTTCTTCCGGCACTTCTACTTTTACTGTCAGTATTTTCTCTGCCTCTCCACGGTTCAATGCCAGCGTACGATGTCCTGCCATTTTTGCAATCGGCTCATCAAAATCATAATACATTTCATAAACAGATTCTATTTCCGGATCTTTGGCAGCAGATACAATCCGACCATGTTTTACGGTAAGGTCACGGATGCGGATACGATAATCTGCTTCATCGGAAATATGCTCTGCAATAATATCCCTGGCACCTTCTAAGGCTTCCTCTGCAGTATGAACTTCTTTTTCTTCGTTGATATATTTTGCTGCTTCTTCTAAGATTGGAGTCTTAAGCATCTGAAGACTGATTACATTTGCCAGCGGCTCTAAGCCCTTCTCTTTGGCGATGGTTGCTCTGGTTCTGCGTTTCGGTCGGTATGGACGGTACAAATCATCTACGACTACCAGTGTCTGTGCTTCTTCTATCTGTTTCCACAGTTCGTCCGTCAGCTTGCCCTGTTCTTCAATGCTGGCAATGACCTGTTCTTTCTTCTCTTCCAAGTTTCTAAGATAAGTCAGCCGGTCAAATAAGTTACGTAATATTTCATCATTTAATGCGCCGGTTGCTTCTTTTCGATACCGGGCAATAAAAGGAATGGTATTTCCTTCATCAATTAACTGAATTGCTGCCTGTGCCTGATTTTTTCTGATTCCAAGTTCTTCGGCAATTTTTGCTGTTATGTCCATCTTGTATTTCCTTTCCTGTTGATGCGTTTGCGCTCATTATAGCACATCAGGCATTTCTACAAAAGGGAAGATTTTGGGTTTTATTGTTTTTTCCGGCAGAAAATGGTATACTAGATTTATTCACGATTTGAGGAGGTTTTTTATGGATTTTCAACAGCAGCCAAACGGCTATCAACCAAATCCCAATTATTCATATAATATGAACCAGGCACCACAACGTAATTACATGGACAAACGTTCCACCGGACTTGCCACCGCATCCATTGCTCTTGGCATTGTCTCCATTGTAACTTTCTGCTGCCTGTATGCAGCACTGCCTTGTGGGGCACTTGCCATTATTTTAGGACTTCTTTCCCGTGGCGGCGAGATGACTTTTTCCACCACCGGCAAAATCGGTATCGTCCTTGGAATTATCGGTCTTGTACTTACTATTGCACTTTATACTTTCGTCATTGTCATGATGTTTACCAACGCCGATTTCATCAACCAGATGTCCAATGGAAATACCGCTGATTATAACGAACTGATGCGGCAGTTTAATGAAATGAATCAGATGTACCAGTAAATATATGCAAAAGAAAAATGCCAGGAAACCAATTCTGATTTCCCGGCATTTTTCTTTTCTTATTTTTATACCGAAGCACTCCACGTACTGTACTGAGGATTCTGCTGTTTTGTTCCGTATGGGTCTGTCTGGTTTTCTGTCCGGTCTAATTCTCCTGTAATGTCACGATAGAATGTCACCTGTGTCTGCGTATAGTATGGTCCAATCCACAGGAAGCCGATTCCAAATGAAAGGAGGCCAAGGAAAGACCAGCCAAGGAAGCTTAACATGATATAGAAGTATCTTCCCTTGTTGCCCTGCATCAGTGCTTTACTTTCCCTCATTGCCTGCCGGATTCCTTTGGTATTATCCTCAAGCAATATCAAAAACAGCATGGAATATTTTAAGGAAAGAATAAATGCGATCACTTCTCCTCCAATTCCAAGTACACACATAGCTACTACATAGCCAATAAAAATCCCCTCTGTGATTTTCATGCTGCCGGAAATGGCAGTTACATACATTCCAACAGAGACTGCGATTGCCGGAAGCATCGGAATTAATACCACAACCATAAATAAAAGGTATGCCAGAATGTATTTATCCGGATGATGATTGAATCCATAGAACATATCGGTAAACTTATATGGCTGCTTTCTTCCCATTCGCAGGGCAATCTGGAGAATTCCTATATTTAAAACAACCCCCAGCAATGCCAGTACAAATGCTGCCACATAATAAATTGCCCACTCCATTTTTCCGGAATACGGAGTCAAATTCCAGGAAAAGAACATGGTCGGCAAAGTTACAATTAACTGCGATACTACCATGGCTCCCATTGGCAATCCATAATGTCCGGTAAGATTTTCTCTTGCAATACGTTTTATTTCTGCTGATTTTCTTTTCATCTATCTCATGCTCCTGTTTTATTTTCTTGTGTCGATTCTGGCTCCGGTCAGATCTGCCGCATCCTGGCTCTTCCGCTCCTGCTGATATGGGTTCGCTTCGTTCGGATACTTAATGGTGGTATTGGTCTCTCCGCCTGCCACATATACTCTTCCGCACTCCGGGCATACGCCGGTACGAAGTGTTACGCTTGCAGATACCACCTGACCATTTCCTTCTGCTGCTTTGGTATAAGCATTGGAAACATGTTCTGCCTCATGGGCTGCCACACGGATTCCCGCCGCCTCCGGAGAGATGTGGGAAGCTGATTTAAAAGAAACATTCTCGTTGGAACCATCCTGATATTTCCGGTTCTTACAGGTCTGGCATTCGCCTTTGCTGCCCTCTGCCACCCCGGTACTCTTCGCATCTGTGTCAGTTCCGACCCCATATGTATGATTGTACCCGGTATCATATCCTATATCTTTCGGATTCCATCCATCAATCTGCATAAATCACTCCTCCTTCCAAAGTCTGAAAAAAGTGCCTTTTTTTATTATACACATATCTTGGGTGAAACACAATAACTTTGACTTTCCCTTATGACAATTGTATACTACCAACAGATTCTATATTTTGTTTGAATACTGATTTGCGAGGGTTTATATGGAAAAGAAAAAAACGTCCACTGCTATGGACAACGGATTATATATCACCGGCTGGTGCATCATAGGCACACTTCTTCTGCTGGTGCTTTTTATAAAAGCAACGAATATCCAGCTTTCAAAATATCTTTTCCCCTGTGTGCTTCACAGCCTGACCGGACTTTACTGTCCCGGCTGCGGTGGCACCAGAGCGATAGCTTTTTTACTGCATGGGGATTTCCTGCACTCACTGGTTTATCATCCCTTTGTGCCATATGCCTTTGTGCTCTGCACCTGGTTTATGATTTCCCAGACTATTGAGCGGCTCTCTATGGGAAGGCTTCGTATTGGCATGCATTTCCGGGAAGTATTTCTTTGGATTGCACTGGCTATTATTATTATAAATTTCATTGTGAAAAATGCGGCTCTTCTATTCTTTCAGATTGATTTTATGCCGCTGACGCATATATCATAAGGTATTATATATCAAAACCTATAAGGAGCTGCCACCGGCAGCTTTTTCGAACGCTTAACGAGAAAAAAGAATGTGCCTTGGCACATTCTTACGCCTCTTCCTCTTCTTCTGTATCTTTTGCCCATCCAAAGGCATATTTTACTGCCTTCTTCCAGCCTTTTAATTTTTTCTGTCTCTCTTCCTCTTCCATCTGTGGATGGAATACCCTCTCTATCTGTTGGTTCTTTATCACATCTTCTTTGGTCTTCCAGTAGTCTACTGCAAGTCCTGCCAGATATGCTGCACCCTTTGCTGTTGTCTCTACACATGCCGGACGATTGACCGGTGCCTGTATCATGTCTGACTGGAACTGCATCAGGAAATTATTAGCACTGGCTCCTCCATCTACATTTAAGGAACGGATTTCGATTCCAGCATCCGCTTCCATGGCAGAGATAACTCCTTCCACCTGATAAGCAATAGATTCCAGAGTTGCCCGGATGATATGATTCTTATTGGTTCCTCTGGTAATTCCTACAATTGTTCCTCTTGCATACTGATCCCAATATGGTGCACCCAGTCCGGTAAATGCCGGAACCACATAACAGCCATGAGTTCCTTTTACTTTGGTCGCCATATACTCTGAATCCGATGCGGAGTCAATGAGACGCATACCATCACGCAGCCACTGGATTGCCGCACCTGCCACAAAGATAGAGCCTTCCAGTGCATAATTTACTTTGCCATCCAGCCCCCAGGCAATGGTGGTGACCAGTCCGTTTTCTGAAAATACCGGACGTTCTCCTGTATTCATCAAAAGGAAACAGCCTGTACCATATGTATTCTTCGCTTCTCCTTCGGAAAAGCAGGTCTGTCCGAACAAAGCTGCCTGCTGGTCTCCTGCTGCACCGGCAATCGGTATCGCACTTCCAAAATATGCCGGGTCTGTATAACCATAAACACAGCTTGATGGCATCGGCTTTGGCAGCATGCTCTCCGGAATATCAA
The DNA here is from genome assembly GCF_003462605.1 of Roseburia sp. OM04-10BH. Taxonomy (NCBI): domain Bacteria; kingdom Bacillati; phylum Bacillota; class Clostridia; order Lachnospirales; family Lachnospiraceae; genus Roseburia; species Roseburia sp. OM04-10BH. The sequence continues at coordinate 13,032 of NZ_QTZI01000013.1, forward strand.
GCTCTGCCAGAATATCTTTATCCCAGGTTAATGTGTTTATATTAAAAAGCATGGTTCTTGATGCATTGGAATAATCGGTTACATGTGCTTCCCCTTTCGTCAGTTTCCAGATCAGCCAGGTCTCTACCGTTCCAAAGAGCAGCTTTCCTTCTTCCGCTAATTTCCTTGCACCCTTCACATTATCTAAAATCCACTTAATTTTCGTTGCCGAAAAATAGGCATCAATAATCAATCCTGTTTTCTTACGATAGGAATCTTCCAACCCCTTTTTCTTTAACGCATCTGCAATATCAGCGGTCCGGCGGCACTGCCAGACTATCGCATTATAAATCGGTTCTCCGGTCTCTTTGTTCCATACAATTGCCGTCTCTCTCTGGTTGGTGATTCCAATGGCTGCAATATCTGCTGCCGTAGCACCAATCTTAGACATTGCCTCTACTGCTACCCCAAGCTGCGTCGACCATATCTCATTGGCATCATGTTCTACCCATCCTGGATTCGGAAACATCTGACGGAATTCTTTTTGTGCCATACTGCAGATTTCACCGGCTTCATTAAAGAGAATACACCGGTTGCTGGTGGTTCCGGCGTCTAACGCCATAATAAATTTTGACATAAAAATACCCTCCTGAAATTATATTTATACCCTTAGTACAATTATAATTTCCAGAAGGGTTTTTCGCAACTATTTTACACGAATCATCTGAAGAATATCAGCAAGTTTTGCTGCTTTCTCTTCATATGCTGCTTCTGTCATTTCTTCTGTTACAAATCCAAGTTCGCCGTTTACACCTTCTGCTGCAACAAACTCAACTGCTCCGAATGCATTCTTTACTGCTGTTTCGTCTGCTTTGGTACGGACAAAGAAACGGTTGGTTACCATCTTATAATCTGCAAGCTCTAATTTCTCCGGTCTCCATTCCATTGGAAGGTTGGTGTCTTTGAATTTTGCAATTTCAACCATATCAGCCACAACAGCACTGGCGGTTGGAAGTTTTCCTGCTCCACTTCCGTAGAACATTGCATCTCCTAATACATTACCATGTACAAAAATTGCATTAAATACATCATTCACCGGATACAGTGGATGCTCCTGTGGAAGCATACATGGAGATACCATTGCACAATAGCTTTCTCCTACTTTACGGCTGGTTGCCAGTAATTTAATGGCTTTACTCATTGCTTTTGCATATTTGATATCTGTTGCACTGATTTTGGTAATTCCTTCCGTATGAATGTCATTGAAGTCTACCTGTTGTCCGCATACTAAAGAAGTTAAGATTGCAATCTTACGGCATGCATCAAAGCCTTCTACATCGGCAGTCGGATCTTTCTCTGCATATCCTTTATCCTGTGCATCCTTTAATACATCTGCAAATTCAGAACCCTCTACGCTCATCTTGGTAAGCATATAGTTGGTCGTTCCATTTAAAATACCGGTAATCTCTTCAATTACATCTGCAGTCAGGCAGGAATTTAACGGGCGGATAATCGGGATTCCGCCTCCTACGCTGGCTTCAAACAGGAAATTCACATTTTTCTCTTTGGCAAGTGCAATCAGTTCTGCACCTTTCTCTGCTACTAATGCCTTATTTGAAGTTGTTACATGCTTTCCTGCCTCTAACATGGCACGGACAAAAGTATATGCCGGCTCTACACCGCCCATTGTCTCAACTACCATGCCAATTTCAGGGTCTTCTGCAATTACTTTGTAATCATGCACAATTTTATCCTGAATCGGGTCTCCCGGGAAATCCCGTAAATCCAGAACATATTTTACTTCGATTGCTTCGCCTGCACGTTTTGCAATGCTGTCATGATTAATGTTTAATACTTCTACTACTCCGGAACCAATTGTTCCATATCCCATTACTGCTGCTTTCATTGTTGTTTCACTCCCTGGCTAATATTTTCAGATAATGTATTCCAGCCTGTCCTTCAATCTTATCTACCATCTGTGACAAATCTCCTGTCTCCGGCAGAATATCAATACTCAGTGTCAGGGATGCAATCCCGTTTACCGGTATAGACTGGTGGATAGTTAATATGTTGGCATGAAACTCTGCCACAATATTCAAAACGGTTGATAATAATCCCGGCGTATCATCCAGCTGGATTACCATCGTAATTGTTCTCCCCTTCGCATTGTCGTGAAATGGAAAAATATCATCTTTATACTTATAAAATGAACTCCGGCTGATATCTACCTGCTCGGCTGCTTCCTGTACAGATGTTACGCGTCCGGATTCTAAAAGACGTTTCGCTTCCACTACTTTCAGCAATACCTCCGGTACAGCCTTCTCTTTCAACACAAAATACTTCGTATTCTCTGCCATATTCCCCTCCGACTGTTTGTGGTACAAATACAACTGTTCTCACCAGAAAGATGATAGCACATATACACAGCCATTACAAGTAAATTTCTCTTTTTTATACAAAAGTACCCATATGGAACCTTTTTCGGATTCCATATGGGTAAATTGACGAATTTTTATATTTGCTTTCCTTATCCGAAAGCTCTTAGAATTTACGGCTTCCGCCTCCGGTGCTTCGTCCTCCTGCTCCGGTATGTACTGTTGTTCTGCCTGAACTGCTTCCGCCTCCACCAGAAGATTCCCTCTGGATATGACGATGGGTTACTACCTGATTTACAAAGCGGTCAGTACGGTTTGTAAGATTTACATGGCTGTTCTTGTGGTAATCATATTTGTACTTATCAAAATGCAGGCGGTATTTTCCAATGGTGATTCCACAGAATGCACCACCGATACCTAATGCCACCAGTAAGGTAATCAGAATTTCAAACCAGGTCAGCGTATTTTTCTCGTAGTAATCATACTCCCCGGTTTCTTCATCGTAATTATACTGACCGGTTGGCACGCCCTGTCCATAATAATATTCTGCCTCATCAATCATTGCCTCCATGGCATCTGCATACTCTGCATCTCCCATATAATTGAAGCCTTCATCCAGAATACTTTCTACTCTTTCATCCGTATAATAACGGTTTGCTTCTCCAAAATGAACCACTGCGATTTCACGGTTATCCATGTCAATGACAAAAGCAACGCCATCCATGCCGGTGGCATACTGGTCAAAGGTATTCTCTCCATACTCCTGGGAAGTATACCCCTGCGCATCCTCTGTGGTAAATGCATAGATTTCCCAGCCGGTCTCACTGGAAAAATCGCCGATTTTTTCACTGATGGAATCTGCTTCACTCTGGGTAAAAAGCTCTGCGTCATCATAGACGAAGTCTGCCTTTGGCTCTGATGCCATAACAGGAACAACAAATAACATACTGCATAAAAGCAGTAACGGTACAATTATCTTTTTCTTTACCATATCAGCAGCCCTCCTAACAATCCAAGTACCAGCACTGCTGCTGATATGATTCCACTAACCAGAGTCAGTTTCTTATAATCTACCGGAAGTTCTCCACATACTTTTCCAGTCTGACCATTCATGGAATAGTAATACATCTTGCCATTATTGGCGCGATAGGTGATGGTCCAGATTGGAAGAAGCACATAATTCCAGTTCTCACTGCCATTAGAAAATCCGCAGTTATGCACCTTCACACCATCGTAGCCGGATACACTTTCCCGCAAGAGCCTGGTTGCATAATCCTTTGTCTCTCGTCTAGCTTCCTCTGCTACGCCTTCTTTTTCAATATCACGCTTCTCTGCCTGGAAGCCGGAAAGATACCCCATGGAGAAATCCTTCATCTTGTCAAACTGATATGGCAGTACACCCTCTACCAGCTCTTTGTTGGCTTTCTGTAATGCATTCAATTCCAGATTGGAAAGAGATACATCTCCGCCACGTTCTACTTCATAGAATTTAGTCTCGGTATATTCTTCATCCCCGGAACGCCATACCCGGACACGGGTTGCCTCTGCCGAAAGATTACCATTCATCCTGGTATCATAAATCCAGAATGGGAAGTATACACCAGATAATTTATCAATTTGTTTCTTATTGAAAAATGCCTTTGGAACAAACTTTTTCCTGCCTACATATTCCATAAAACGTTTTTCTGCTTCCTTACGGTCAATTGCAAACGGAATGACCTTATTCGGCATATAATTTCCGGATAATCTTCCGGAAAGCACTACCGGATTGTGGCAATAATAGCAGAAGGTTGCCGCTGTGGTTGCATCTGTTACAATCTGTGCGCCACAGCTTGGGCAGGTATAAATGACTGCTTCTTCCTCTGTCTTCTTCTCTTCCTGTGTTCCGTCTGTATTCTCAGAAGCCTGACTTCCATCCATGCTGCCGGCAGGCTTTTCCTGTTCCTCCGCCGGCTTCATGGCATCCAGTTCTTCCTGTGTAAATTTTGAACCACAATATTCGCATTTATATGCTCCGGAAGCAGGGTCAAAAATCAGTTCGCCATCACAATTCGGGCACTTAAAACTAATTACTGACATGCAGTGCTCCTTCCCCCATTATGGTCTCTGTTTTCCACAATTGCTGCAGAATTTTCCGGTATTTACAGTTCCACATTCGCAGGTCCAGTCTGCTGCCGGAGCCGGTTTTCCGCAGTTAGTACAGAATTTTCCGGTATTTACTGTTCCACACTCACAGGTCCAGTCTGTCTTTACTGCCGGTGCAGGAGCCGGTTTTCCACAGTTACAGCAGAATTTTCCGGTATTTGTTGTTCCGCATTCACAGGTCCACTCATTGCCTGCCGGTGCTGCTGCCTGCTGTGCCGGAGCTGCCTGTTGAGCCGGTGCTGCCTGCTGCACGCCTGCTACTCCGCCTGCCATCTGTGCTCCATTATTCATCTGCTGGTTCTGCTGCATGCCTGCTGTCATCTGATTTAAGCTGTCCATGCTGCTGTTGAATGCATTCATTCCCATTCCAACACCCATAAATCCGGTCATTGCACCTGCTGCATTAGAACCTGCATCACGGATACCTTCCGTAATATTTCCAACAGCAATACCACGCATTACATTCGGGTCACTACCCATCATTGCACCTTTGTTGCGCAGATTGATAAGGTTAGTGGATTCCTCGTCGTAAGAGATGCTTGCAATACCTACTGCCTGAATCTCCATACCACGCATCTGGTTCCATTCCTCATCAAGAGTTTCTGACATGTATTTACTCAGCTCGCGTCCCTTGGATGATACATAGGAAATGCGGACGCCATCTGCAGATAACTGATTGATGGATGTCTGTAATGCTTCTAAGAATTCAGAGATATACTGTTCATTGATATCTGTGATTTCTACCCTGTCTTTGTTTCTTGGAATTGCTTCTGCATAGAAACGAATCGGGTCTACAATCTTAATGGAATAAGTTCCGTGTGCACGCAGGAACAATTCTGCATTGTAGAAATTATCAAAATAGTTAATCGGATTTCTTGTTCCGAATTTGATTCCCTTGATTTCCTGAAGATTTATAAAGAATACCTTCTGTTTATCCGGTGTCTGACCACCAAATTTGATACGTGCGAAGGAATCTTTTAAAGTATCCTTTAACTGTCCGTTAAACAGGGATGGCAAAGAAGAATTATCTACTTTGTAATATCCCGGTTCTGCAGTATAGTCTACGATTTTTCCACCATCTACTAACATCATAAACTGATTATCATATACATGGATGATGGAACCATTAGATACGGTATCATCCGTTCCCTTTGTATTCTGTCCACGGCGAATCAACACACCTCTGGTAAAGACGGTCTGATCTCCCATATCATCCGGCTCGATTACCTCTAACCACTGATCTGCAAAACTTCCTCCAACTGCCTGTGCTACTGCTTTAATTAAACCCATAACAAACCTCCTGTTTTCTTATGTTATATATTTTCATTACACCTTTTGGTATGTAACTTCGTAAAAATGCTGCAGAGACCAAACCTGCATATTGATTGGTATTACTTCACTGCCACAGAACTCACAGTATTTCGCTCCAAGGGATGTAACCGGAGCACCGCAGTGCGGGCAGGTAAGTCCTACCCCTTTATCAGCACTGACTTTGCTCTCATCCTGGATATACATCAGTTCCATGTTGTACTTGGTCTGTTCTAACAAATCTTTTTTACCGGAAATCAGTTTTCCGTCTTTTTCTTTATAGTGAATATGCTCCACTGCACTCTGTAGTGTAATAATGCATTTTCCCTTTTGTTTTTCATATCTGGCAATCTCAGTCTGATGAACACGGATACGTTCATATACCTCATTTACACCTGCTGTCTGATTCTGCTCAATTCTTGCTGCCACTTCTTCTTTAAGTGCTTCCGACAGGCTCTCTGCCCTTCCTATACTATGTGCGGAAATTGCCATCAATGACAATTTCAATGCATCTTCTGCCTTATTTTTAAACTGCACCCAGTTAAATTCCGGGAAATCCCGCTGTATCTGTGGTTCTAATAATCTTGTCATTCCGGATACGGAACATGGTGTGACAGACAGTTCCTCTTCCTGTTTCTTCCAGCCTTCCACTAAAGAATCTGTTCCAAAGAGATCCTGTGAGAATTTTCTTACTTTATTTTTCACATAGAAAACCACGCCTGCTATCACTCCCACAATGACAAGAATAATGACCAGTGGTATGATTACTTTTTCCATCTTACTCTCCCATCTTCTCCGGACAGCCCAGTGACAGCCACTTTAAATATCCATTAATGAAAATATCAATATCTCCATCTAATACTGCATCTGTATTTCCCGTCTCTACGCCGGTTCTGGTATCCTTTACCATAGTATACGGCTGCAATACGTAGGAGCGTATCTGATTTCCCCAGCCAATTTCTGTGACTTCGCCACGGATATCTGCTGCTTTATCTGCATTTTCCTGCTGTTTCAATAAATACAGCTTGGATTTTAACATCTGCATTGCCTTGTCTTTATTCATGTGCTGGGAACGCTCATTCTGGCAGGTTACTACAATTCCCGTCGGAAAATGGGTAATCCGGATTGCTGAAGATGTCTTATTGATATGCTGTCCACCGGCTCCGCTGGAACGGTAGGTATCAATCCTTATATCTTCATCCTTTACTTCAATATCAATGTCTTCTTCTATATCCGGCATCACATCACATGATACAAAGGAGGTCTGACGCTTTCCTGCCGCATTAAACGGTGAAATCCGCACCAGACGGTGTACGCCTTTTTCTGATTTCAGATAACCGTAAGCATTTTCTCCGTTTACCTGAAAGGTAATGGATTTGATTCCTGCTTCATCTCCATCTAAGGAATCCAATACTTCAATGGCAAATCCTTTATCGGATGCCCATCTTGTATACATACGGTATAGCATGGATGCCCAGTCACAGGATTCTGTTCCGCCTGCTCCTGCATGTAAGGATACAATTGCATTGTCTTTATCATATTCTCCGGATAACAGGGTTTTAATCCGAATCTTTTCAAACGCTTCTTCATATTCCTTTATCTCTTCTTCGATTTCCGGAATCAGGGAAACATCATTCTCTTCATCTCCCATCGCAATCAGTGTTTCAATGTCGGAAAGTTTCTCTTCCAGCTGTGCACAGACTGCCACGTCATCCTTATAGCTTTTTAACTCTTTCATCTTCTGCTGGGACACTTCTGCATCATTCCAGAAATCTGGTGCTTCCATTTCCCTTTCCAGTTCTTCGATTTTCTTTGACTTATCTGCTAAGTCAAAGTGAATCCCTCACTTCCTGTAGTGGAGCCTTATAGGTTCCCAATTTGTATCGGTATGCGTCCAATTCAACCACAGTATCACCAACTTTCTTATATTCTTATGATTTTCTGTATAACAAAGAATGTGCCTTGGCACATTCTCGCGCCTGCGCGGTCGCTTGCGACATCTACCTTATACGCCGCAGTGCGCATCCCCGCGGAGCGTTTTTTCTTTGCAGGAAAGCAATTTCCTGTAAAGTAAGAAAAACCACTATAAACATTATAGTGGTTTCCCGGCTTCGAATCAATTATATTTTCCTTAATATTGGTTGAAAAGTCTATTTTTCTGCTTTCCGTTTCATTTTTAAGAGCATTTCCTTATCCTCTTTGGTCACGCGATAGGATTCCCTGATTTTCTGTATCGTCTTATTGTAAGTCCAGTCATCCAGATGATTTGTCCTGAGATAGGAAAGTGTTTTATCCCGGAACTTCACAAAACACACGGACAAATTCCAGGCTACTGCCATTTTCACATAATAGGCATCCTGATGAATCTTATCCATCTCTTCTAAGACAAGGTCAATATAGTCTTCCATAATAAAATGATCTAATAACATCACAACGCCAAACCGGATGAAAAATTCTTCGTCACTGCGAAGATAAGGCAGTAAATATTCTAAAACTGCCTCCGGCTCTTTTCTGGCAATTTTTAAACTTACACAGGTGCTGTCACATACCGACCAGTTCTTAATCTTTGGAAGAAAGGCATCAAGATACGGACGGATTCCTGTGAAATCACTTTTCACATAGCCTAAGGTCATGCCCTGTAACATGGTCTCTTCCATGGAATCATCCAATGCCTGTGAAAGGTAAGTCTGCCAGTCTCCTTTTGCTAATTCTTTTGCATAAGAACGAAGTAATGGCAGCCTTACTCCAAGCACATGTTTTTCCCCCGGAATCAATCCGGCGGAAAAGGTGCCAAAATCCGGTTCTGCCCATTCCATTAACTGCTGGCGAATCTTTTCATTTAATTTACTCATGATTTATCTCTGTTGTAATTTCTGTATTCTGTGCATTGTCATGCTCTTCCGCATCCTGATACATCCCCTTAAGTACGAGGATGGTAACTACCAAAAGAATTACTGCCACCACATAGCGAATGATAAGTTTTTTCTTCTCTTCGTTATTCATCTTCATTATTCTTCTCCGTTCAATACTTCAATGGCTTTTAATATCTGATTATCCTGCATCTCATCATAAGTACCCTCGGTATCTCCGGTGTACTCATATTCAATTTCAACATCCGGTGTAATTCCGGTTCCATGGATGTTATCACCGTTTGGTGTATAATATTTTGCTACCGTAAGCTTAATGGCACTGCCGTCCTTTAACTGCATGATATTCTGCACAATGCCTTTTCCAAAAGTTGTGGTTCCAATCAGTGTTCCATAATCAAAATCCCGGATGGCTCCTGCAAATATCTCGGATGCACTGGCGGAATTGCCATTGACTAATACTGCAATCGGCATATCAAGATAATGCTCTGCATCAGAAGTATAATCCTGACGGTTGCCATATTTATCTTCCGTATAAACAACGGTTCCTTCCGGAAGAATCATATCCAACATCTGCTGACAGGATACTACCATTCCGCCACCATTATCACGTAAATCAATAACCAGCTTCTCCATACCCTGACCCTGTAAATCTGTAATTGCATCCGAAAACTGGGTTGGTGTATTCTCTGCAAATTCAGATACCTGTATATATCCGATATTGTTTTCTAACATTTTATAAGCTACTGTTGGAATATCTACTTTGGCACGAGACACATCAAATTCCAGATTTTCTGATTCCCCTTCTCTTTCAATTACCAGATGAACGGTGGTTCCCTCTTCGCCACGGATGTTGGTTACCAATTCCGACAATTCCATAGAAGTGGCTTCAATATCATCTACCTTGACTATCTTATCGCCTTCTTTTAATCCTGCTTCCTGTGCCGGAGAATTATCATAAATATGGGTAACGGATACTTCCATGGTATTCTTATCCTGGGTAAGTCCTGCTCCGATTCCATAATAATTTGCATGGGTAGATATCATGATATCTTCATATTCTTCCGGGGTATAATACTCACTATATGGGTCTCCGATCCCCTCAAACAAGCCTTTATACATTCCGTTAATCAAGTCTTCCTGATCCACATCTTCATAATAATCTGCATTAATCTGGTCTGCCAGATTATCAAGCTTATTGATGACATCCTTTGAAAGCAGATCACCATCTGATGCTGCTACCGTCTGGCTGCCTCCTGTTACGCCTTTTCCACCAATTACCACAGTACCACTGTAAATACCAATCAATAATACAATCAGCAATACCGCCATGACCGAAGCAGCACCGGTAATCGCACCACGCCAGTAAGTTCTTTTCTTTTCCTTTATTTCCTGCCTGATTGCTTCTGCTGAATTTGTCTCTTCCCTTATTTCGTCCATCTTTCTTCCTCTTTTACTATTTACTCAGATAATTCCATGGGCTTACATAGCTTCCATTTAAGGATACGCCAAAATGTAAATGATTTCCAGTAGATATACCGGTACTTCCTACCTGGGCTATCGTCTGTCCCGCCGTGACTTTATCACCGGTGGATACCAAAAGTGCCGAAGCATGCCCATATACTGTATATAGCCCGCTGCCGTGGCTGATCATTACATAGTTGCCCATTCCATTATTATAGCCTGCATAGGAAACCGTTCCATCTGCCGCCGCCACAATACTCGCACCATAGCTTGCCCCAATATCCAGTCCCTTATGATTAGAGGATGCTCCCTGGGTCGGAGATAATCGCGTTCCGTAATCACTGGTTACCCTGGTACTGCTCGGACACGGCCATACAAAAGCCCCGCCACTGTATACATCTCCAGGAGTCGTATCCGGAGTAGTTCCATTTTCCTCTGCTTCCTGTCTTCGTTTCTCTTCTTCCGCTTTTTTTCTGGCTTCCTCTGCCTGAATCTGCGCAATAATTTCATTCTGTGCATCAATCTCTGCCTGTACTGCATCTGCATCCGACTGTGCCACCGTAATGTCACTCTTTACCTTATCCAGTTCGTCTTCCTTGGCATCCATCAGAGCCTGCACGGTCTGCTGCTGGGATTCTACCTGTGCCTTTAATTCTTCCAGCTCTGTATATTCCTGTTCTAACTGTTCCTCGGCATCTGCCACGGTCTGTACACTGTCATTGTACTGCTGCAGCATATCTCTATCATATTCTGAAATCTGCCGGATATATTCTGCCTGATTCAAAAATTCTGCCATACTGCCGGATTGAAAAAATGCTTCCAGATATGACATTTTTCCACTATTTTCATACATGAACTGAATCCTTTTGCTCATAGCTTCTGCCTGGCTTGCCACATCCGCCTGGGCATCCTCTAATTCGCTCTGGGTGTCTGTAATCTCGGCACTCTTTTCCTCTAACTGTGCCTGTGTATTGGTAATTTCAAGAGAAATGCTTGTAAGCTGCTGATCTAATTCCTTTACCTTCGTCTGAATATCAGCCTTGGAATCTTTCAGCCCATCAATGACACTTTGGGCCTCCTCTAACTGCTTCTCTAAATTTTCTTTTTCCTTCTGTGCATCAGACAGGCTGCTGGCAGATATCTCCATCACCGGAGAAAGTAACATCACAGCTGTCAGTATTGCGGTTGTTACTTTTCTTCGTATCTTCATCTTATTCTCATCACCTTTTATATATTCAAAACAGGGTATCCCCGTGACTGCCCCAGTACACAGGCGATACCCTTTGTCCTTATACTTTCAAATGCTTCTTAATAGTCAGCCGGCTGCCAACAAATCCAATTCCCACTCCCAACAGCAGTGAAATTGGAACCAGACTGTGAAACAGTTCTGCAACCGGAATAAAATTCATAATATTATCTAAAAAGCTGAATTTGTCCGCTACATATACTATAATCTTGCCATACATGAAGTAAAGCAGAATCAGTGGCAATGCAGAACCCAGAAGTCCAATCAGCACACCCTCTACTACAAATGGTGCCCGCACAAAAGAATCCGTAGCTCCAATCAGCTTCATAATCGCAATCTCTTCTCTTCGTACCGAGATGCCAACTGTAACGGTATTACTGATTAAGAAGATAGCAACCGCAAGCAGGATTAAGATAATGCCTCCGGAAACATACGCAATCAGTTTATTAAAATCAGACAATGTATTTGCCACCACTGCAGAATGATGCACTTCCCTTACGCCATCTAAGGACTCTAAATATGTAACCAGTGCATCCTGCATGGAAACATCTTTCATATAAATTTCATAACTGGCAGAATTAGCAAGTGGATTCTCCGCAAATCCCTCTGCAGCTTCTTCTGAGCCACCAAAATATGTCTCTTTACACCTTTCCCACGCTTCATCTGCGGAAATAAATTCATAGCTGGCAACTTCCACACGCTTACTAATTTTATTACCAATCTCATCTATCTGTTCCTGCGAGATTCCCTCATTAAAGAAAACAGATACTGCAACGCCTTCCTCTGCCTCTTTTACCATTGACTGGAAGTTTTCTACAATCGAATAGAAAAGTCCAAACAAAAAGATACAGGCACACATGGTCGCAATAGATGCTACTGAAAACATTTTGTTACGCCAGATATTCTTGATACCCTGTTTTATTGAATAAAAAAACGAACTAATCCTCATCGCTGCAATCACCTTTCTCGTCACTGATAATGACGCCTTTCTTCATTGTGATTACACGTTTCTTCATTGCCTTGACAATCTCAAGATTATGTGTAACAACGACTACTGTCGTTCCCTTCTGGTTAATCTCCTCTAAGAGCTTCATGATTTCCCATGCATTATGGTTATCAAGATTACCGGTCGGCTCATCTGCCAGAAGAATCTTCGGCTGATTTACCAGTGCTCTTGCAATGGCAACCCTCTGCTGTTCTCCACCGGACAACTGTTTTGGATAAGATTTATATTTGGCAGCCAGCCCTACCATAGATAACATGGTCGGTACACTGCTTCTTATGAGCCTTGCCGGAGTACCTATTACCTTCTGGGCAAATGCTACATTCTCATATACATTTCTGTCTTTTAAAAGGCGGAAATCCTGGAACACAACACCTACATTACGACGATATTTCGGTATCTGTTTTCTCCGGATTGCATTTAAATTACGGTTGTTAATCGTAATAACCCCTTTGGTCGGCTCTAATTCTTTTAACAATAATTTAATCAGTGTTGACTTTCCGGAGCCACTGTTTCCAACGATAAAAACAAATTCCCCTTCTTCTATATTAAGACTGATATCATTTAATGCCGGTATTCCTGCCGAATATGACTTGCTTACATGTTCAAGCTTAATCATGTGTTCCTCCTAAAACTACTGCTTAGTAATCCAATGTCTCCATATATTTCATGTATTTTACTACCATTAACGCAATTTTAAATGTAATGGCATCTTCAAATACCCGAAGGTCTAAGCCTGTGCTTTTCTGCAGTTTATCCAGACGGTATACCAGTGTATTTCTGTGTATGTATAACTGTCTGGATGTTTCTGAAACGTTCAGGCTGTTTTCAAAGAATTTATTGATGGTAGTAAGTGTTTCTTCATCAAAATCATCCGGAGATTTTCCATCGAAAATCTCTTTGATAAACATTTTGCAAAGTGGAATCGGGAGCTGATAAATCAGACGTCCAATTCCCAGTGCAGAATACGCAATAATATTCTTCTCTTCAAAGAATATCTTTCCTACATCCAATGCCATTCGGGCTTCTTTATAAGAACGGGATACTTCCTTAATCTCATTTACTACGGTACCATATGCGATATAAGCCTCGCAGTCTTCATCTGCCTTGAACAGATTTAAGATAACTTCTGCCGTTTTCTCCAAATCCTCATAGGTCTCATTTTCTGCAAGTTCTTTTACCACAATGATATTTTTCTCATCTACCGCTGTCACAAAATCCTTGGACTTGCCACCAAAGATACTGCGTACTTTTTCCAGTTCATTTCCGTCCTTTTCCCGGTTGGTTTCTACAACATATACCACACGGCGTACTTCCGTCTCAATATGAAGCTTCTTCGCACGGTTATAAATATCTACTAAAAGAAGATTATCCAATAAAAGATTCTTAATAAAGTTGTCCTTATCAAACCGTTCCTTATATGCTACCAGAAGATTCTGAATCTGGAAACCGGCAATTTTTCCCACCATATACACATCATCACTGTCACCATTTGCCAGTAAAACATATTCTATCTGATGATCATCAAAAACTTTAAAGAACTGGCATCCCTGAATCACCTGACTGTCTGCCGGAGATTCTACAAATGCCAATGCAGGATTGATATAATTATCTGCATCCGGAAATGTGGTTGCCAATACTTTCCCCTCAGTATCGATAATGCACATATCCACTCGTGTAATCCCTTTCAAACCGTCAATTGTGTTTTGAAGTATCTGATTTGAAATCATACTTTTTTCTCCTTCTCTTATCAATATCGCCCCAGTTACTGGACAACTTTCACAAAAAATCCGCATCCTTTTGTGAAAGATAAAACTCTTTGAATCTTATTTTAATGCAAAACGTCAAAAAAATAAAGAGGAAATGTGAATATTTTTATGCTAATATTCCAAAAAACCTTCTCCCAGCACTTCCCGGGCATCCGTCACAATTACAAAAGCATTCGGGTCAAGTTCCATTACTATCTCTTTTAACTCTACAATTTCCTTTTTCGACACTGCACAAAAGAGTATGTCCTTCTCATTTCCGGAATACATTCCCTTTGCATGAATCGCCGTAACACCGCGGTTCATCCGGTGCATCAGTGCATCTGCCACTTCAGTGGCATCTTCCGTAATGATATACGCCGCCTTGGAATATTTGATACCTTCCATAATTGCATCCGATACTTCCGTTGTTATAAAAATTGCCACCACAGCATATAACGCCGGCTTTACTCCAAAGAAAAACATTCCGCTTAACACAATGATACCATCTAACACCAGCATAATCTGTGCAATGGTATATTGTTTAAGAAAACGCTGTAATAAAGTGGCTACCATATCCGTCCCTCCGGTAGAGGACTTCGTCACCAGAACCAGACCGATTCCCGCTCCGGAGATGCATCCGCCATAAATAGCTGCCAGCATATAATCATCCTGTGCTATATTCCAGTGAGGCAGTACCAGAAGCCAGAAAGACAGCATTACCATTCCATATAATGCCCGCCACAAAAATTTCTTTCCTTTTCTTCTCCATGCGCATAAAAAAACCGGAAGATTCAACGCCAGGTTCGTAAACCATAACGGAATTCCTCCGGGAATCCATTTTACTGTCAGTTGTCTGATAAGAATTGCAACTCCGCTAAATCCACCAACAACCATTCCTACCGGGTCATAGATGGACTGAATTGCTATACCCATAAGGCAGGTTCCTGCTGTCATACACAAATAATCCACTATGGCCGGTCTTTTATATCCCAGACCCATAACCATCCGTTTCCTTTAATCTTTATTATATTTGTGTAATTTGCTCTGCAGTTTCTTCTTATGAATCAATCTGCCCGCTATCTGGGATATTCTGCTGATACGGGAACGCGGTGCATAATCACTGCTCAACCCATACCATATTTTAGCATCCAGTTTGCTTTTATTTTCTGTCAAAAACTGTTCCTGTAACGGAGACGGCAGAATGGAAAAAATAACATCTGCACTGGCACTGTTAATCTCATTTACCACACTTTCAAAGTCATTGGACTTTTCCTCTATCGCACAATGACCTGCCACCTCAATCTGTTCGTATTTTCCTACAAGGAAATGCTCCAGCTGTTCTTCCTGAGCAATGGTTTCTGCCAACAAAAATACTCTCTTATGGTTACGGATAATCCGCTTGATGAATTCCCGGAAGAAATCATGATTAATGGTCTCACTGAGCCGCTGGCTGGAATGAACATCTGCCGCAATCAGAATCTCCTTCTCTCCGATTACCGCAAGATCCAGCTGTTCAATGCACGCCCGCACCGTTTCATCCTGTCCTGCCAGTTCTAACATCTTCATATCTATGGTCTCTATGGTATTCATTATCGTGTTATCCAGATAATTTTCCACCTGCATCATTGCTTCACGGACTGTATAATTATCTACTTCTATTCCCAGTATATCGATTTTCTTTAACATCTTACACCTGTCTTATTCTGTGCATTTCCATGCGCTTTTATGCAAGTAGTATAGCAAAAGCTCCAGTTTTTTTCAACCATTGTGCAAATTTTCTGTAATAATTTTCTCAGATTGCCTTTTTACACCTTTGTAAATAAACTGACATTTTCAGACAATTTTATATGATTTTTTCAATATTGCAATGTCAATAGATTTTGTATATTTTTTTGAAAAGTTATCAACTTTATCATTTGTTCACAAAACATTCGTTCTTATTTTTTGCTATGTAAACCTATATTTTTCTCCTTTTTTCTGTGGATAATGTGTATAACTTGGTGTATAACTCCTTTTTTTCGATATTTCCACATTTTTCGATGTGGATAACTTTTGGGACTTTTTTATGATTTCCAGCACTTTTTTTCGACGTTCTTTTCTTTTTTGTGCATATTGTATATTTTCAAAAAAGAAGTGTAAAATTGTCTGATTGCAATTTACACTTCTTTTCCGTCAAATGAATTTCTTTTCCACTTTTCAAAATAGTACCTCTTCCCCATATGTATATTTACATAATATCATATTCGTTCACATAACTATTTTGATTGGGAAATTGTCTGAACAATTCCTTCTATTCTTTTTTCCAAAACTGCATCTGCGTCCAGGCTTCAGGCTCTGCAGACAGCTTCGATTTCTTCTAACTCTTCCGTGGTAAATGCCGGTGCATCTACAATCTTTAAATTATCTAATATCTGCTGCGGACGGGATGCGCCAATCAGAACACTTGCTACCGTCTCATCCTTTAATATCCAGCTTAATGCCATCTGTGCCAGTGTCTGTCCACGGCGCTTTGCAATTTCATTCAGGCTCTTAATCTGCTGCATTCTTGTTTCCGTAAGGTCGGATGCATGAAGGAATCTGCCATCTCTTTTAATCCGGCTGTCCTCCGGAATTCCATCGATATACTTATCTGTCAGCATTCCCTGTGCAAGTGGAGAAAATGCGATCACACCTTTCCCCTTCTCTTTTGCAGCTTCTAGCAAGCCATTATTCTCTACCGTACGGTCAAAGATATTGTAGCGGTTCTGGTTTATCACAAACGGACACTTTAAATCTTCCAAGATTTCAGCTGCCTGTTTCATATGCACGCCATCATAATTGGATATTCCTACATATAATGCTTTTCCGCTTCTTACAATCTGGTCTAATGCCAGCATGGTTTCTTCCAATGGCGTATCCGGATCCATTCTGTGATGATAAAAAATGTCCACGTATTCAAGTCCCATACGTTTTAAGCTCTGGTCTAAGCTCGCAATCAGATACTTCCTGCTGCCATGGTCCCCATAAGGTCCCGGCCACATATCATAACCTGCTTTCGTTGTAATCAATAATTCATCGCGGTAGGCATGCAATTCTTCCCGCATGATTCTGCCAAGATTACTCTCTGCACTGCCATATTCCGGGCCATAATTATTTGCCAGGTCAAACTGTGTGACTCCATGGTCAAATGCCGTAAAACACATTGCTTTCATGTTCTCATAATTATCATTGGTTCCAAAATTATGCCAGAAACCAAGGGACAATATTGGAAACAACAATCCGCTCTTTCCTACTCTTCTGTATTTCATGGTTTCATATCTTTGTTCTGATGCTGTATATTCCATCTGTGGTAACCTGCCTTTCCTTTCATTCTATAATAATGCGCCTCCGCCACTTTATTGGCTGATTTTATTATAATTGCAGTTTTTCCAGATAAAAATAGAATATCTTTTAATAACGTATCAAATTTTTATATCTGCTTTTTTCCAAATGTCTACCTGCAGTGTGCATCCTCGCGGAACGTTTTTTACTTTACAGGGAAGCAATTTCCTGTAAAGCAAAAAAAGGACTGTTGCAACCGCAACAGTCCCTGTTTATCTTTTTCAATATTATTTCATCCTTAATTTTACCATAAACTACAAGAAACACGCTTTGCGAGTTTCTCGAGTTATCGCGGTGCTCGCCAAATCTGCATGCAAGCATGCGATTTTTCTCGCTACTCGCGTAAATCAAATCCGGACATCCTAGAAAATACGTCTTACGGAAAGAACTGGCTTATAGTCAATCGGTGATGTAAATTTGATTCCTGAAGATGGTGTGCTGGCATGTACGATTGTGTTGTTACCAACATAAATTGCAACATGTCCACTGTAGCATACGATATCGCCCGGCTGCATCTGGTCTGTACCAACTTCATATCCGCAGCCTCTCATTGCTCCTGAAGAATGTGGTAATGATACTCCAAACTGTGCATACACACTCATTACAAATCCGGAACAGTCTGCTCCGTTTGTTAAGCTTGTTCCACCTGCTACATATGGATTACCAACGAACTGGCTTGCGAAGTTTGCAACTGCTGCTCCATCAGATCCGGATGGTGCATTGTATGTAGATGTACCACCAGACGTACTGGAGGATGAGCTGCTGCTCTTAGAAGATTTTTCTGCTGCTTTCTTTGCGGCTTCTTCTGCTGCTTTTCTTTCAGCCTCTTCTTTTGCAAGTCTTGCGGCTTCTTCTTCTTTGGATTCTGCCTGAACGAATTCAGTAGATAATGTTACATAATCAGCGGATACATATCCCTCGCCCTCTTCGATGGAAACTTTTACCCATCCATCTACAGACTCATCTGTAACTGTCAAATCATCCAATCCTGCAACCATTCCAAGTTTCTTAGAATCGGTAGAAGGCTCTGTTCTCACAAATAAAGTAACTGCATCTTCATTTACAGTTGCTACACGACGTCCGACGGAACGGGCCAGCTCTTCATTGCCGACTACTACATATTCACTCTTAACATAACCGGTAACGGTACCAGAAGTAATCTGATACCATCCATCTACGGTCTGCTGGACGGTTGCTGCTGAATTATTATAAAGCTTACCAAGCACCTCACTGTCTTCTGATGCTTCGCTTCTGATATTTACATAGTTATCAACCTGTGCAATTGCCACATTTGCGAACGGATCTTCTTCTACCGGCTGTGCCTCTTCTGCTGTATCCTGCTGTGCTGCATCCCCTTCGGTAACAACAGGTGTATCATTATTCTGTGCAGTTGCCACATTCGCCTTTGCTACAAGCTCACTACTTGCCATATAATTGCTGAATGTCAAAGAAAAACCTGCTACTAATGTATCATTGGAAGCCTCCACTTCCATTGCTGAAGTAACACCTGCGACTGGTGCTGCATATGTTGTGGCATTGCTTCCAGTGATTAATATTGCGCTTGCGAGACCGCAGGCTGTTAATCTTAACGCTTTCTTATACATAAAAACCTCCAAACCTAACGATTTGTTACAAATTTATTACATTTATTACAGAGTCATTATAGCGCAGCTAACCTGTCATGTCAACCTAAAATTCCCGCTTTTTTTACAACATTCTTTCCTTTCTTTTACGAAATCATTCCATCGCTTTCCATAGAAGCAATGGCATTGGCGCCATCTGCTACTGCCGTTACGACCTGGCGCAGCTGCTTGGTTCTGACATCCCCCACTGCATATATGCCAGGCACACTGCTCCTTCCATCCTCTCCGGCTTTGATATATCCTGTATCATCCAATGCCAGATGCGGTATTACTTTTACGGTATTCGGCACCATTCCCACAGCAACAAAAATGCCATTTACCGGAAGCATTTTTTCTTCCTGTGTCTTCTTATTTAATATTTTGATTTTCTCTACCATTCCTTCACCGCAGATTTCCTCTACTACGGTATCATATAAAATTTCAATTTTTTCATTTGTCTGCACCTGCTCCGCTAACACTTTTGCGCCACGGAAACTGTCTCTCCGGTGAATGAGGTATACTTTTTCACAACCTCTTGCCAAAAAGAGTGCATCCTCTAACGCGACATCACCACCGCCTGCCACCGCAACAGTCCGATTCCGGAAAAATGCTCCATCGCAGGTAGCACAATATGAAACTCCCATACCGGTAAGTCTTTCCTCCCCCGGTACCCCAAGCTTCCGGTAAGATGCTCCTGATGCAATGATTACTGCTTTTGCTTCGTACTGGTTCTGATTGGTTGTTACTAGCTTCTTTTCCTGCTTATCCTCTACCGATACGACCTGTTCTTTTACAAAAGTCACGCCGCTCTTTTGGGCATGCTCCCGCATCTTCTGTGCCAGTTCAAATCCCCCCACTCCTGGCAGTCCCGGATAGTTGTCCACTTCACTGGTATTGACAATCTGACCTCCGCTCATTGGCTTTTCTTCTATTATAAGTGTATCAAATTTTGCTCTTCCTGCATAAATTGCCGCCGACAGCCCTGCAGGGCCGCTTCCTATTATAATCACATCATACATGTTATGGCTCCTCCATTTCTTCAGTAGGATAAGTATACCACCTTTTCCAAAATATATGAATGTTTCCTTGCTTTTTCTAATCTGCCATGCCATAATGAAAGTACATATCAAAGCAGAAAGGATGTGACTGATATGGATATTGCAGCATTAAACAATACTGCTTTAAGTGCACTCAACAGTGCCTCTACTCCAACCAGCGAAGCGATTGGAGTTGCAATGCTGAGTAACCAGCTGGATGTCAGTCAGAGCATGAGTGACAGCCTGATTCGTGCCATGGAATTGTCTGTAAATCCTGCTGTTGGCGGGAACTTTGATGTTTCCGTTTAAATCCACTGTATGGTTTTACAAGACAATACATTGCAACGTAAAAGACCGGAACCTTTTTCTTCCTTCAGGGAGACTTTAAGATTTCCGGTCTTTTTCTATGTTTCCTTGTCCTATTTCATTGCGATTGCTTCGATTTCAAGCATAACGTCCTTTGGAAGACGTGCTACTTCTACGCAGCTTCTTGCCGGGAAATCGGTGGTAAAGAATGTCTTATAAACCTCATTAATTGCTGCGAAATCATTCATCTCTTTGATGAATACAGTCGTCTTAACCACTTTGTCCATATTTGTACCTGCTGCTTCTAAAAGATTGGAAAGGTTGGTCAGTGCCTGTTTTGCCTGCGCTACAGAGCCTTCCGGAATCTCGCCGGTTGCCGGTACAACGGGAATAATACCAGAAGTATATACCATTCCATTTACTTCAATTGCCTGTGAATATGGTCCGATTGCTGCCGGTGCTTTTTCTGTTGCGATTACTTTCTTCATGTCTCGTTCCTTCTTTCTTTATTTAAATAATAACTATTCGCGGTGCTCGCCAAATCTGCATGCAAACATGCAGTTTTTCTGGCTGCTCGCGTAAATTAACTGTTTTTACGGATTGCATGCTCGCTGAGGGTTATCTTTCTCTCCTTATAGAGTCTGCCTATAGCGCGCTTGAATGCTGCCTTGCTGAGTCCGGTTTCCCTCATGATTACTTCCGGTGATGCCTTTTCTGTAAATGGCAGTACGCCGGCATAGGAATCTATCACTTCCATTACCTTCTGTGCATCGCTGTCCATCTGAAGGTAAGCTTTTTCCCGAAGGGTAATATCCAGCTTGCCATCCGGTTTTACATTGACTACTCTGGCAGCAATTACATCCCCTATCCGAAGATGGCTGCTGTCCTCATGCTTGGAAATCATTGCAGAATATTTATCATCCACCGCTGCAAAGGTTCCAAAATTATCACTGAATTCATAGATTCTTGCTTCTACTTCATCCCCGGCTTTATATGGAGAATCTTTGCTTAAAAGGTCATAAAGATTCTTCATGCTGGCACAAAGTCTGCGGCTCTTATCAATATATAAAGTTACCATGACTTCATCCCCGGCATTTACCTTGCGGGTCATCTCCTTATAAGGAAGGAATAAATCCTTTTCCAGTCCCCAGTCTAAAAATGCTCCTATTTTACCAACTTCCAATACCGGAAGCACTGCAAGCTGTCCCAGTACCAATTTCGGTTCATGGGTGGTTGCAATCAGGCGGTCTTTGGAATCCCGGTATAAAAAGATTTCTACTTTATCTCCAATGCAAAGTCCCTCCGGCACCTGTTTTGCCGGCAAAAGCACTCTGGTCTCATCCTCCGGATTTTCTGCCAGATACATTCCAAATTCAACTTTCTTTACTGCTGTTAGTTCCTGTTTTTCTCCAAGATTCATATTTTCCTGCTTTCTATTGTTCAAATTCTACAATGGCATATGGTTTCTGCTCTTCATCCGCCAGTGATACCAGATACATTTTATCATCTGCATATACAAATGGGAATACCTTGTCTCCTAATACTGCTGCTTTCCGGTATTCTGCCCGCATTTTATGGATATTAAAATTCTCAGGCAGATAATTCTTTGCCATGGCAATATACTGTTCATTATTTACATGATGATTGGTATCAATCTGCTCCGGGCGAATCTGAAAGCTTTCCTTTTCCTGCATTTTCTCCGGAAGTTTTATCTTTCTGTCCGCATAGTCCATTTTGAAAGGCTCTTCCATCTGATATTCTTCTAACATCTTATCAGAAATCCGTACCGGTCTTTCCCTCTTTAAATCCATAAAAATCCACTGGGAATCCGCATAAGCACAGATTTTTCCCTCAGCATCCTCTATGGTAAAATTACGATAACCATAAAAACCTTTAAAGTTATATGGCCAGGTCTTTACTGTTATTTTTTCTCCAAGAACCGGCAGCCGTTCTACCACAATCTGCCAGGATGCCAAAAACCATGCCTGTGCATGCTCCTTCAAATAGTCCACGCCAATTCCAAGATCCTCTGACTGGAATATACAGCAATCCTGCAGATAATTAGTCAATGCCTGAAATGTCATCTTCTGTCCGCTGTCTGCTTCACTATATCTTACTCTGCTTTTCATGGAATACATAGATGTGTCCTCCTTGTAAATGCCTGGCTATTAGAAAGAATGTGCCCTGGCACATTCTCGCGCCTGCGGCGGCCGCTTGCGGCATCTACCTTATACGTCGCAGTGCGCATCCTCGCGGATCGTTTTTACTTTGCGGGAAAGCAATTTCCTGTAAAGTAAAAAAACACCACGCTGCTGTGGTGTTTTCATGAGCAGGGCTACAAGGATTCGAACCTTGAAATGACGGAGTCAGAGTCCGTTGCCTTACCGTTTGGCGATAGCCCTTTGTTGTGTCAACAATGGGTATTCTACATGAAAACATTCCATTCGTCAAGCACTTTTTCGATTTTTTTTCGATTTTTTGCAAAAAGTTTTTACAGGTCATCAAAAAACCTTGATTGTACCGTTCAAATCTGCAAATTCAATGGTCTCTTCCCACATCAGCTTTGCCTTTCCACTGGTGGAATCCGTAAGTTTCTTTTCTAATTCCAGACACTGTTCTAACGGTACTGCTGCATCCAGTTCCACACCTTCTGCATATTCGGTATCCATAATCGTAACGCCCTGTTCTGCCAGAAGATACTGTATCTTGCCAAGTCCTGTATAATCCGTACTTATCTTAAGACGCTTTCCCGGTCTCTTTTCAATGATGGTACAATTCTTTAAACCCTCCTGTACAGCACCCTGATAAGCACGCACCAGTCCACCGGTTCCCAGAAGTGTTCCACCAAAATACCGGGTTACTACTACCACTACATCCCGGATGCCCTCCCGTAAAAGTACGTCTAACATCGGACGGCCTGCTGTGCCGGAAGGTTCTCCGTCATCCGAGCAGCGGGTCAGCTCCTGATTTCTTCCTATTATAAATGCGGAGCAGTTATGTCTTGCATCCCAGTATTTTTTCTTCATAGTATTGATATATGCTACCGCTTCCTCTTCTGTGGTAACTGGTGCAATATTTGCAATAAACCGCGATTTTTTCTCTTCAAGCTCACCACTGCCGCCTTCATATATTACTTTTCCGTTTGAAACTTCTGACATATTGCATTGCTCCTGCCTCTTTTTTCGTTTCCTTATTGTAGCATGATTTCCATTTTTCCTGCAAGGAAACCTTAAGAATTTCTTATCAAAACCTTGCGTTTTTACTTTTTTCTTTATTATATGGTATCTTTTTGCTATAATAAGAAAATAATGTTATTAATCCAAAGGAGGCACATTATGAATTATGGAAAGAAGAGTACCGCCAGGAAGGAAAAAGAGCTCACTTCCAAAGGTACTATGGTCCGTAAGAAGTTTTCCGTAATTTTCTGCAAGACTCTACTGATCTGCTTTTTCTTAGCAGCTGTCGTCGGTATTTGTGCAGGAATCGGAATCTTCAAAGGAATCATTGATTCTGCACCAGATATAGATGATATTGATGCAAGTCCTACCGGACAGCTCTCTACCGTTCTTGACGATGAGGGTAATGAAATTGCCACTCTGGTTACTTCCGGTACAAATCGTGACCCGGTAACCATTGATAAGATGCCGATTAATCTTCAACATGCATTCGTAGCCATCGAAGATGAACGTTTTTACGATCACAACGGAATTGATATCAAAGGAATCATCCGTGCCGGCTTCAAAGGCATTGCATCCGGTTTTCATTTTAATCAGGGAGCCAGCACAATTACACAGCAGCTTCTGAAAAACAACGTTTTCACTGACTGGACAAGCGAAGACAGTATGGCTGACAAGTTTGAGCGTAAAATACAGGAACAGTATCTGGCTGTACAGCTTGAAAAAAGAGAATCCAAGAACTGGATTCTGGAAAATTACTTAAACACCATTAACCTTGGTCAGAATACCCTTGGTGTCCAGGCTGCATCCAAACGATATTTTAACAAAGATGTATCTGACTTAACACTTTCTGAGTGTGCAGTAATTGCAGCAATTACCAAGAGTCCGACAAAGTATAATCCGATTACTAACCCGGACAACAACGCATCCCGTCGTAAAGATGTCTTAGACAATATGTTAGACCAAGGTTATATTTCGCAGGAAGAACACGACGAAGCATTAGCAGATAATGTCTACGACCGTATTCAGATTGTAGATAACAGCACTTCTTCTACTGCAAATGTCAACTCCTACTTTGTGGATACCCTTACCGACCAGGTAATGGATGACTTAATCAATGAATTAGGTTATACCGAGACACAGGCTTTCAATGCACTGTATGGTGGTGGTCTTACCATTTACTCCACCCAGAATGCTAATCTCCAGCAGATTTGTGATGAGGAAGTCAATAACTTAGATAACTACAACGGTCAGGTGGAATATTCTTTCTCCTATCGTCTTTCCATCCAGAAAGCCGATGGTACACTGCAGAATTACAGTGAACAGACCATGCTCACCTACTATCGTGAAAAAACCGGTAATAACAGCTACAACATCAACTTCAGTTCCAAAGAAGATGCCCAGGCTGCCATTGACCAGTATAAAGCAGATATTATGGAAGAGGGAGATACCATCCCGGGCAGCGGCGAATCCGTTACCTTTACGATTCAGCCACAGGCTTCCCTTACGCTGATGGATCAGGCTACCGGTGAAGTGAAAGCATTAGTTGGTGGCCGTGGTGATAAAACCGCAAACAAAACCTTAAACCGTGCTTCTGATACCACCAGACAGCCGGGTTCCACCTTCAAGATTTTAGCTGCTTATGCACCTGCTCTTGACAGTGGCGGAATGACCTTAGCTTCTGTAGAAGATGATGCTCCTTATTCTTATACCAATGGACGTTCTCTTCGTAACTATGATGACCAGTATCGCGGATTTACTACTTTAAGAGAAGCAATCTGCCACTCCATCAATATTGTAACAGTTAAGACCCTCACCGATATCAGTACCGATTTAGGTTACAGTTACTTACAGAGCTTCGGATTTACCACCTTAGATGCTGAACACGATAATAATCAGGCTCTCTGCCTTGGAGGTATCTATAAAGGTGTTACCAACTTAGAATTAACTGCCGCCTATGCGACCGTTGCAAATGGCGGTACTTATACCAAACCAAGATTCTATACCAAGATTTTAGACCATGACGGAAATGTTTTAATTGACAATACTCCGCAGACCCATACTGTATTAAAGGACACCACTGCATGGCTCTTAACCAATGCCATGGAAGATGTTGTTACCTCCGGTACCGGTACAATCGTTAACTTCGGTTCTATGCCGATTGCCGGTAAAACAGGTACTACAACCTCTGACCGCGATGCTCTTTTCGTAGGATACACACCATATTATACCTGTGGTGTATGGGGCGGATATGATGATAACAGCGAACTTTCCAGCACCAGATATCCAAAGTTAATCTGGAAAGCAGTTATGTCCCGTGTTCATGAAAATCTGGAATATAAAGACTTTACTATGCCAAGCGGAATTACTTCTGCTGTCGTATGTAAGAAATCCGGAAAACTTGCCGTAGAAGGTTTATGTGACTGTGATCCGCGTGGCAGCATGGTTGAAACAGAATATTTTGCAACCGGCACAGTTCCAACAGAAGTATGTGACCATCATGTCAGCGCAACAATCTGTACTTCCTCCGGAATGCTTGCAAATGAATATTGTCCGAACGAAACAAGACAGACTGGTATCTATATCGTTGGCGGTTCTGAAGGTACGGATGATTCTCCATATCTTATGACAGATGAATTATCCAACAGCACCTGTAACGTACACACTTCAAGTTCCGTTACACAGCCTTCCACCCCATCTACTAATACAACAGATACCTCTAATCCAACCAGTGGAAGTCTTACCGGTGGTGGGGATAATACTACACCAGATCATGGTAATACCGGAACCGGAACCAGTACAAATACCGGTGGTGATACAGGAACCAATGGTGGTGGAACCGGCGGCAATACAGGCACCGGCAGTGGCACAGGAACCGGCAGTGGCACAGGAACCGGTGGTGGTACAGGAACCGGCGGTGGAAGTTCCGGTACCGGCTCTGATGGAAACACTACGAATTAACCAAATCATTATTCTATAATCAGACACCTATAGAAGCTGCCAAAGGCAGCTTCTATTTTTTCTATCTGATACCGGGCACAGACAACAACAAAAGCCCTGACATACGCCAGGACTTTCGTTGTTGATGTATATACTACTAAGGGGATTAGATAATTACTAACCTAATCACAATTAGATTAGTACATGATTAGTGAAGTTCTCTTGTTACAAAATCCGGGTAAGCTGACTCTAAGCCATGCTCAGTAGAATCCAGACCTTCTAACTCTTCTTCTTTTGATACTCTAAGACCAATTGTCTTTTTTAATACGATAAATACAATGCTCATGGTTACAATTACCCAGCCTGCGATACATACGACACCAAGTGCCTGAATAGCCAGATGATGAACTCCGCCACCATAGAAGAGGCCATCTGTATAATCGAAGAGACCTACCATCAATGTTCCAAAAAGACCACAGGCACCGTGTACGGATACAGCGCCAACCGGGTCATCTACTTTTAATTTGTCTTCTACAAAGTATACTGACATGGTACAAAGGATACCAGCTAAACCACCGATAACGAATGCACCTACTGCATCAACATTTGCACATCCTGCTGTAATTGCTACCAGACCTGCCAGGGAACCATTTAAAGACATGGACACATCCGGTTTACCATTCTTAATCCAGGTATAAATCATTGCTGTAACAGTTGCTGCTGCCGGTGCAATGGTTGTTGTTGCAAAAATCTGTGAAAGCTGTAAGGTATCAGTTGCTGCTGCACCATTAAATCCATACCAGCCAAACCAGAGAATAAATACTCCCAAAGCACCAATCAAAATGTTGTGGCCCATAATAGGTCTTGATTTACCATCTTTGTCATATTTACCAATACGAGGTCCTAATAAAGCGGCTCCGATAAATGCGGTAATTCCACCTACCATATGAATACATGCAGAACCTGCGAAATCTGTAAATCCAAGGTCTGTAAGCCATGGAGTTCCGCCCCATACCCAGTGTGCTTCTACCGGATATACAATCAGGCTGATTACAAAACTGTAAATACAATATGTAATGAATTTGGTACGCTCTGCCATTGCTCCAGATACAATTGTTGCAGCTGTTGCACAGAATACCAGGTTAAATACGAAATTGGACCAGTCTGTTGTTCCAAAATTCTTCAATGGATTTAAACCCCATCCTACAAATTTTCCATCACCACAAAGAATATTATATCCTAATAAATAAAATGCAACGGTACCAATACAGAAGTCCATCAGGTTCTTCATTGTAATATTACCTGTATTTTTTGATCTGGTAAAACCAGCCTCTACCATTGCAAATCCACATTGCATAAAAAATACTAACGCTGCTCCCATCAGGAACCAAACACTCATATCCATAATCATTTCCTCCTTTACCAAAATAAATATTAAAGTAAAAAAAATAGAGATATCAAACAAGGCTCTCTCCTTGTCTGCTTATCTCCTTCGATAATATTTATTTGCGATATTCATTTTTCAATATCCACAAGACAGTTTCCTATCTGTGCCTTACTCCTCTTTGCATCTTTTATAATGCTTTGTCACCATGTTCACCGGTACGGATACGAACGGCATCTTCTACATCATACACAAAGATTTTACCATCACCAAAGTTACCGGTATTAATCTCATCTACTACCTTATCAATTAATCCTGGCGCAACTTCATCCGAAACAACAGTCTCTACTTTGATTTTCGGAAGTAATGTTACATTATAAGATGCTCCACGGTAATTCTTGATAATACCCTTCTGATTACCATATCCCATGCTATTTACAATGTTTAAACCATTGACTTCACTGCTTTCCAAGACTGCTTTCAAGTCTTCAAGCTTTTCCGGTTTAATAATAATTTCCAGCTTTTTCATATCATCTCGTCCTCCTTCTTATTATTGTTCACAATTTATTCACCTGGCATTCAAAGATGATTCACTTTATCAACACGCTTTTTTCAAATTAGGCTGATATAGTATAGTCATAAGCAAAAGAAAAACATAACTTTAAATATTCTTTTTCATAATCTGCCAGGTAACTTAAGTTGCCTGGCATCCTCCCTTTTATGCCTCTTTTTCCGTCTGTTCTAAGGAGAATGCCCTGCAATTAAAGTTCTTTTTTTATACTTCGAAGATTAAATCTCCATAAGATGGCATTGGCCATATATCTTTGTCAACAAGCATCTCTAACTTGTCAACCGGAGCTCTTAATGCATCCATTGTTGTTTTTACAACATCTCTGTAATATACAGCCTGATCTCTTCCCTCTTCCATTGTTCCACCTTTTTCTGTTACTTCTTCCAGTTTTGCCAAAGCAACCTTGGTCTCAGATAAGAGGTCAGATACTTCTGCCAGTAATTCTGTCTGAACACTGATGTCTGCATCACATACAGATTTTACAGCTGCTGCAGAAGTTGCAAGCTCTGTTGTATATTTGATAACTGCCGGGATAATCTGTTTTCCTGCAATATCAATCATAGCTTTTGCTTCGATGTTAATCTCTTTTGCGTAAGTCTCATATTCGATTTCTACACGGGAATCCAGCTCCGCTTTGGTAAATACACCAAAACGCTCGAATAAAGAAACTGCTTTTTCTGTATTCAGTGCCGGGATTGCATCTACCATGGACTTGATGTTTGGAAGTCCACGACGCTCTGCTTCCTCTACCCATTCATCAGAATATCCGTTTCCGTTGAATACGATTCTCTGATGCTCAGTTGCATATTTCTTAATCAGATCATGTACTGCCATATCGAAATCGTCTGCTTTTTCCAGTTCATCACACGCCTCAGAAAATGCTTCTGCTACGATTGTATTCAATACAACGTTAGGCTGTGCGATGGAATCCTGAGAACCAACCATACGGAACTCGAATTTATTTCCGGTAAATGCAAATGGTGAAGTTCTGTTACGGTCTGTTGCATCTTTCATGAAGTCAGGCAATGTCTTAACACCAGTCTCTAATTTAGAACCAGCTAAACTGTGTGTAGCTTCTCCGGTGCAGATAAGCTGTGATAATACATCCTGTAACTGTTCTCCAAGATAGATAGAAACGATTGCTGGCGGTGCCTCGTTTGCTCCTAATCTGTGGTCGTTTCCAACGTCTGCTGCAGATTCACGAAGCAGGTCTGCATGTTTATCTACTGCTTTTAAGATACAGGTAAGCACTAATAAGAACTGTACGTTCTCATGAGGTGTTTTGCCCGGCTCTAATAAGTTAATTCCATCATCTGTTGTGATAGACCAGTTGTTATGTTTTCCAGAACCATTGACACCTGCAAATGGCTTCTCATGAAGCAGACACTGTAAGCCATGACGGCCGGCAACCTTCTTTAAGGTTTCCATTACTAACTGGTTGTGGTCTACTGCTACGTTTGCTTCGGAGTAGATTGGAGCTAACTCATGCTGTGCAGGAGCAACTTCGTTATGCTGTGTCTTTGCAGATACACCAAGTTTCCATAATTCTTTATTTACATCTCTCATGTATGCTGCAATTCTCTCACGGATGATTCCGAAGTAATGGTCATCCATTTCCTGTCCTTTTGGAGGCATTGCTCCAAATAAGGTACGTCCGGTAAAGATTAAATCTTTTCTCTTTAAATATTTTTCTCTGTCTACGATGAAATATTCCTGCTCCGGTCCAACGGAAGGAGTTACTTTCTTAGATGTTGTATTTCCAAATAATCTTAAAAGCCGGAGAGACTGGGTATTAATTGCTTCCATGGAACGAAGTAACGGTGTCTTCTGGTCCAATGCTTCTCCTGTGTAGGAGCAGAAAGCGGTAGGAATACAAAGAGTTGCTCCTGCTGCATCCTGTCTTACGAATGCCGGCGAAGTACAATCCCATGCTGTATATCCTCTTGCCTCAAAGGTTGCTCTTAATCCACCGGATGGAAAAGAAGATGCATCCGGCTCACCTTTGATTAATTCCTTACCGGAAAAGCTCATCAAAACTTTACCGTTTGGCATTGGTGCTGTAATAAAGGAATCATGTTTCTCAGCAGTTACTCCTGTTAATGGCTGGAACCAGTGTGTATAATGGGTAGCTCCTTTTTCGATTGCCCACTCTTTCATCTCATGTGCCACTACGTCTGCTGTCTCAAGGTCTAATTCTTTTCCCTCTTCGATTACTTCTCTTAACTTTTTGTAGGTCTTTTTCGGAAGACGTTCCTGCATTACTGCATCATTGAATACGTTCTCGCCGAAAATATCTGCTACATTGAAATATTCTGTCTCACTCATACTATACATCCTTTCTGCCTCTCACCATAAATCCCCTGAGAAATATGATTTTTATTTTCTGCAATCAATGTATGACTTCTCTCCTCCGGTAATTCCCCAGATATAGAAAAAAGGGCATTCCAATTCCTTTGGAACACCCTTGTTCGTCACGCACATTTCATCTGCTATATCTAAAATACATGAAACTTTCTAAAAAATCAAGTCAAAGTTTATATTTTTTTTATTTTTGATACATTCTACAAATTTGTGCAAAATAATATACATTTTTTGTCGATTTTATCAATCGCCGGTTTCGAAATCAGTTGCTGCCAGGCGGTACTGCATACCCATTCTCATCTGCAACTACTTTTTCCGTGCCCTCTTCTGTACTTTTTAATGTACGCATTCCGTGGTTTCCAGCATTTCAGGCAAGAAAGAATATAAAGAGTCTCTGAACTGAAATTATTCTTATCAAAGGCTAAGGAAGAAAACCTCAATGCACAGTACTTCTTATCATTAGTAAAGAAATATGCTGAATTTACAGAATTAAATGCTGAGATTATACGAGAATTCGATGACAAGATTATTGTATTCAAAGCAGAGAAAATGGATGGTCGCAGACAGCAGGAAATCCAAATTATCTACAACTGCATTAGTGCAGTTAATCTTCCTGCAAGCAAAAGAAAAAAATGGCATAGCCGGATTTCTCCGAAACTATGCCAATTTTTCAAAGGATAAAAATCCCTTACTTGCACCCTCTAATGGGCGGCCCTTATAAAAATCATTCTTATTCTGCTTTTCCAACAGAACCAAATAATTCCATTTTTTCTTTTACAGTAGCTTTGATTGCTTCTGCACCCGGAGCTAATAATTTACGTGGGTCAAATCCTTTGCCCTCTAAGTCCTTACCAGCTTCAATATATTTACGTGTAGCATCTGCGAAAGATAACTGACACTCTGTATTTACATTAATCTTAGATACGCCAAGAGAGATAGCTTTCTTAATCATATCTGCAGGAATTCCTGTACCACCGTGAAGTACTAATGGCATAGTTCCTGTCTTCTGCTGGATAGCGTCCAGAGTCTCGAAGGAAAGTCCTTTCCAGTTTGCCGGATATTTTCCGTGGATATTACCGATACCTGCTGCAAGCATATCTACACCAAGATCAGCGATTGTCTTACACTCGTTAGGATCTGCGCACTCGCCCATTCCAACTACTCCGTCTTCTTCTCCACCGATGGAACCAACCTCACACTCGATAGAAAGTCCAAGCTGATGAGCTACATTTACAAGCTCTGTAGACTTAGCAAGGTTCTCTTCAAATGGATAATGAGAACCATCAAACATGATAGATGTAAATCCAGCTTTAATACATTTATAACATCCTTCATATGTTCCATGATCTAAGTGAAGTGCTACAGGAACTGTGATTCCAAGTTCTTCATCCATAGCTTTTACCATAGCTGCAACGGTCTTAAAACCTGTCATATATTTTCCTGCACCTTCAGATACACCAAGAATTACAGGGGATTTTAATTCTTCTGCAGTTAACAGTATTGATTTTGTCCACTCAAGGTTGTTGATATTGAACTGGCCTACTGCATAATGACCAGCTTTTGCTTTTTTTAACATTTCTGTTGCTGATACTAACATTTTGATTCCTCCATTGTTTTTTTTCATTGTACCATGGCTTTTCCCAAAAATAAAGTTAAAAATATAACAATCATTTTACAGATGTTTCTTTATTCTTGACCATAATCTCCAAAGCCTGGTGCATATTTCTTATTTCCACTTCCTTATGGTCTCCCCCAAACTCACCATCTAAAGTCCATGGAATAATTTCTTCCGGATAAAACTTAATATTGCTGCTCTTAAATGAGTATACCAGGTCGGTATCATCCTTGCGGCTGGTTAATGCTGCAATAATCTCATTTAACTCCAGTGGATTCTTCGGTGCTTTAATCAGTGTCACCTCAAAAACACCGTCATCCAGGAGTACATTTTTACCTGTCAGGTTCTTAAATCCCCCCACAGAAATAGAATTGGTAATCATACCATAGATAAATTCGTCCTCTAATACCTCATCATCATATTCTACCCGCATCTTATAGACCGGAATGTCTAAAAGCTGTTTCATTCCTTCTAAAATATAAGCTGCGTGTCCTAATACATTCTTTAACTGCTGGCTGGTCTGATAAGATACTGCAGTAAACAGTCCAAATGCTGCCACATATACGAATGAATCTCCATTAAAATATCCTATATCTACCGGAAACCGTCTTCCCTTTACCGCTACATTTGCTGCCTTTAGCATGCTTTTAGGTATTCTTAAAGAATTGGCAAAGTCGTTGGTACTTCCTGCCGGAATATAACCAAGCAGTGTCTTTTCTTCACTTTCCATCATTCCGCTAACTGCTTCATCCAAAGTACCGTCTCCACCACTACAGACAATCAAATCATAATTCTTCGCTTCTTCTCTGACATGGTTCTGCGCATCCCCTTTGCTCTGTGTCGGATATATGGTTACTTCATAATCTGCCTTTACCATAATATCTACAATTTCTAACAGTTTATTCTTAATCAGTCCCTTGCCGGAATGTGGATTAAATATAAAAAGTAATTTCTTTTTCATTTTTTACATAACCTCTCTTTTCCTTCTAGCCCTCAGACAGGAACTGTTCCAATGTATCCAAGGCTTCCTTCTCGTCCTCACCCTCAGTAACAACTGTTACCATATCCTCATAATTCATTGCCAGTGACATCATACCCATAATGCTCTTCACATTTACTTTTTTATCTCCGGATTCAATATAAATACTGCTGGAAAAACGATTTGCAGTCTGAACAAGCAATGCAATGGGACTTGCTTCGACACCATTGACAAATTTAATGGTCACCTCTTTCTTCATCATATGTATTCCTCCTCATCCTTTTCATACTCTCATGTTTTCAGCAATTTCACTTATCTTTCTTAACCTGTGATTCACACCGGATTTTCCCACCGGTGGATTTAAGTATGCCCCCAGTTCCTTAAGAGGCGCTTCCGGGTGCTCCAAACGTACCTGTGCCATCTCGTAAAGATTATCCGGCAATTCCTGCAGTCGTCCCTTTTCCTGGATAAACTTAATATCTTCAATCTGCTTTACTGCAGCATTCACTGTCTTATTAATATTGGCAGTTTCACAATTTACCTGCCGGTTTACACTGTTACGCATCTCTTTCAAAATGCGTACATTTTCAAGGTTCATCAGTGCCACATGTGCTTCCATGATATTTAACATATCCACAATCTGTGCACCTTCTTTTAAGTATACCACATGGTGCTTCTTACGTTCCACCACTTTCGCATCCATGCCAAAGTCACTGATTACCGTCCTGAGCTGTTCTGCCTGTTGTGGCGTTGCACATACAATTTCAAAATGATAGGATTTATGCGGGTCACTCATGGAACCCGAAGCCAGAAATGCTCCTCTTACAAACGTCCTTCTACAGCAGGACTTCTGCAGCAACATTCCATTTACTGCCTGTCGGAACGGATGCAGTGAACCGTCCTCTTCCAAAAATTTAAGTGCCATTAATACCCTGCGCATGGCATCCTGTTCTTCTATATATAACACACCCGGATTCTGTTCAGATAACTCTGCACTGATGTCAAATGCCCGCTTCAAAAGCGTATAGCACTTTTTTGCCAATCCGGCATGTTCTGTTGCAATTTCCAATCTGGGATCTGCTCCCGTCAATATCATTCTTCCAGAAAAACTTATAATTGCTGCAAGTTCTGCTAACTGACAGTGTCTGCTTTTACTTATATGCTTCTCCAGTTCCGCCTTTACTTCTCCTGAAAAAGACATCTCATATCTCCATCTAATGCCGCATCGTATCCTTTTCAATGTCACGATGCTCTATCTTAATTCCAAACTGTTTCTGTTTCTCCAACCGTTTAAACAATTCATTGGCAAGGGTTACGGAACGATGCTTGCCTCCGGTACAGCCAATGGCAATTACCAGCTGGCTCTTTCCCTCTGTTATGTAATTCGGTATCAGGAATTTTATCATATCTTCTAATTTATCCAGAAATACGTGGGCTTCCTTATATTGCATCACAAAATCCTGAATCTCTTTATCATTACCATTCTTTGGGCGTAATCCTTCCACATAATACGGATTTGGCAGAAAACGTACATCAAACACCAGATCTGCATCTGCCGGAATTCCATACTTGAATCCAAAGGATAAAATTGTGATAAATAAATTCTTAAACTCCTGATTCTCTACAAATATTTTATTTAATTCTGTTTTTAATTCTCTGGTCAGAAGATGACTGGTATCTATAATGTAATTTGCCTGTTTCTTTAAGAATTCCAATCTTCTTCTTTCTTCTTCGATGCCTTTATCGACACGATCGCTTCCTGCCAGTGGATGACTTCTTCTGGTTTCTTTATAACGTTTTACCAGCACACCATCCTCTGCATCCAAAAACAGTACATCAAATTCTTTTCCTTCACCTCTCAGGTGGTCAAGAATATCCTGCAAATCTTCCAATGCCTGTCCGCTTCGGATATCCACACCCACCGCAACCTTCTGAAGCTCGGTATTTCTTAAATCTGCCAACTCTATAAACTTTTCAATCAGCGGAATCGGCAGATTATCGACACAATAAAATCCGATATCCTCCATCATCTTAAGTGCTGTACTCTTTCCCGCCCCGGACATTCCTGTCAGAATTACCAGTTTCATGAAAATTCTCCTAACCTTCTTACTTCCGGCTCCAGTCTTACCTGAAACTCCTGTTCTACTTTTTCCTGCACCCTGCGCATCAGCTCTTCCACTTCTGCTGCAGTTGCCTGCCCACGGTTTATAACAAAGCCACAATGTTTCTCGGATACCTGGGCATCTCCCACACGATAGCCTCTTAACCCGGCATCCATAATCAGCTTTCCGGCAAAATAGCCTTCCGGCCGCTTAAAGGTACTTCCTGCACTTGGGAATTCCAACGGCTGCTTCTCCTGCCGTTTCTGGCGGAGTTCCTGCATGACAGCTTCAATTTTCTCTTTTTCTCCGGATACTAATTTTAACGTTACACCCAGCACTACTTCCCCGGTCTCCATAACACGGCTGTGTCTGTAACTTAAGGAAATCTCTTCTACCGGAACTTCTACCACTTCACCATCTTTGGTCAAAAGATCCGCAGATACTAAAATATCCTTCATCTCTCCGCCATAAGCACCGGCGTTCATCACAACTGCGCCTCCGATGCTTCCCGGAATTCCTGCTGCAAATTCCATTCCGCCTAAGGATGCTTCCAGTGCCTTGTGCGCAACCTTCGACAGCAATGCTCCCGCTTCGGCATGAATCATATTTTCCTTTACTTCAATGTAAGAAGCATTTGCGCCAAATTCAATGACCACTCCGGGAATTCCCTTATCGCCCACCAGAAGATTGCTTCCGTTTCCAATAATCGTATACGGAATCTTCTTTGCTCTGCACAATGTGATGACATCCACTGCCTCTTTGATGGTCGGCATCAGAAAAATCTCTGCCATGCCCCCAATCCGGAATGTGGTATGACGGCTCATCGGCTCCTGCAAGCGTATTCTGCTTTCATCTACAATTGTCTTAATGGCTTCTATCCAGTCTTCTCTCACAATTTGCTTCTCCCATTTTTTATTTCTCTATGAAGCCAGAAATGCTACATAACCTTTATATGCTTCATATAAATCTGCTTTACTGATAATCTCCCATGGTGCATGCATATTTAAAACTGCCACACCACTGTCAATTACCTGCATTCCATAATTTGCCAGAATATACGCGATGGTTCCGCCGCCACCCTGGTCTACTTTACCTAATTCTGCAGTCTGATAAAATACATTACCATCGTCCATCACTGCACGCAACTTTCCAACATATTCTGCACTGGCATCATTAGAACCTGACTTTCCTCTGGAACCGGTATATTTATTAAATACCATTCCTTTTCCAAAATATGCTGCATTTTTCTTATCCATAACGGACGGATAATTGGGGTCAAATGCCGCACTGACATCAGAGGATAATACATGGGAATTCTGCAATGCACGACGCAGTGCAAGTTCTGTATACTGTCCTGCTGCTGCCATCACTTCTGCTGTCATATTTTCAAAAAATCTCGACTGCATCCCGGTTGCTCCCACGCTGCCGATTTCTTCTTTATCTACCAGGAGACATACACTGGTATATTCCGGTGTTTCATTTTTTGCCAGCATTGCCTCAAAGGATGGATACGCACAGACTCTGTCATCATGCCCATAACCCATAATCATGCTCCGGTCAAATCCATAATCCCTTGCTTCTCCGGCTGGTACTACTTCAATCTCTGCGGACAGGAAATCTTCTTCCTCAATTCCATATTCCTCTTTTAAGATTCCAAGGATATTTTCTTTTACCGTATCCTTGGCATTTTCTTTTTCTTCACCTGCAAGCGGAATACTTCCAATCAGAAGGTCTAAATTTTCTCCTTCAATAACCTTTGCTGCTTTCTTTTCCATCTGCTCACCGGCAAGATGAATCAGTAAATCACTGACACCAAATACCGGATCTCCCGGCTTATCTCCAATATTTACCTCTACTACACTTCCGTCTTTCTTTGCCACTACACCATGCAATGCCAGCGGAAGTGTTACCCACTGGTATTTCTTCACACCACCATAATAATGGGTATCTAACATAGCAAGCCCGGTATCTTCATAGAATGGATTCTGTTTTAAATCCATTCTCGGAGAATCCACATGTGCGCCGAGAATCCGCATGCCCTCTTCCATTGGTTTCTTTCCTACAATGAACATAGCAAGTGCTTTTCCATTATTATCTGCATACACTCTTGCACCGGATTCCAGTTTTATTCCTTCTGCAATCACTTTCTTTATATCAAGATATCCTGCTGCCTCTGCCCGCTCTACAAAAGTGCGTACACATTCTCTTTCTGTCTTACATGCTGATATAAATTTACGATACTCTTCTGCAAATTCAAAAACTTTCTTCTTCTCTTCTTCACTGTAATGATTCCATGCTACTTCTCGTTCCATATGAATGAATCTCCTTTTACTCTTCTTCCTCGTCGTCCTTCTTGTTCAGATTTGCCTGTACACGACGATACAATTCCTGAGCTGCATTGTAACCCATCTTCTTCTGTCTGTGGTTAACGGCTGCAGCCTCGCAGATAACTGCCAGATTTCGGCCTGGACGGATTGGAAGGGAATGACATACTACTTTATTTCCAAGTAACTCTGTATATTCTTCCTCAAGGCCAAGGCGGTCATACTCATTATCTTTCTTCCAGTCTTCCAGTTTAATTACGAGATCGATATTCTGTTTCTCTTTTACACACTCAACACCGAACAAAGTCTTTACATCAATGATTCCGATACCTCTTAACTCAATGAAGTATCTGGTGATATCCGGTGATGTGCCGGTTAAGGTATGCTCATTGATTTTACGGATTTCTACCACATCATCTGTTACCAGACGATGTCCCCGCTTAATCAGTTCCAGTGCTGCTTCACTCTTACCGATTCCGCTTTCACCGGTAATCAGAAGTCCCTCACCGTAAACGTCTACCAGCACACCATGGATGGTAATACACGGAGCAAGCTCTTCACTCAAAAGATAAATCAGCTCCGCCATGAATTCTGATGTGCTTCTGCCTGTTCCGAATACCGGAACATTATTTTCCTTTGCCCTCTGTAAGAACAGGTCATCCGGCTGTAAATCCCTGCAGAAAATAACACATGGTATATCATATTTTAAGAACCGGCTGTAAATGCTGTCCTTTTCTGAATCATTCAAATGCTGCAGGTATGTATATTCTACCATACCGATAATCTGTACACGGGACTGCTCGAAATGTTCAAAATATCCGCTCAGCTGTAACGCCGGACGGTTTACATCCGCAAGTCTGATGCGGTGTCCCTTTAATTCCATATCCTCAATATATTTCTTTAACTGCAGTTTTTTTACAATTTTCTCAATTCCTACACCTTCCATGGCATGACTCCTTCCTTATCTTCACCCCTGTATTTTTATAATTCTTTACTGTTCTAATAATTTGAAACGTTCTACCAGTTCATCTAAAGAAGTTGCCTCTGCAGACAATTCTTCACTGGTTGCTGATGCTTCCTGGGATGCTGCAGAATTGGTCTGAATAACATCATCAATCTGTTTTACACCATCTTCAATTTCTTTTACTGACACTGCCTGGCGGTCAGATGCAATTCTGATATTAGCAACTTCTGTAATAATAGCATCCAGTTCTGTAATAACCTTATTTAATGATTCTGATGTCTGCTGTGTTACTTCGTTTCCATGTTCTACTTCTACCTGGTTTGTCTCCAGTAAATGCTTGGATGTCTCTGCAGATTCTGCACTGCTTTCAGCCAGCATACGAATCTGCTCTGCAACAACTGCAAATCCCTTTCCTGCTTCTCCGGCTCTTGCAGCCTCAATGGATGCATTCAGGGAAAGAAGGTTAGTCTGGCTTGCAATACCATCAATTTCAGTAATAACTCTTTCCAGCTCTTTGGATGTTGTCGAGATACGTTCCATTGCCTCCATAAGTTCCCGCATCTTGTTCTGGCTGACATTTGCTTCCATTCCTACGCTCTTTGCACGGTCATGTACAATATCTGTTGACTTGCTGTTTGCAACAACCTGTTCTGTAACCTTTGAAACATTCTCCACCAGATTATCTACTGCAATAGACTGGTCTGTTGCACCCTTTGCCAGATCCTGGGAGCTGATTGCAAGCTGTTCAGAGCCGGCGGCTACCTGATTAGATGATTCCTTAATCAGACATAATGTACTGCTTACGTTCTGGATGGTGCTTACCAGTTCTTCCATCACAGTTTCAAATTCTCCCACATATGCTTCTTTGCATGAAGAACGTACGGTATAATTACCCTGTGCAAATTCTTTTAAAATATTCTGTAAATCGCCAACAATTTTCTGTAAAGTATCTTCCATATTACGGAACCGGTTTGCCAGTTCTCCGATTTCATCTTCAGACTGATAAGTTACTTTCTCATGCAATTCTCCATGGGAAAGATGCTCTGCTACATCTTCTAATTCCCGGATTGGTTTTACAATATAATAAATTAACCACTTGGATTCCCGGCCGGTTAAAGTAACACTTACTACTACGATTGTCAGCATAATCACAATGCAGATAACCAGAACCGGAATACGGAACGCATCCGGCACCACTGCCAGCAGAATCAATCCCAGACTGGCTAGTGCTACTGTTGCAAAATACAGCCTGAATATCATGTTAAATGCATCATTAACTTTTTTCTTGATACTTTTGTTTTTGAATTTTTCTTCTTTGGTCATAGTGATTCTCCTTTTTCTTTTTATTTTTCCTCTCCCCTGTGGAAAAAGCGGAATACTTCTTCCGCTGCTTTTTCGTTCATCGCTTCTGTCCCAGACAATTCTTCTATGGATGCACTGCGAATTGCGTCTAAGGACTGGAACCTTCGCATCAGCGCCTTTCTTCGTGCCGGCCCGATTCCCGGGATATCATCCAGCACAGAATGCACCTGTTCCTTACTTCGTAAAGAACGATGATATTCTATAGCAAACCGATGTGCTTCATCCTGTATTCTTGTAATCAAATGAAATCCTTCACCGGAAGTGTCTATCGGTATCTCTATATTCTGATAATATAATCCTCTCGTCCTGTGATGATCATCTTTTACCATTCCACAGACCGGTATGGAAAGATGCAGTTCATCCAGCACCTGAAGAGCAATATTTACCTGACCTCTTCCACCATCCATCATAATCAAATCCGGGAACTTTGTAAATCCCCCATATTGGTCATCCAGCCCTTTTTTTTGTAAAATTTTCCTTTCTTCCTGTCCATGGGTAAATCTGCGGGTCAGAACCTCGTGCATGGATGCATAATCATCCGGTCCCGTGATAGTTCTTAACTTAAATTTCCGGTAATCACTACGCTGTGGTTTTCCCTTTTCATAAACCACCATGGAACCTACCGTTTCAAATCCATTGATATTGGAAATATCATAGGCTTCCACGCGTTCTAACTTTTCTAAATCCAGCCAGGATGCAATTTCTTTCATTGCACCGATTGTCCTGCCTTCTTCACGCTTTAGTTTTTCCCTGTCCTGGGACAATACCAGTGCGGCATTTTTCTCTGCCAGCTCCACCAGTTTTTCCTTCATTCCTTTCTGCGGTACCCGGAGTACTACCTTCTGACCACGCTTCTTAGTCAGCCAGTCTTCAATAACTGCTGCATCCTCAACTGCATATTGCAGCATGATTTCCTTCGGGATATATGGTGTTCCGGAATAGAACTGCTTTAAAAATGTCGTCAGTATCTGTTCCTTACTGTCTTCATTGGCAATAGTTACATAAAAGTGTTCTCTTCCTATAAGCCTGCCACTCCGGATAAAGAATACCTGAACTACCGCATCCCGGTCATCGGCTGCAAGAGCTATTATATCTTTATCCTCTCCGTCGGAACTGGTGATTTTCTGCTTCTGTGCCACCTGTTTTACACTGTTTAAAAGTTCCCGGTACTCAATTGCCCGCTCAAAATCCATATTTTCCGATGCCTGCATCATACGCTCTTCTAATTCTTTTAAAACCGGCTGATAATTGCCATTTAAGAAATCTACTGCCTGATTGATTTTCTCCCGGTACTCCTCTTTGGAAATATAACCCTGACAGGGTGCCTGACACTGATGAATATGGTAATTAAGGCACGGACGTTCTTTTCCAATATCTCTTGGCAATACCCGGTTGCAGGTTCTTAAATGATAAATTTTTTTCAACAAATCTATCGTATCTTTCACCGCACCGGCACTGGTATATGGACCAAAATATCTGGATTTGTCTTTTTTCAGCTGACGGCAAAAGAGAACCCTGGGAAATTCTTCCCCCAGAGTCACCTTTATATAGGGATAAGTCTTATCATCCCGGAGCATGGTATTATACTTCGGTCTGTGTTCTTTTATTAAATTGCATTCTAATACCAGTGCTTCTAATTCCGAATCAGTGATAATATATTCAAACCGGGTAATCTTCTTTACCATCTGGTCTTTCTTGATTCCTTCGTCATGACACGCCTGAAAATACTGACGTACCCGGTTTCGAAGGCTTACTGCCTTACCTACATAGATAATGGCATCACTGGCATCATGCATGATATAGACCCCCGGCTGATTCGGAAGCTTCTTTAATTCTTCTTTAATATTAAACGTCATTCCCGTTCTCTTCTTTTTGGTCCTCTTCTTCCTTCTTTTCCTCATCCGGATCCGGCAGCCCTTTTAACTCACGGAATATCTTCATAAATTCTTTACCCGTAATGGTTTCATGTTCATATAAATAATCCGCAATATGGTCTAATACCTCGCGATTCTCTTCTAAGAGCTGATATGCCTCCTGATAGCAGTTATGAATCATGGTACGGACTTCTTCATCAATCTGTGCCGCTGTCTCATCGCCGCAATTCAAATGTGCTGCGCCATCCAGATATGCATTATCTACAGAAGCCAAACTCATCATGCCAAATTTATCTGACATACCAAACTGTGTAATCATTGCCCTTGCAATCTTGGTCGCATTTTCAATATCATTTGCTGCTCCACTGGTTGCAGAATGGAATACCAGTTCTTCTGCTGCACGGCCTGCCATATAAGTCGTTATCTTGGCAATTAATTCATCCTTGGTCTCAAGAAATTTCTCTTCTTCCGGTGTCTGCAAGGTGTATCCCAATGCCCCCATGGTTCTTGGTACGATAGTAATTTTCTGTACCGGTTCTGTATTCTTCTGTAATGCAGTAACCATTGCATGACCTACTTCATGATAAGAAACAATCTTCTTCTCATGATTACTCATGGCACGGTCTTTCTTTTCTTTTCCACCAACTGCCACGATTTCAAAGGCTTCAAACAAATCACTCTGATTTACAAATTTACGGTTATGTTTTACTGCATTAATAGCAGCTTCATTAATCATATTTGCAAGATCGGATCCAACCAGTCCTGCACTTGCCAGAGCAATTGCTTCCAAATCTACGGATTCATCCATATGCACATCTTTGGAGTGTACCTTCAGCGTCTCAAGACGACCCTTCAAATCCGGTTTATCTACAATAATTCTACGGTCAAACCGGCCCGGGCGAAGTAACGCTTTATCCAGTACTTCCGGACGGTTTGTTGCTGCCAGAACTAAAAGCCCCTTTGAAGTATCAAATCCATCCATCTCTGCCAGCAGCTGGTTTAAGGTCTGCTCACGCTCATCATTTCCACCGCCGAATCTGCTGTCACGGCTCTTGCCGATGGCATCAATCTCATCAATAAATATGATACATGGTGCCTGTTTCTGGGCATCCTTAAACAAATCTCTTACCCGGGATGCACCGACACCTACAAACATCTCTACAAAGTCAGAACCGGCCAGTGAGAAGAACGGAACATTTGCTTCTCCGGCAACTGCCTTGGCAAGCAGCGTTTTACCGGTTCCAGGAGGTCCTACAAGCAATGCTCCCTTCGGAAGTTTTGCTCCGATTTCACGGTATTTTTTCGGATTATGCAGGAAATCTACCACTTCCTGTAAAGATTCTTTTGCTTCATCCTGTCCGGCAACATCCTTAAAGGTTACACCGGTTGTCTTTTCTACATATACTTTGGCATTGCTCTTGCCGACTCCCATCATTCCGCCGCCGGCCTTCTTCATGACTGCGCCAAAAATAATCCAGATAATAATCAAAGGCAATACAATACTTAAAATATTAAATACCCATGTCGATGTATTATTCGGAATATATCCGTCAATTTCTACCTTGTGTTTATTTAAGAGATCTAATAAATTTTCATCTTTAATAAATCCGGTATAATAGGTCATCTTTACCAGCGTCTTATCATCTGACTTTGGTGTGATATTATACTGGTTTGCACCTACTTCGACCTTTTCTACCTTGTCATCCTTTACCATCTGGACAAATTCCGTATAGGTAATCCGCTGGGAAGTCATATCTGCACTGCAACGGTTTAAAAGACTCATAAAGAACAGCGTCACAAGAGTAATGATAACAAATGCCAGTATCATCTGGCCATTACCGCCCTTTTTATCGCCGTTCTGATTATTATTCCCATTATTCTGGTTATTATTTCCACCATTCTGATTATTATTTCCATTATTAAACAGGTTATCCATTGTATCCTCCGTATATGATTCTCGAAACTCTCCCAAAATATAGTTCTTATTATATGTAATCTGCCCGGATAAATCAATAATAACTCTGTTAAGTTTTCCTTTCTTTTCTAAATATTTTATAAATTTTTGTGGATTTATTTTTACTGTCGTTGTATAATAGACTAAGTTTGAGAAAAAATGAGACCGACGGCGCATTCACTGTCGGTCTATCTAAGTTTTAACCATATACACACATTTAAGGAGGAACTACCATGCCTGTAAAATACGTCTTTGTCACCGGTGGAGTCGTTTCCGGTCTCGGAAAGGGCATTACTGCTGCATCACTTGGCCGTCTGTTAAAAGCCAGAGGCTACAAGGTTACTATGCAGAAATTTGACCCGTATATCAATATTGACCCGGG
Source organism: Roseburia sp. OM04-10BH (assembly GCF_003462605.1). NCBI lineage: Bacteria > Bacillati > Bacillota > Clostridia > Lachnospirales > Lachnospiraceae > Roseburia > Roseburia sp. OM04-10BH. Next base: position 57,480 of record NZ_QTZI01000013.1, read on the forward strand.
TACCATGAACCCAATCCAGCACGGTGAAGTTTTCGTTACCGATGATGGAGCAGAAACCGACCTGGATTTAGGCCATTATGAACGTTTCATTGACGAAAGTCTTACCAAGAATTCTAACGTTACTACCGGAAAGGTTTACTGGTCTGTACTTCAGAAAGAACGCCGTGGAGACTTTGGTGGAGGTACTGTTCAGGTAATTCCACATATTACCAATGAAATCAAGAGCCGATTCTACCGTAACTTTACTTCCAATGATACACATATCGCCATCATTGAAGTCGGTGGTACTGTCGGAGATATCGAAAGCCAGCCTTTCTTAGAGTCCATCAGACAGTTCCAGCATGAAGTCGGACATGAAAATGCAATTCTGATTCATGTAACACTGATTCCTTATATCAAGGCATCCGGTGAATTAAAGACCAAACCGACACAGTCCAGCGTAAAAGAATTACAGGGAATGGGTATCCAGCCGGATATTATCGTATGCCGTTCCGAGCATCCTTTAGACCAGGGTTTAAAAGATAAAATTGCTTTATTCTGTAATGTGCCAAATGACCATGTGCTGCAGAATCTGGACGTAGAATATCTCTACGAAGCACCACTTGCCATGGAAAAAGAAAATCTGGCAAAGGTTGCCTGCGATTCTCTTCATCTTCCATGTCCGGAGCCGGATTTAAAAGACTGGACCGATATGGTAGAAGCATTACGCAATCCGATTCAGGAGGTAAATATCTCCTTAGTCGGAAAATATACACAGCTTCATGATGCCTATATCTCTGTTGTAGAAGCATTAAAACATGGTGGAATTGCCGAGCGTGCAACCGTTAATTTAAACTGGGTAGATTCCGAATTATTAAATGATGAAAATGCAGAAGAAATTCTTGGTAATTCTGACGGAATTATTGTACCGGGTGGTTTCGGTGACCGTGGTGTAGAAGGAATGATTACTGCTGCAAAATATGCAAGAGAACATAAAATTCCATACCTTGGTCTCTGTCTTGGTATGCAGGTTGCTATCATTGAATATGCAAGACACGTCTGCAGACTCAATGACGCGCACAGCATCGAATTGGACCCGAATACCACACATCCTGTTATTGCTCTGATGCCGGATCAGGATGGCATTGAAGACATCGGTGGAACCTTACGTCTCGGTTCTTACCCATGTGTTCTGGATACTGATTCCCTTGCTTATCAGGTTTACGGAGAAGAAACCATTCATGAACGACATCGTCACAGATATGAAGTAAACAATGATTACCGTAATATCCTTACCGAAAACGGCATGAAGCTGTGTGGTCTTTCTCCAGACGGACGTATTGTAGAGATGGTTGAAATTCCTGGACATCCTTGGTTCGTAGCAACCCAGGCACATCCGGAATTAAAATCCAGACCAAACCGTCCACATCCTTTATTCAAAGGCTTTATTAAAGCAGCAACTGAAATCAGAAAGCAGAAATAGACTTTATTTTAAAAACAGCCTGTAATTTTCATGATACATCATGAAAATCACAGGCTGTTTCTGTTTTACAAATATAACCTAAAATCAAAGCAGTACTGCTTACTTTCTTTCTCCGTCTAAGAAACGCATCTCGCCCTCTTCCCCTTCTTCCGGTTTTGAGAAGCCAATCATTCTGGCCTTTTCTCCATTTAAAAGACGCAGGCACTGTGGACAAAGTGTTCCAAAGGAAACCGGCTGTCCGCACCGGGAACAATAATTCGACATAATACCTGCTTTATCCTTTTCTTTATATTCAATTCTTCCCTCTTTAATCCACTGCTTTACCATCCGTACCGGAATATCAAAATACTCTGCCACCTGATATTCATTTACATCATTGTTTCGTACAAATTCCCGCACTTTATCAAAAAGAAGCAGTTCCTCACAGGCATAACAGTATTCCCTGTCTGACAAAGGCGGCAATGCCTTTCTGCACATCTTACAATACTTAACTTCTGTCTCCATTCTTCCCATCACCTGCTAACTGTATTTATTCTGTATCCTCTGAAGATATGTCACATAGTTTTCTCTCATCTCTGCCGGCTCAATAATCTCAACCTTTTCTCCAAGACCACAAAGCCAGCCGTAAAACTGTCCGCTGACTGCCACATGAAGTCTTGCTCTAAAATGCATATCATCTGCTTTTCTGACATTTACTTCCTGCCCAAACCGGTCAATCACCACGCCAATCATATCATTTTCACAAAGCAGTGTCACCGTTTCTTCCTCACCGGCAAACATACCAAAAGTTTTCTTTGAATAAGATGCAATATCAAAGGTTTCAAACTGCTTAAGACCTTCCCGTTTCTTTCTGGTCAGTGAAATCTTAAGCATCTTATCCACGCGGAAATGCTTGATAATCCTATCTTCCTCATCATATGCTATGAGATAATAATTCTCGTCATCCCAGGAAAGCACCAGCGGACTCACCTCGTAAAATGCTCCGTCCCGTCGAAGCTCCATTTCTTTTTCGATATTCCACGAAAAATACTGAAAACGGATTTTTACATCTCCGGAAATTCCATTGTAAATCATATCAATGTTATAATAAATATTCTCATTAATGGTCTTATTCCGGTTGGTTACCACTACCTGACGCTGAAGCTGTTTTGCCTCATAGACGCTGACCAGCTTCTCCAACTTATGTATCAGCTCTCTTGATTTCTTCTGTGTAATGAACTTCGATGACTGCACCGCATCCACCAAAAGTTTCAATTCTGCCAGTTCAAAATCACGGCTTCCGATATAATATCCGCCTCGGTACTCCTGTTCCCTTAAAATATCCACACCAAAGTCCTGCAGCATCTCCAAATCCCGATAAATACTTTTACGTTCTGCCGAAATACCTTTCTGATTCAGATATGCTATAATATCCCTCATCCTGACAGCATGCTTCTCATCCGTCTGTTCATACAGCAGTTCTAATATATATAATATTTTCAGTTTCTGATGCTCTGTTTTTCCCATAGTTCTAGTATAGCATAGGGCAAAACTTTGTGATACCTGTTTTTCAAATTTTCTGACATTTTCTCGTCACTCGCCTAAATTATGTTTTTCATTTTACTGTAAAAAAGGAATTGTCACCCATTCCAATTCATGTTATAATATGCATAAATAAAGATTGAATTACCAAGAGACGAGAGCAAGGTAAAGAAGAGCGAGAGCATCGCTTTTATTTATCTTGCTTTTTTTGTTGCCAGCAGAAAGGAGTTTTATATGTACGATATTGCAGTTATTGGTGCCGGAGTCACCGGCTGTGCCATTGCCAGAGAGTTATCCCGCTATCAGGCAGGCATCTGTGTCATTGAACGGGAAGAGGATGTCTGCTGCGGAACCTCCAAAGCCAACAGTGCCATTATCCACGCCGGATTTGACGCAAAACCGGGCACACTGAAAGCAAAGCTTAATGTAGAAGGAAATGCCATGATGGATACTCTCTCTAAGGATCTGGACATTCCTTTTGTACGAAACGGTTCTCTGGTGGTCTGCACCGATGAACAGGATGCCAGCGAATTGGAACGTCTTTTGGAACAGGGGAAAGAAAACGGGGTCAAAGACTTACGCATTCTTGGCCGCGAAGCCTTACACACCATGGAGCCAAATTTAGACGACCATGTCACAAGTGCTCTCTACGCACCCACAGGTGGTATCGTCTGTCCGTTTCATATGACAATTGCCTTCGCGGAAAATGCCGTTGCAAATGGCGTTGAATTCTTTTTAAATACTGCTGTAACTTCTATCACCAGCCTAGAAGATGGATACCTGATTTCCACTGATAAGCAGGATATCACCGCAAAAACTGTTATCAACGCTACCGGTGTATATGCAGATGTTTTTCACAATATGGTAAGCAGCAAAAAACTTCACATTACCGCCCGTAAAGGTGAATACCAGCTTCTTGATAAATCTGCCGGAACTCATGTATCCCATACGATTTTCCAGCTACCGGGTAAAATGGGAAAAGGTGTCCTGGTTACTCCTACGGTTCACGGCAATCTTCTCGTTGGTCCGACCGCAGAGGATACCGATAACAAAGAAGGCAGCAATACCACCAGAGAAGGACTTGCTTCTCTTTCCGAAAAAGCCTCCCACAGCGTTAAGAATCTTCCGATGCGTCAGGTCATTACTTCTTTTGCAGGACTACGTGCCCATGAAGATAATGGCGACTTTATCATCGGCGAAGCAGCTGATGCTCCCGGCTTTTTTGATGCCGCTGGTATCGAATCTCCAGGACTTTCCTCTGCACCAGCCATTGGCGTCATGATGGCCAGACTGGTGCAGGATAAGATGCATTTAACCGAAAAAGAAAATTTCATTGCCACCCGCAAAGGAATTTTACGACCAGAAGAGCTTTCCTTAGATGAAAGAAATGAACTGATTAAAAAGCAGCCTGCCTATGGAAACATTATCTGCCGCTGTGAAATGATTTCAGAAGGAGAAATTCTCGATGCTATTCACCGCCCGCTGGGTGCCCGCTCTTTAGATGCCATCAAGCGTCGTACCAGAGCAGGCATGGGACGCTGTCAGGCAGGCTTTTGTTCCCCGCGTACCATGGAAATTCTTTCCAGAGAAGTTCCTATGGAAATGACGGACATCAGCAAATGTGGTGGCTCATCGCAGTTTGTCTATGGTTATAACAAAGAGATTCAGGAGGAAATGCCATGAAATCATATGATTTAGTAATCGTTGGCGGCGGTCCTGCAGGACTTGCAGCCGCTGTATCCGCAAAAGAAAATGGAATAAATGATATTCTCATTATTGAACGTGACAAAGAGCTTGGCGGCATTTTAAACCAGTGCATCCACAACGGTTTTGGACTTCATACCTTTAAGGAAGAGCTGACCGGACCGGAATATGCTTCCCGCTTTATTGAAAAAGTACTCTCTCTTGGCATCTCTTACAAATTAAACACTATGGTAATGGATATCTCCCATAAGAAAAAAATAACTGCCATGAACCGGAAAGATGGCATGTTCGAGATTCAGGCAAAAGCAATTATCCTTGCCATGGGCTGCAGGGAGCGGAGCCGTGGTGCCCTTAATATTCCGGGCTATCGTCCGGCAGGTATCTACTCCGCCGGAACGGCACAGCGTCTTGTCAATATGGAAGGCTATATGCCTGGCAGAGAAGTCGTTATCTTAGGCTCCGGTGATATCGGTCTGATTATGGCACGCCGCATGACCTTAGAGGGCGCCAAAGTAAAAGTCGTAGCAGAACTGATGCCTTATTCCGGTGGTCTCAAGCGTAATATTGTTCAATGTCTGAATGACTTTGATATTCCGTTGAAATTAAGCCATACCGTTATTGATATTGAAGGAAAAGAGCGTGTCACCGGTGTTACCATTGCAGAAGTCGGCTCCGATGGAAGGCCAATTGCCGGTACAGAAGAATATTATTCCTGCGATACGCTCCTCTTATCCTGTGGTCTGATTCCGGAAAATGAATTAAGTCGCAGTGCCGGTGTCACTTTAAATCCGGTCACCTCCGGTCCTGTTGTAAATGACAGCTTAGAAACCAGTATTTCCGGTGTTTTTGCCTGTGGAAATGTCCTGCATGTCCATGACCTGGTGGATTATGTTTCTGAAGAAGCCGGTATCGCCGGAGCGAATGCTGCACATTATATTTTATCCGGCAACACTGCTGATGCATGTAATACCAGCAGCCAGCATTCCGATGCATCCGTTTCCGAATGCAGCCAGCCATCTGTCGAAATTATTCCAACCGGTGGCGTCCGCTATACCGTTCCAAAATACATCCGGCCGGAGGCTATGGCAGACAAAGTTACTGTCCGGTTCCGCGTGGGACAAATTTATAAAAACTGCGGAATTGCCACTTACTTCGGCAAAGAACGTATCAGCTTCCGGAAACGTCCGGTTATGGCTCCGGGCGAGATGGAATCCGTTGTCCTTACCAAAGAACAGCTTACCAACTGCCCTGATTTAGAGCAGATTACCATTTGTATAGAGGAGGCGTAAGAGGATGGAAAAACGTGAATTAACCTGTATCGGCTGCCCTTTAGGCTGCTCTATTACCGTAACCATGGAAAATGCAGAAATTCTTGATGTTACCGGCAACACCTGCAAACGCGGCGATGCTTATGCCCGTAAGGAAGTTACCCATCCAACCAGAATCGTAACTTCTACCGTCCGGGTATCCGGTGGCACGATTCCGATGGTGTCCTGCAAAACCAAAGAGGATATCCCAAAAGAAAAGATTTTTGCAATTATCAATGCTCTCTGTGGCATCACTGTTCCTGCACCGGTCTCTATCGGAGATATTCTGGTTCAGGACGTTGCAGGCACCGGCGTGGATATTGTTGCCACAAAAAATGTTCCTGCAAAATTATAATCTCATTGTTATCAAATGATTCACATCATTCTGATAAATATTTATTCCAGGGGAATAACTGTTTTGGTGCGCCAGTATCTGATTGAGGGGTCGGATGCTGGCATACTTGTTTTTACATGCGTTCCGTATGTTCATAAAATTCCGCAAATTTATATTTTTTATCCTATAGTTTTCCTTTATCATTTCCGGAAATGACGGTATAATATTTATAAATACGAAAATAGGATGCGTAGAAAGGCGGTTTTACTATGCTTTCAAATTGTAAAGATGCTATGGATAATTCTCCGATTATTGCAGCCATCAAGGATATGGCAGGATTGGAAAAATGTCTCACCTGCGACAGTCAGGTTATTTTTATCCTGTTTGGAGACATCTGCAATATTGCAGATATTGTAGATAAGGTCAAAGCTGCAGGGAAAACGGCTATGGTACATATCGATTTAATCAATGGCCTATCCGGAAAAGAGATTGCTGTGGATTTCATCCGCAAATACACCCACGCCGACGGAATTATCACTACAAAACCAGTCCTTATCAAACGAGCCAGGGAATTAGAGCTTTCCACGATTCTGCGATTCTTCGTCATTGATTCCATGGCTTATGACAGCATTGAAAAGCAGCTTCGTTCTGTAAAACCGGATTACATTGAAATCCTGCCGGCACTGATGCCTAATGTTGTATCCCGCATATGCCGGCTTTCAAAAGTTCCGGTTATTACCGGCGGGCTCATTTCCGATAAAGAAGATGTAGTTTCCATGCTGAATGCCGGAGCAGTCTGCATCTCATCTACGAATCCGGATGTGTGGTTTTTGTAATATGATTTTCAATTAATTTTATACAATTACTATTTGTAACGAATCAGGAGGTTTCCTATGACAGAATCAGAAAAAATGAAGCTGGGACTTTGGTATGATGCCAATTATGACCAGGAATTATCAGAAAAACGTGAGAAAGCCGAAGATTTATATTTCACTTTCAACCATACTGCACCAAAGGAAAAGGAGCTACGGGAAGATATTCTTAAAAAACTGCTTCCAAAAATGGGTGAACGTGTTACCATTCTCTCCCCATTTTATACCGATTATGGTTATAACTGTAACATTGGCTCTGATTGCTTTATCAATCACAATGCCTATCTGATGGACTGTGCTCCAATCACTCTTGGCAGCCACTGTTTTATCGGTCCAAACTGCGGCATGTATACAGCCGTTCATGCTACCATCGCCGAAGAACGCAATCTTGGGCTGGAAAAGGCGCTTCCGATTACTGTTGGCGATAACGTCTGGATGGGCGGTGATGTCACCATTCTTCCAGGTGTCACCATTGGTGGAAATACCATTATCGGTGCCGGAAGCGTCGTCACAAAGGACATTCCTTCCAATGTCGTTGCCGCCGGTAATCCATGCCGTGTTCTCCGTCCGATTACAGAGGCCGACCGCATTGCAAAGAAATAATAGGGGGAGTAAAAAATGACACCAACCGATAATGAATTTTATGAAGCATACAAAAAGTCAGCCAGCTTTTGTGATGATCTGTATCAGAAAGAGCGGGAGAAAAACTATAAAAGCGGTATTAAATATTATATTGAAGATATGGAGCATACTCCCTTTTCAGTTGCAAGAATGATTCCCAACTGGAATTCTGATTTAAAAAAGCTGAAATATCTGCTCTATCTCAGAAATCAGCTCAGCCATGATATCAATACATCTCCTGGTTCGCTCGCTACCTCAGATGATACTCTGTGGATTCAGTCCTTTTATCAGCGATTATTAAACCAGAGTGACCCTCTTGCCCTAAAACATCAGTTGCTTTCTCCTAACAGAAATACTAATACTTCTGCTAATAGTGTCTCCACACCAAATCAGTCTATGCAACATAGAACGATGCCATATAACCCACTCTATGCCAATGAAGCTGATAGAGAACCACAAAACATGCATTTTCACTGGACATGGATTGTTATTGGGATTGTTATTGCATTCATTGTTCTATTTTTCATTTACCTTGGAGCTATAATTTAACTCCCTATTTCTGATTGTATTAATTTCTGTCCAATCATTTCAAATCCCTTTTCATCTTCATTCATTTTACTACACCTACTTTCTTATTCTTCTTATCAGCACACCATTTGACAAAAGTGTGGAATCAATGTAGTGGCGGGCAAGCAGGATTTCTCCCTGCTGTTCCACTTCAACATCTTCTTCACAGCAGTTGATGATTACCTCCACATAACAATCCGGAAAATCCACTTTCCGGAACTGGATAACACGCTTGTACTTGGCATAATCATTTGGGAAATGGAAATTGCGGCTTTTTAAAAGTGGTTCCTGCCTGCGCAGGTGAATCAGTGTTGCAATAATTTTACTGCGTTCAGCATATTTTCCAGCCTCAATGTCCTTCCAAGGCATACAACGTCTGCAATCCGGGTCATAGCTTCCCTCCATTGCAATTTCTGTTCCATAGTAAATGCAAGGACTGCCTGGCATTGCAAATAATACTGCAATCTGTGCAAAATACTCATCCAGATTTTTCACATCCGAGCGAAGCCGCTTTGTATCATGCGAATCCAAAAGATTGAAAAGCACATCATTGGTCTGCTGCATATAGCTTGTATAGCAGCGGTTAATCGTATACTCAAAATCCTCATTGGTCAGACTCTTATCAATCCAGAAATCCTTAATACTTTGTCCCAGTGGATAGTTCATAACGGCATCAAATTCATCCCCGCGAAGCCACGGAAGTGCATTGTGCCAGATTTCTCCGAGGATATAAATATCCGGGTTAATTTCCTTCACTCTGGCATGCAGTTCCTTACAGAATCGATGAGATACCTCATTTGCCACATCCAGACGGATTCCGTCAATACCATAATGTTCCACCCAGTTTGCGCAGATATCTACAAAATATTTTCTTACCTCCGGATTATTGGTATTGATTTTCGGCATTCCATCATAAAAGGCAAATGTATAAATCTGTTTTTTCTTTGCAGCCTTTCCATTCCGGTCAAAAGGCCATTCATTTATCATAAACCAGTCATAATATTCTGATTCCGGTCCTTTTTCAAGAACATCCTGCCACGGTGCAAAATAATATCCGCAATGATTAAACACGCCATCTAACATTACACGGATGCCACGTTTATGTGCTTCTTCCACCAGATGAATCAATGTCTCTTCATCTCCGAACCGTGGGTCTATCTTTGTATAATCCGTCGTATCATACTTATGGTTGGATGGTGACTCATTGATTGGTGTCAGGTATAATCCATTGATTCCAAGATTCTGCAGGTAATCCAGCTTACTTGTGATTCCAGCCAGATCTCCGCCAAAACATTCCTCATTTTTTACTCTGCCATGCTCACGCCACGGCACTACATCCTCCGGGTCAATAGAATGGTCTCCATTACAGAAACGGTCCGGGAAAATCTGATACCATACGGTATCATTTACCCAGGCAGGTGTCCGTGGCACATCGCACGGATTCATCCACGGAAATACAAAACACTGGCGGCTTCTGCCTTCCAGATGCATCTGCTCATCACTGACAAATCCATCCTCAAAATAGAACCAGCTTTCATTTTCTGTCTGTAACTTAAAATAATATTTCAGACGTTTATACTCCGGTCGGACGGTTGTTGTCCACCAAATCTGATTTTTCAGACGCTTCTTATAAATGATTGCCTCTTCCGTTCCATCCCAATGCTCTCCGCCACCTAAGATACCAGCAGCAAATGGGTCTCCTGATATGATGGATACCGATTGCACATCATATCCCGTCTTAATATTAATAATTAACTCATCTTCATTCAACGGATAACAATAATTGTCACTCGCCTGATGATAAACTGCATTAAAATCCATTTGTTTCCTCTTTCTCTTTGCGATGTATTTGTCTTTAAATTATAACATATTTCTTTTCATTTCTCTTTATCATTTTTTTCAAATACAGGTATAATAGTTACAAAGATTCAGAAAGGCGGTTATATTATGCTTTCCAACTGTAGAGACGCTATGGATAATTCACCGATTATTGCGGCGATTAAAGATATGACAGGATTAGAAAAATGTCTGACCTGTGACAGCCAGGTTATTTTTATTCTGTTTGGAGATATCTGCAATATTTCAGATATTGTAGACAAAGTGAAATCTGCCGGAAAAACCGCTATGGTACACATTGATTTAATTAATGGTCTTTCCGGGAAAGAGATTGCCGTGGATTTCATTCAGAAATTTACCCGGGCTGACGGTATTATCACTACCAAACCAGCCCTTATTAAACGAGCCAGGGAATTAGAACTTTCCACGATTCTGCGTTTCTTTGTCATCGATTCCATGGCTTACAGCAGCATCGAAAAGCAGCTTCGCTCTGTTAAACCGGATTACATCGAAATCCTGCCGGCACTGATGCCTAAGGTTGTATCCCACATATGCCGGAGCTGTCTGCATCTCTTCCACCAATCCGGATGTGTGGTTTCTGTAAACTACGACTGAAACCGGAGATTTATTCTTTCTATATTGAATTAGTTCGCTTCCAATACTTTTTTATTCTATATATGTGCAAAGATGTTGACTATTCAACTTTTAACTGTTATGCTTTTATATGTTGAGTATGCAACATTTTTTTATGTAAATAACGGAAAATAATACACTTTTCCGTAGCTTTATGGAGGCAGCTATGATTGAACGATTTGAAACCTTTACCACCAATATTGCATCGCTTTACAAAAACATTGTAAAAATAAAGAAATATGAGATGAACAAAATTGGTCTTAAAGGCACTCATGTTACATGCATGAATTTTCTAAACAATTCTCCGGAAGGTCTTACTGCCGCTGAAATCTGTGTTCTCGCCAAAGAAAACAAGGCTGGTATTTCCAGGGCACTTGCCGACCTCCTAGAACAGGGGCTGGTAGAATATGTCAACGCAGAAGATACGTCCGACAAGCGGAAATACCGCGCCAAGGTCATCCTGACACCCAAAGGGATTGCTTATGCCCAAAAAGTAAATGCCGCAATTAACAATGCGGTATCTTTTGGCGGCTCAGATCTTTCCGATGAAACCCGGGCTGTTTTTTATTCTGCATTAAAAACAATTTCCGCAAACTTAGAACAATATTGTGATGAATTAGAAAGGAATGATGATCATGAATAAATGTAAAGCTGCATATTGCAGAATTTTTCAGAAATGTTTTAAAATTGCAATCCCTTTTTTGCCTTACAGACATCCGGAAGTTTTTTACAGCACTTCCAAACTGACCGGGCTTTTTGAAGAAAAAGGCATTGATACTATATTAATCATTACAGATGCCGGTATCCGCAAATTTGGTCTTTTAGACCGGATGCTTATGCATTTTGACCACCATAACATCCATTATTTTATCTATGATAAGACGGTTGCTAATCCAACTACAACAAATGTAGAAGAAGCAAGAGAGCTTTATCTTGAAAAACATTGTGATGCTATCATTGGTTTTGGTGGTGGCTCCAGTATCGACTGTGCCAAGGCCGTCGGTGCAAGAATCGCAAAACCTAAGCAGTCTTTATCCAAAATGAAAGGTATCTTAAAAGTGCATAAAAAACTGCCTTTATTGGTTGCGATTCCGACAACTGCAGGAACCGGAAGCGAAACCACTCTCGCTGCTGTTATCACAGATGCCCAGACAAGACATAAATATGCCATCAATGATTTTCCTTTAATTCCTGCATATGCTGTATTAGACCCGAAAGTAACCATAAGTCTTCCGCCATCTCTTACCGCCACCACCGGTATGGATGCCTTAACCCACGCCGTAGAAGCTTATATTGGCGGTTCTACTACAAGGCATACCAGAAAATATGCTAAAAAAGCAACTAAATTAATTTTTGACAATATCTACAAAGCATATGACGACGGTCAGAATATAGAAGCAAGAAAAGAAATGTTGAAAGCCTCTTTCTTTGCCGGATGTGCTTTTACCAAATCCTATGTCGGCTATGTCCATGCCGTAGCCCACTCCCTTGGCGGCAAATATAATATTCCACACGGACTTGCCAATGCGACAATACTTCCGATGGTATTAGAAGATTATGGTTCTACCATTTGCAAAAAGCTTTACCAACTTGCTGTTTATGCAGGTATTGCTGACGAATCCGATGATTATGAAGTAGCTGCTGATAAATTTATCTCTGCCATCAAAGACATGAAAAAATATTTCCAGATTGGTGATACTTTTTCCGAGATTCAAAAAGAAGATATTCCGGAGCTTTCCAGATATGCCGATAAAGAAGCAAACCCGCTTTATCCGGTTCCAGTTCTGATGAATGCAAAAGAGCTCGAAAAATACTATTATATGCTTATGCCAGAGGAGGAAAAATAATGACTGAAGCTGAAATAACAGAACTTGTTTCTACGCAGCGCAATTATTTTAAAACCGGTGAAACATTATCTGTTGCTTACCGGATTGCCGCTTTAAAAAAGCTGAAAAATACTATTTTAAGCCATGAAAATGAAATTTTAGCAGCGCTTAAGGCTGACCTTGGAAAATCAGCCCACGAAAGCTATATGTGCGAAGCCGGACTGGCTTTAAGCGAACTTACCTATATGATAAAGCACACCAGAAAATTTGCCAGAGAAAAAAACGTTCATACGCCCCTTGCACAATTTCATTCCAGAAGCTACAAAAAACCGTCTCCATATGGTGTTGTACTGATTATGAGCCCCTGGAATTATCCTTTCCTGTTAACCATTGACCCATTAATCGATGCAATTGCCGCAGGAAATACTGTCATTTTAAAGCCAAGCGCCTACTCGCCTAACACAAGTGCCATCATCACATCTCTGATAAAAGAATGTTTTGAAGAGAAATATGTAGCAGTTGTAACCGGTGGCCGGGCAGAAAATACGGCTCTTTTGCAGTCGCACTTTGACTATATATTCTTTACTGGAAGTCAGGCGGTCGGCAAAACTGTCTTAGAGCATGCAGCTTCCCACCTTACTCCGGTAACACTTGAGCTTGGTGGAAAAAGTCCCTGCATCGTTGCAGCAGATGCCAACCTGAAATTAGCCGCCAGACGAATCGTATTCGGGAAATATCTCAACTGCGGCCAGACCTGTGTGGCACCGGATTATGTATATTGCGATGAGCAGATCAAAGATGCTTTGCTCTTAGAAATAAAAAAAGAAATCATCCGGCAATATGGGGAATCTCCTCTTGAGAATTCCGATTATGGCAAAATCATCAACGAAAAGCATTTTCATCGCATCAATAGGTTGATTGATTCTTCAAAAGTAATTTATGGCGGTAATTCCAACGAAGAAACGCTGCAGATTGAGCCAACCGTCATGGATCATGTGACTTTTGAAGATGCCGTCATGTCAGAAGAAATCTTCGGTCCGGTTATGCCTGTATTAACTTTTTCACATATGAGTGAAGCTACCGGCAAAATTAATTCCATGGCTCATCCTCTTGCACTCTATATCTTTACTTCAAGCAAAAAGACTGCAGACGAAGTCATTTCCCATACTGGTTTCGGTGGTGGCTGTATCAACGATACCATCATTCATCTTGCCACAACAGAAATGGGCTTTGGCGGCTTCGGTGAAAGTGGCATGGGTTCTTATCATGGTAAAACCGGATTTGATACCTTTTCCCATTACAAAAGCATCGTTGATAAAAAAACCTGGATTGATCTGCCTATGAGATACCAGCCATATACTTCTCTTCATGACAGGCTTATCCGGTTTTTTCTGAAATAACAGGAAGATATTCCGGGTATTTTCCAGAGAAATTATCTAATGTCTGAATGCACGCTCTATTACCTGAATGCTCGGGCTATCGGCTAAGCGCTGGGCTATTTGCCTGAATGCTCGGGCTATTGGTCTAATGCCCGGGCTATTGGCTGGCAGGGAGCTTTAAAAGCGCCCTGCTTGTTTATATATCTATTGTAAATATCTGTCTATCATCTCTTCTATAATTTTAAAATCCAGCACATTCTGCTGAGTTTCAAATGTAAGTATCAAATTTTCACCCGGATATATTCCGTTCTTTTCATAAGATTCAATCTTTCTTATTGCTGCTCTTGCATATTCAGGGTTATCCATCATGCCCTCATGTTCCCAATAAATTTCCTTTCGCTTTTTTCTGGAAAAGAATGTAAAATCCGGATAAACAATCCCATATCCTTTTAAATATAATGGTTTTTCATATCTATATAAGATTTCTTTTCTATAAAAGAAGTCTGCCAGCATTTTTTCTGTTTTTGATCTCACACGTTCCCCTTTTTCCGTAATAATAACCGGCATTCCCTCCTGAAATTCTTTTCCCTTGTATTCTCTCCTATACCATTCCATTTCCAATTGCTCCTCTGTTGGTTCCACCGGAATCACGAGTGCTTTTCGGGCAGGATGCTCCTTCTTATATACTTCTTCAATTTCATTATCATGATATGTCCCAACCAGCGATTTCATTTGTTGCAGCCGTTTTTCTGCTATTCTCAATACTTTTTCATCATATGTTTTTTGAGCTAATTTTCTCACTAAATCCATCTCGGATTTTTGAAGAAATTTTTGGCATTTCATATCATTCTCTTTTTTCACATGATAAAACTGAGTATAATTATGAGATTTTGATACCCTGAGCGTTCCCTCTGGCATATCTGCCAATTCTTTTCTCAGCTTTCCAGCAATCTTCTCCAATCTCAAGTATTCCTCTATCAATAATTTTCTTAACCCCTTCATGCATTTCCTCCACTTCTTATTAATTGCAATAAATAACTCTACTTTTCCATTCTATTACAGTTGTTTTTTCTCCCCTCTCATTTTCAGCTGTAACTAAATCACCCCTTCTGTAGCTTTTTCTCCGGCTCTCCCAAATTCAGCTGTAACTTTTCACCCTTTTCTACAGCTTTTTTCCCGAAATGTTCATTTTGTGCTGTAACTGTGCCATCTTTTCTACAGCCTTTTTCTCGAATCTCTCATCCTGTGCTGTAACTGTGCCTTCTTTTCTACAGCACTTTTCTCGAATCTCTCATCCTGCGCTGTAACTATGTCTTCTCCTCTACAGCTCTTTCCCTGAATTGCTCATTTTGTGCTGCAATAGTCGCCAGTAGCAGCTTGTAAATGTAATCATATTCTGATTATGATAATGCTTACCATTAAATTGTAACGGTAATCTGAAATTATATAATCTTGATTTCTGTTAAAATAATGCTATTTATAAGACTATTTCTATATATTGGAAAATGTGTACCTGACCTGGTACTTAGATGAAAATCCCGGAAGCCCAAAGCTTCCGGGAATATTGTTTGAATGTTTTGAATATAATTCGGAAACGACTAACGTTTTGAGAACATGAAAAGCCCATAAATAGGGGATTTGTGTATGGCAGTGTTGCATATATGTTGTATGCGGTTGGCTGCCCACACATTCCCAGAGCTACTCATTACTTTAGCAAAGAAAGGACTACTACTATGAAAATACATTTTGCTTACTACAACCAATACAAGAACGGAATTGACATTGCTTTTGCTGATAATACACTTCTATTCTTATCCTGTGCTGAAGCTGAAAAGAATCTCCATACTACACCTAACTCCCAAAGGCTTATTGATAATCTTGCGATTGATGAGCCTCTTAAATATGCTGCTTTGGCTCTTGATTGTGAGTTGCAAGATTGGGCTGATGCTATGGATGAGGATTGGTGTCCATAGGCATCTCTTCGCATAATCCTCTCTGCCCATTTGTAACTATTCACAAAACTTAAAATGTCCTAACAATTCTCTTATATATTCATGATATTGAATCTTTCATTTTAACGTCGTAGATAAATTTGCGCATATACAACATTTAAATATTCACATATATCATTCATCCTGAAGATTCATTCTTTCCTTAATCAACTGAAGTGTTCTGTGTTCTACCTCTTGCTCTGTAAAACTCTTCACAATATCATTCATGGTCTCAGCACTCCAAAAAATCTTTAATTTTTCTTTTGCACGCGTTATGGCTGTATAAAATATAGAATGTGTAATTCTTTCCGCATTACTTGAAGGAATTACAACCTTAACTGACTTATATTCCAATCCCTGTGCCTTATGAATTGAAATTGCATAAGCAATCTGAAATGGTATTACCGTTTTTATTCTATCTACTTCTGATAATTCATCATCCCAAGCAATAACATCTAACTTTATCCTTGTTCCATCATCAGTATTTTCAACATACTCAAAAGATTCATACTTACATTGTTCTTCCGTCAAATAGGTTTTGATATCTATTGTAAATACAATTGATGAGACAGCTTTTTCTATATTCACTATCGTTCCTTTTAAATTATTATATAACAATGATGAACGTCTAGTATCTAGGAAAATAATTCTATCTCCGATTTTAAAAATCCATTCAGCCCATGAAAATTCTTCACTTTTTGTATTTGCATTTTGGAAGTATTGATTCATATTATTTAAGCCAAACTTCCCATCATAATTCAAGCACAATACAACCTCATCGTCTTCTAAATCAAATATACCCTTACCCAAATCTTCGGAAAATGGTCCATCCATTGACAATTTTTCAGTAATAATAGGTCTTTTTTCACGAACCTCGTCCCATAAACTATTTAATTCTTCCTTATCCGTTCTCCAAGTATGTAAAAGTTCAATATTAGATCCCTTTGTACTAATAATATCTTTTGCATAATAAAACCAATTTCCAAAATCAATTGACTCAATCTGATATATATCTCCAGATAAAACAAGTTTAGTACCTTCACTTATTTTTTCAAGAAGTGCTTTCATTGTTCGATTGTCAATCGTACTACATTCGTCAACGAATACAATATCAAAATCCACAGACTCATTACTTTTGATTACACTGTCTATGCTGGAAAACTGTACGTTATCTCCCGCATCACACACTCTCCTCTGTAGATTTTGCAATGCAGTATGTGTTTTTGCCAAGAACAGTTTTTTTGATTGCTTCATCATTCGAGAAATATATTTTATTAGAGTTGTCTTACCTGTGCCGGCAGCGCCATATATCAACATTACTTGAGACGATACAAAAAGATATTTCATTGCAATCCTTTTTAACTCATCTTTAAACTCTATCCCGCACTCCCGAAGATATTTCTCATTACTCTTTTGCTGCTCTCTATTAGGAATATGTGATAAATCCAATAACCTTTTAAGTATAAAAAATGTTGTACTTTCATAGGAATCAATGGTTACTACTCCTTCCTTTTCGCTTATCATAAATCCATTATTTCGTTCCCACAAATCTAACCCACTATTATATTTCTTTATTGCTTCGTCGTTTGCAATTATTTTTTTATCAAAAAATAGTTCTCCTGTTTCACTAATCAACTTCTCAATTTTTAAATATGGTAGCACTCTTTCAAATTTACATCTGTCATCCACAATTTCAATAATATCTTTTATATCTCCTTTGCTTGTTCTTTTCCCTGCTAAATTTGATATAAAAGGCTTTTTCTCAAATGGATAACATTTCCGTGTAATATAAAGTTCATCCAAAGATCTGCTATTATATTGATTTGGCAGTAGAGCCTCCATTATTTCTTCTCTCAAATTCAGCAATACATATCTAATAGTATACCTTCCCACTTTGTTTGAAGGATTTGCATAATTATTACGTATCTTTAAAATAACCTCTCCAAAATCATGTGTCTTAGTCAAACCATATATATGCTCATAAACCTGTTTGAATCTTTTGTCGCTTAAATTAACAATTTTCAGTAAATCCATCTCTGTACTAGTTAAAAAATTCATCAATGAAACATATTCTCCATAATTACGATTAATCTTCGTAGGTAGCATTAACATTTTAGCCAATTTATTTAAGCATACAGGATCAATTGCAACTTTCCAATTATTTAAAATCTTTATTTTATTTTTTATTCCCCATAACTCTAATTCTGTCTCTGTATATGCAATTTGAATCGAATACCTTGTTGAAATATACTGTTTGCTGTAAACAGTTATCCTATTGTATTTTGTTGCATATAATCCTGCGAGCTGAAGCGTAATCTCAAAGTATCTTTCTTCATTAACAAAAAAAGGGACTGTTTTCTGAATATAATATCTAGAAACTCGTACATTTTGGGGAGTCAAATCAGCACTTGCAATATTAATCGCAACTAATTCATAATATTCTTTATCTAATGTATCCATGTTCAATGGAAACTTTGACAAATTATTCAATACTTCAATTTCAAAATCTTTTTTCAAAAAACTTCTTATTTCCCATAAATAATTATAATATTTAAGCATCAATCTTTCTGATTGACCTTCTTCGGGTATTCGAAGACCAATATACTTTAATCCTCTCAAGAAGTTGTATAAATACTTAGTTTCGGATTTAAACTGAGAAACCTCCCATGCTAATTTCTGATTTATATCCGTATATCCAAGCTTCACGGCATTTAAAACTAATACTGAATAACATAAATCATATAATGCTCTAACAATCTTTCTTGATATAGTATCACGCAAATTAGGATATTTGCTAACATTTTCAATTTCCATAGATATCTCTTCGCATCTATACTGAACAATTTTCAATGCGTCTTCTATTTTCAGACAATCATTATCTAACTTCTTTAAAAATAAATGAGTATCTACAACTTGGTCCAATTTGTCACAAAACAAATCAATACTTTCATCTGTATCTTTGATTTCATCTTCTTTATATAACTTGATTGTTACACTTGATTGCTCAAAATTAATATTCTTTATAAATGAAGGTGACATATACTTCCAGAATATACGTTTTTCTCCTCTTACGTCAGGATTAAGAACAATAAATAAAATCCCTGGGTCAGCAGTAACCTCATATGCTATATATGCTGGAAAGGCTAAACTCTTTAAACTGTATGAAATAACCCCATCACTTTCAGTATAATCATGTGTCCCCTTGATTTGTACAACAAAATTTTGTTCTGGACGTCTAGATTTGTCCGGATTTGAAACATATTCAAACACCCCATCATGATTAGGCCACTTATCATCACTTGCAAAAGAAGTATTAATCCTTCCTTCGGGATTCAAAACACTTTCTAAATAGCTTACTGCAGAGCGGTCTTCTGCAGAACGTACCGTGTGTGTTGAAATATGTCGTTTTAATGTTTCAATATATTGGGAATTCATATTTATCTCTCCTTGTATATCTTTGACTAAATTGCAAAATATTTAGTTTTTAATCAAGAGATTCTTTTCTGAATTAACTATAATTTTCCTGTCATCAACAAGTCCGTCTATTTTCATTTTCTTAAATAATTTTGTCAATTTCTTTACCTTTTGTTCTTCAACCAATATGCCATTCAGAGAATCCATAAGCAACACAAAAAATCCACTTTTTCTCGTGTAGTGCCACTACTATCAGTAGTAGATAATATATTTTGTCTTGATATTAATGCATCTAATATAGTTGTGTTTACATTTTCTTTATCTTTTCTCTATCTTTTGTTAACAATAACTCAACCAACTCTTTATCCGTAATGCAATGTAGTTCAATCCCATATGGAGCAATAGTAGACTTCATCGCTGCTGTATTTCTTTCGTGTATTGTAGGTGCGCAAAATACACCAACAACATCTTTCCCTGTCTCTTGCTGATACAACCTTATATGATCAGGAACTGATGAACCTTCTGCACTAAATTGTAATGACTTAGCCTTTATTGTCGTCAATTCAATGACAATATGTAAATCATCAACTGTAAATACAATATCTGGTGTACCGGTCTTTCCTCCTGGTGCTTGAGTAGGCAATCCATATTTACCAATCTTACCATTCCATATGACTTCATCAACAACTTTATCATCTTTGAGAATACTCAACATTTTATAAACATAATATTCAAAGTAAGCTCCCCTTAATGATTTATCACTAGTTTTATCTATACCTGTGACTTTTGACAAAGTATTTAAATAGTTTAATGTCTTTCCTGCAAAATTAGTTGCCTCACAATGTTCTTTAATTTCCTTTGCTACTTCCTCTAATGTTTCACTTGCTGCTTCTAGATTACTTAATTTACCTTCAATTTCATATTCTCTTCGCTCAAATGTAGGGCATATATTAAGCACTTCCAACTCTTCTCCAGTTGAAATATCTATAATTTTTATATCATATTGCTCATTTACAAACATAGGGAACTGCAAAACACCATTTTCATCGATTAGGTCATCATACTTGCATATTCCATCCTTAAATACCTGTACTAAAAAACTACTATTAACTTTATTTATAACCGAAATATCTATTGGCGGATAATCTCTGCTAGGATCACCAATATAATCTATCCACAACTGCAAATTATCTTCAAAATCGTATATTTCTGTATTTTGATATTTTGAATTCAACATTTCTACAACATATTCCATATATGTATTATTAATTTTTAGGGCTGCAATTGCTCCATTCCTGTTATTAGGAACCACTTTCAATTTATTCATAATACCAGTTATTTGGCAAAGCGAAATAAAGTAACCGGCCGAAGAAGCCTTAACTAATGTAATGTTTCCAATGTGTGTACTCTTAAATGCATTAATAAGAGCTTCTCTATTTTCCATAGGCAATTTGCGAAAATTCTCAATCTCTTGAACTATCACATCAACTTCATCTTCATTTCTAACTTTAAACAGAAAATATGCAATCTCTTCCTGATCCAAATACCCAACCTTCAACAATACTCTCAACATAAATCTAAACGGAAATACATATATATTTTCACAATCTTTATTTATTACAGGGTTTGTAATCTGCAGTTTTTCCATCTGCTTCAAAACTACTTCCGATTCTGTTATTAACAAATCCTTCCCCTCAACAAGATTCGGGACTTTCACTAACTCATCCTTATGCCTATGCCACAGGGCCATGCCCGCCTCTGTAAGACAAATTGTATTTGGCGTACTATCAGTATTAACATATAGGAAACCTAAATATTGTGGAATTGATGCCACTAACGTTCGAATTGCTTGTGGCGATATGTTTTTTCCATCCTTAGTTGCTCCCCACTTTTTAAGATTTACTCCTAGATTATTCTGTTTCTGTGGATTCCAACTCGTGCCATCATATTTTCTTTCGATTATTCCGTCAATTAAGCAAATTGTTTGATGCAAATTTACTCTCTTAGGTATTAACCATATTTCCTTCGTCCTATTTTTTTGTGCCATAGCTAAGCTCCTTTCTCCAATACTAATACATAATCCTTATTAATCTTTCCTCCCATACCTTTTCTAGGTATTCTTATATAAGGGTTTTGTATTACATAGTTAAAATACTGCACTGTTTTGAAACCTATTTTATTTGCGATTTCTTCTATTACCCTCCAGCTTTCAACATTTACTTTTCTAATTGTACTATTTCCAATAACAATTACATACTTACCACATATATTCATCTGACTATAAACACAGCGTAAATTATCTTCCATATCTTCAAAAAACTTCTTTACAATTAACGCCCTTTTCTCATCTTGCTCAACAATCTGATTATAATATGCTTTTAGTAAGTCACTTTTTTCCAAAATACCAAGCTCACTTTTTTCTTTCTTCCTATTTATTTTTTCGGTTCCCACATACTGACTCTTTTTTTTCCTCAACATTTCCTCAGTCAAAGTATCCAACCATAAATTTTCAAGTCGCATAGTCCTACCATAATCAAATGCATTAATATATGGCGGTGATGTAATTGCCAAATCAATTCCTAATGGCACTGAAAATTCTAATGCATCCCCCTGTATAATCACTGCATTTCCCATTTTTTTGACATGTGTTAATTCTTGCATCATTTGCCTATATCTTCGGAAAACTGATGTAAATTCTTTTTCAACAGTCGGAGGAATTTTAATTATTTTATTCGACACATATGGTTTCGGTGACGTATCATCTGCATTAGATACTCTCTTTATAATTGAAGCCATACACAGTTTAAAGAAATCTCGTACATCCTTATCCTCAATATTATCAATATATGCTTTCATTCTGCCGAGTTCATTTATTGTATTTTCAGAAAACCAATGTTCTAAATTAGCAATCGCAGGTATAAACAATTCAACATCATCTTGCCCAATTGTATTTATGATTTCCGAATAGCATTGATCTAGTAATTTCATTTGTGCTGAACCTAAAACAGTTGTCTTTACCTTTATTATCAGTTTTGCAATATCGTCAATTTCTGTCCCATATGCATCAAGTCCATTTACATTAGCTTCCAATAAAGTTGTTCCACTTCCTGAAAACGGATCAAAAATAACCCCTCTCTTTTCAGAAAGGTACGTTTTTATTCCCCATCTTGGAATTTCCGGTATAAATTTACATGGATATTTAAACATTCCATGTGTATAGGAATTCGGATTTGCCTGCTTTATTGTATAAGTTGCTCCAGTTTGAATATTCACAGGCAATGACTCAACCTCTATTATTTGTTCTTTACTAGGCATACAACACTCTCCCTCAAATATTTTCCAGTTTCTTTTGTCATCTCATATTGCTGAGAGCTTGTAATAATATATCTATCCACTTCTATTTTATCAACCTTAAAACCTATCTTTTCGGCATACTCAGCCAATATTAAATCAGCTGGAAATACAATTCCTCCATATGCCGAATTGCCAACAACTATACAACAAAACCCCTGGTCTACTAATGACGCATAACTTTCAGCTAGTACTTTAAACATATCATTATAATATAATTGCAACATTTTTGGTATCTTTTTATCCCATAACTCTTTTTCTTGCAATTCTATCAATAACTTTGTCAATGTTTCACTTTTTGCTTTCACTTCGATATTTAAATCACCATTCAGATGAGAATGCAAAGACGCATTTCTCAATTTCTTTAAATCAGCGTATTCTGACACAAACTTACCAAACCATAATTCCAACTTATAAATCTCTGTATAGTCAAAACAATTTGCATAAGGAGGCGAAAAAATTATACCTTCAACACTTTCCGGCTTTATTTGCTTTGCCATATGTAAGCAAGTCTCGTTATATATGGTTGCATCTCCAATACTTTTACTTTTAAGCAAATCAATATACATATTTTGATATTCTTCTAAAAATATTACTCTTGCGTCATCTACTGTAATCACTCTAGGCTTAACATATTTTTTAATTTTTAATCCATTTCCTGCCTTTCTATAATTGCATAAAGGTTCTAAACATGCCAACCAACCTAATTTCAATAAATTAATGATTTTTTCATCTGCTTTGCACTCCTCAATAAGCATACCAATATTCATATAATACTTTTCAATTTCATCAGCAAAAACTTTTTCACTAATAGATAGTTTTGGTAATACATATGCTTCATCTGCCTCCTCAGCATTATGAAGTATTTTCTCATATTCTTTCTTAAATTGTTCTATGATTTCTTTTGTATATTTCTCTAATTTACACTTTGATAAAAAGAAAGAAAAGGGATTAACCTCAAACCCCACTCCTGAATATCCCATATCATTTGCGGCCAATAATGTACTTCCACTTCCCGAAAATGGATCAAGTATGATTCCCTCTTTATGTTTTGAATACTCTCTTATCAACTGTTCTACTAATTCAACAGAAAACCCTTCCTTATACCTATACCATCTTTGAAATGGTTTATTCAAATCATCTGAGTAATTCAACAAACTTGTATATGTCGCATTAACACTTTCTGGATATATAACTCTATATTTATTCTCAAGATTTATAAATTTATCATAGTATGCTTTCATTCTCTTATATCTTCCATCATTTGGTTTTCTCGTGTTAGATGGTATTAGCCATGTTTTTCCTTTTTTAATAGCCCCGGTGAGTCTACCATCCTCACATAGAATTGCTACTCGTCTTGCACTAATATTCCATCTCTGTGATATTTCCTTTGTTGTTAAAAATTCCATCATTCTTCCTCCATTAAATCCATTTTATATTATATTCTGTTATCTGAATAATATCAAGAAGTTTTCATAAGCATGTGTTCTTTTATTTATCATAAAAAACAACTGTGAATGAAATCTCTCAACTCACAGTTGTCCTTTGAAACAAAATCATTGCCTGCTCTCATACACCTCCCACAACCTCTTCTGCTCCGCTCCAATCCTTAATATCTCCTGCAAATCCCTAGCCATAGCCTCAACATTAGCATCCATCTGTTCTACTGTTCCTGTCCTGTTACCAGCCTTAATCTCCCATTGAATTGACTCTTTACTATAAGATTCCCTAGTCTCCACATTCGTATATCCATACACCGAATATGAATATCCATTGCTTTTCTCTATGAATACCGGGGCTACTTCGCCCTTAGAAGTTTTCCACCTCATAAGCCTTGGAAACCAGCATAATCCTTCTTTTATCAGTTCCTTAAATGTCTCCAACAACTTTCCTATCTCATAAAATATTCCTCTGAATGAGTTTCCTGCTTCTATCGTCTTATCTGATTCAACATGATTAGCATATTCTTCTATTGTCGGAGCGAATAATCTGAATGATGATACAAAAGCATTGATCTTATTAAGCAATTCTACTGCTTCATTTGCTTTGTTTGTCACGCTTGCCAGCTCTTGCTTTACCGATTGAAGTTCTGAACGCTTTTCATTAAGTTCCTTAGTCTGTCTACGCTCCAATTCCTTATAGGCAATTTGTGAAGCAAACAACTTAATATCCGCATCACTCACCTGTTCCTGTATCTGTTCCAAATGCTCTGTTTCCTGTGCTACTTTATATTCCGCAACTGTCAGATCATGATTACGTCCTTTCGACTTTTCCTTTATTTGTTCCCCAAACCAATCATTGACCTCTTTATTGGCTACCTCCCTTAGCTCGTCCTGCAGCACTCGCGAAAGCACTTCTCTTGTAAACACTTTTCTCTTTGATACCTGCTTGCTAAGTCCCTTTTTATATCCATCTGCTACTGGAACTCCCACTATATGCATATGAGGACTATCCTCGTCAAGATGAACTACTGCATTTGCCACAACAAATTGTGGAAGTCTCTTTATTAGCTCACCCAATATTATCTCATACGATAGCTTTATATATGATTTCATATCATCATATTCTTTCCAGAACTCCCTGTCGCCTATCTGAATGATTATCTCTACCGCCATATCCTGCTCCTTACCAGCGACATGTTCAAAATAATCTTCTATCCGTCGGTCAGGTCATGTCTGCTTTTTATTATATTCTTCTAATACCTCATCGAATTCTTTGTGATATACTGTCTTTACATCATCAATCAGATTTGATGTTCCATAGACAATAACAATGTTGTCTTTGCTGTAATCTGATGACTTATATTTTCTCAGATTGTGTTTTGCAACAGCAGTTAGCTTAGATTTCGATGTAATGGCACTTTTCTTATTGCTCACATGAGCTGTATATGAAATATTTCCCATTCGCATCTCCTTATCTGTATTCTATTCTTATCTGTGTTTCTATCGGAGCAGTGCAGTTATCATCTTGGCTCTGCCATAGATGATAACTCCCTAGCAGTTCTGTCAGTCCAAATCCACAATCGTCATTGTGAATATTGTTCTGTCATAACTGCGGGGGCTCTCCGAGGGTTACATATACACCAGTCCGATACAACTGATACATATGTGTTACATATCAAGAATTTAATAATCTGTCCTTTTAAGAAGTACAGACTCTAAACTCTTATAAAAATTTAGAATCTGTTTCCTCAAACATTCAGATTATTAAATTCTTTATTGTGGTAAGAGCCAAGTCCAATAACTTGTTCCATCCTCCGCTTTAGCTTTACCCGAAGTAATTCCCAGTTTTTTCTTTGCTGATAACAGAGTGTTCCTCTTTATTCCTCTTCTTACTGCCTCTTGCAAAATATCATTCGATATGATTTCTTTGCTTGAGCCGAAGTACTCTTTGATAAAATTCTCTGCTATATCCAGCTTCTTTTTACCTCTCCCTTCATTACCCGACAGAAGCTCATCTATACTGATATCATAAGGTCCTATGCATACCATTCCACTATCCTCTGTCATCTCGAATCCTATAGCATCTCCTGTTGGTGCAAGTGATGATTTATCATGTGCCATTATTCTTATATTAGGCTTGTCCCGAAGTCTTGCTACCAACAACACGCTCCTTGCTGTTGCCTGAATATCAATCGAGCCTAAACCTCTGTAGGTTGACTTACTTCCAGCCGCCTTATTCATATGACCGATAAAAACTATTGCACAGTTATATTTTTCAGCAATCATTCCCAAATGCTTTAACACTGGTCTTATTTCATTTGCCCTGTACATATCAACCTTTGCCCCTATATACGCCTGTATCGGATCAAGAATAACCATTCTCGCTCCAGTCTCAACAATCGCCTGCTCCAGCCTGTCATCTGTCATACTTAATTCTTTTTCAGTTTCATCAATCACTCGTATCATGGAACAATCCGCACCCGCCTTTTCAAGTCTTGGCTTTATCGTATCATCAATTCTATCCTCTGCTGTCTGATAAATAATATGAATTGGTTCTCGTTCCCTGTCATCATTACAGGAAAGTGGCAAGCCCCTGCTAAGGGCTGCCGCTAACTTTAATACCAGAGTTGTTTTTCCTTCTCCTGGATCTCCTTCTACTATTGGTTATCTTTCCATAGGGTATATATGGATACCAAAGCCATTCAACTTCTTTTGAAATCGCATCTTCCATGTGAATGAGTTTCAATTCTACCTTCTGTTGTTCATTCATAATCTTCCTCCTTGTCATACTGCTTCTTTGTTAAAATATCCTGTTTCTTCCCACACTCGTTTATCCGGACAATAATAGCTATATTCATTTGAATTTTCCACTTTTATCGCTGATCCGAATTTGAGTATTCCTTGTTGTAATCCCAGCCTTACATACTGTGCATCCTTACCTATCGCACTTGCAATCTCCTTTATTGGTACATTTCTTCCTGTAAAAGCTGGCAAATCAACCTTATAAATAACATCTGGCATATTTACCACCTCCTCTGTTGTAGAGCACTTCTTGCTCTGTTATGTTTGCATTATGCAGACCTTTATTTGCTCTGTCAATAGTTTAAATTTTAATGTTGGCTATCATTTATTAGTATGTTACATTTACAACTACAGGAGGTTGAAGCAATGAATACAGGTAAAAAGA
This sequence comes from Roseburia sp. OM04-10BH, assembly GCF_003462605.1. NCBI lineage: Bacteria > Bacillati > Bacillota > Clostridia > Lachnospirales > Lachnospiraceae > Roseburia > Roseburia sp. OM04-10BH. The sequence goes on from NZ_QTZI01000013.1 coordinate 84,927, forward strand.
TTAAATTGATACGAACCTTTCGTGGTTTAACCCAAAAGGAATTAGGTGAAGCATGCGGAATACACGAAGTTGCAATCCGCAAGTATGAATTAGGAAAAAATATTCCTAAACCGGAACAATTAAGAAAGATTGCAGAAGCACTTAATGTAAATGTCAATTCATTAGCAGAATTTGATATTGAAGCTGATGGTGATGTACTACCATTACTATTTGCAATTGATGAAAAGTTTGATGTGTCTCTCAAAGACATTGATGGCGAGCCGGGAATATTTTTCTCTGATAAGAATCTTGTACAGTTCTTAAAGGACTGGCAGGCTATGAAAGAACTTCTTGCATCTGGCAGCCAGACACAGGACAACTATGAGATATGGAAAACAATTCGCCCAAGTGTGACAAAGGTAACCCACGAATAATAATCATTTTATCCGTTTGCTATCAGCTTTCTAGTAAATAGCGAAAGGATGGTGCTTATGAAGTTACCCAACGGATACGGAAGCGTTGTAAAACTTTCCGGCAAGAGAAGAAAACCTTATATCGTGCGAAAGACTGTAGGCTGGCACTATGATAAGGGAAAAGACAAACAGGTTCAGGATATGATTACAATTGGATATGCAGCTACCAGAGCTGAAGGCTTGCAAATGCTTGCTGAATATAACAACAATCCATTTGATACTACTGCCGCCAAGATGACATTTTCAAATGTATATGATGAATGGTCGAAGCGTAAGTTTCCAACAATTTCTGAATCTAATGTAAAAGGATATACTGCATCGTATAAGACATGTGAATCCCTTTACAACAAAGTATTTAAGGATATCAAACTTGTTGATTTACAGACAGTTATTGATACCTGTGGAAAGAATTATCCCACACTAAAGAAAATCAAAGTCTTATTTAATCAGCTATATGATTACGCCTTAAAGAATGATATATGCAACAAAGATTATTCAAGCTATGTAGATGTTGTTCAGTACAAGGATCGCAATCCTAACAAATACGACAGAAACAAATTTGAGAAAAATGAGATTGACCTTCTATGGGTGCAGAAGGAAGACAAATATTATCAGATAGTACTGATGCTCATATATAGTGGCGTCAGAATTTCAGAACTGCTCGATCTAAAGAAAGAAAATGTTCATCTGGATGAACAGTATTTTGATGTTATCTGTAGTAAAACAGAGAATGGTATCAGAAAAGTTCCAATCGCCGACAAAGTTCTGCCATACTACAAAGCCTGGTATGAATCCTGCCCCGAATGTGAATATCTGCTTCATACAGAAGACGGAAAACATTTTGAATACAGGAACTACTATGATAGCTATTTCAAACCACTTATGGAACAACTTAATATTAATCGTACACCACACTGCTGCAGACATACATATATCGGGTTATAGGACAAAACGTGTTGATGGCTAATCCCATTCTGTAAAAGATTTATCCATCT
>NZ_QTZI01000014.1:0-75939 GCF_003462605.1 Roseburia sp. OM04-10BH
TCCATTTTCTGCAAAAAGAGCATCACATCTTGAGTGGAGATGGAAAGAATCATGTAAAAGGCAACAATAGAAATCACCAGGGAGCTGAAAAACAGACCGTTTTCCTTTCGGCTGCGGTGGCTGTTCCGAAGAATGAGATTAGAGAACATTTGCGCTGCCCCCTCCCAGTTGCGCCATCACCTTCAGGATGCGCCCGTAGAACTCCTGCTGGCTTTCGTCTCCACGCCGAAGCTCATGAAAGATCACGCCGTCCTGGATGAACAGAATGCGCTTGCAAAAGCTGGCGGCATTGGAATCATGGGTTACCATCAGGATCGTAGCTTGTTCGTCACGATTCAGGCCGGACAGCTTCTCCATAAGACTTCTTGCGTTCTTAGAATCCAGCGCACCCGTCGGTTCATCGGCAAGGATCATTTGGGGATGTAAGATCAGAGCCCTTGCTGCCGCAACACGCTGACGCTGGCCGCCGGACATCTTGGACGGAAACTTATCCAGAACATCAGTGATTTCCAGATAGTCAGCCAACTGCTTCAGCCGCTGGCTGCTTTCTGCTTCGGATACCCCATGCAAGGAAGTCGGGAGCAGGATGTTTTCCCTGCCAGTCAGGTTGTCCAGCAATTCAAAGTTCTGGAATAGATAACCAACTTTTTTGCCACGGTACTCTGCAAGAGCCTTTCCCTTGAGGGATTGCAGAGTATCGCCTTCCACCTGAATGCTTCCACCTGTGGGTTGAATCACAGTCGCAATACAATTGAGCAGTGTGGATTTACCGGAACCGCTGCTTCCCATAATGCCGAGAAACTCTCCCGGCATCACCTGGAAGGTGATCCCATTCAGTGCCTTTGTTTGACTTGGCACATTGCCATAGATTTTTGTTAAATTTTCAATATTCAAAATGGGTTTCATGTGAATACCTCCTATCATTTGTAATAAAATGATAGCATGGGAACACAGCAAATACCACTTACAGTGGTTGTAAGGATTCAAGATATAAGTGGCGGCTCAAGGGGGACGAGCATATATTTTGTAAGAGCATCAGGCGACAATGATAAAATATACCGGATCGCCTCCTTGGCAAACCAGTTCGTTTTAATTGTATCCCAATCAGCAAGTCGGATAATCTCTGCTGTGCCGTTCTCAAAATCAACTGAAATTTCGCCCCATTCGCCGTCGCAGTCTGCTTGATATTCGTAGATTGCGGCGGCGATTTTCTTTTTGCGCTTGGTTTTGGTTTTCTGTTTCAGCCGGACAGCATGGAGCGCACCTTCGGCAACCAGCAGTTCTGTCAGTTTGTCCACCGCTTTCCGGTAGGCTCGCTCTGCACCGCTGGCTGTGCTGCCCTCAAACATAATCGCCAATTCTTCAAAAGTGGGGCGGTTCTTCCATGAGCCAACTCGCCCGCAGGTCATACAGATTGCTAACCGTTTTTCGAGCAAGGTCTGTTCCCGGTAATTCAGCTTCTCAAATGCCCGCTGTACCTTTTCTGCTTGTATGCCGTTCCAGAGGATGTCGGTATAGTTCCAGCTATCGTCAAGGGCTATATCCTCGCCTGTTTCCTCGCCGTCCTCGTCCGTTATATAGAACGGCTGCTGGTTGCGGATTCCACGGACAACTTTCAGATATTCTTCCGCAAGAGCAAGGTCGCAGTTATACTTCTTGGAAAACTGGTTGACCGCATCTTTGGTGTTATGGTACAGCCACGCCATTGATCGCACCATTTTGTAATTGGTCAGAGAGGATACCGACCATTTTTCTTCGCCCATGCGGAAACGGAGCATAGAATCCCAGATGAACGGATAGATGTATGTAGCATACTCCGCACCCTTGGCAGGATCATAGTCCATCAGCTTTTGGAGCATTTGCTCCCGGCAGGAGATCTTTATATCGATAAATCGGTCTGTGTCGTACAGATTGCCGCCGTCCACACTGAGAAAGCCTTTGATGCGCTTGTTGAGCTGCGTTTCGTAGTGGTGCAGAAAGAACGAAAAATATAGCAAATTCTTTTCCCGCAAAGCAGACAGGATATATTCATTCAGACTGTCCACCGCTGGCGGTTCCGGTTCCAGTTGGAAGATGCGCTCTGCCACATAGGGGATGATGCCGTCACCGTGTGGATTAACTTGGTGCTTCGGTATGTATCCGGTCATGTTCCACGAAAAATCATTTAGCATAGCGCACCTCCCTTCTAAGTAATCAGCGGGAATAATTAACCATAATTCCAAGTTTGTCTTGCAGCATTTATATTATCCAGAAGAACAGATGCAGGATTTGCCTCGTAATAGTACGTGCTCATATCCAAAATGCCTTCTTCCATTTCACCCCACTCTGCTGTGCGAGAAACAAAGATTCTATTATATACACACCAATCGCATGTGGTGGTGAAAGCAGCAATATCTGCAAAGTCTTTTGGAAATACAATTCTTCTTCCATTTGATGTTGGCTTAAGATAGTTCTCCATTATTTCTTTGAAATTCTTCAGATCATAATCCGTAGCGTTTTCCAAAGCTTTACAGACAATCAATTCTTCGTGCGTGAATTCTGTAAGTGTTTCTAAATGGTTTGCAAGAATTAGACCATAAATAACGCAAACCTTTGGGCATTCTGCATTTACGGTTTGTTTGAACAGATTGGCTACGATAATAGCCTTTTCCGGGCTGGAGTTTACATAGTTGTAAAGCTCGTTCAATCTTCTTTCGAGATTAAAGCCAGATGCAAGACCGTTCAGTAGATGGCCGAGTTTGAAGGTATTGTATTCAGATAGAAGATCATTTCCTATTCCGCCTACAATTCCCGCAACTGGGTTTACTACGCCCAACACACCAATAGAGCCAGAACGGATTATTTTGGTCATAGGATTGTCCATAACCCGGCTAAGCGCATTCCCAATATCAGTTAAATCATATTTCTGTGCCATTACATATTCCTCATTTCGTCCGTAATTTTGCTTCTTTCTTCAAAGCAGCCTGTCCCATCTCTTTTTCGTAATCACCTTTGGCATAGGCGACATTGCTCAGCGCTCGAAGCATTTTATCCTTTGCCAGCTTTTTCATAACCTCTGCAAGATCAGCGTCCAGAGTACCACGCTTCACATAGCGGTTTATGGTGTTCAGCCGTTTCTCATAAATCTGTTTCACCGGATGATCGTCCGCAAGCTCCCGTTGTTCTCTGCCTTTCAGGTTGCCGATCTGTCGGCAAGTGCGGTGCAGCTTGTCCCCCGGTGCATAGCCGCCGCAGTATTTGGTGTGCCTTGCGTTGGTGGTGAGGAACCACTTGCCGCAGATTTTGCATTTTTTCGGGGCATGACCAACACATAAGCCCTCAAAAAGATCAGACCGGAACATCCCTACAAAGGATACATAGTGCATCCGCTTGACCAGCTTCGCAACTTTTTCGCCGGGACGGATGACCGATATATACTGAACGGAATTATTCAAAGTAGACATCCAGGCATTGCCCTCCGTGATAGAGAACTCCGGCGGAAAATAGTCGCCGAACATTTTTGCAAAACCCTCTGCGGTGCGTTCTGCTTCATTGCCGTCTGATTTTTCTGCAAAATCAAGCATGGCCGTTTGGTATTCCCCAAGGGAGTATGCCAGATGCCCGAAAACTGCGGTATAGCGTTGGAGCATCATCGCATCGGCAAAGTTCTGGATTTCTTCAAATTGCAAAGAATTGGTTGCGGCTTTTATGGCAAACTCCACATATTTCAGCGCATTGTCCACAGTAAAGACTTTTTCAATCCGTTCTCTGTGCTTTGAGATATTCATATAGGAGAACGGCGGTGTTTGACTGAGAATATCAAGCATCGTCAGAGCAGCTTCCGTTGCAATAGGACAGAGTGCAGAAGCATCCTGTCCGGCGTTTAATATTCCAAGCAGCAGATTGATTTTCTCGCATTGCTCGTTCATCTTTGCGATGGTATCCGCAGGGACATTCAGCGCATCACAGGCAAGAGCGCCGACAGGAAGTGTTTTTCCCTCATATATGACCGTATCCTGCCAAAAATCCAATGTCATCAGTTCTTGGTTCATGCTTGCCCCTCCTGTCCTGTTTTTTCATTTTCTTAATTCTATCATGCTAATGTAAAGAAATCTACATCTATCCATAAGTTGTCCTGTTTTTTGAAACGGGGTTGTCCTCCGATTAGCCTGTTTTTTGAAAAATCCGGCATAACCATAGTAGAAGGAGCCAAACCCCTGCCAATCACGGCGGGTGTTTCGTGCTTTCTAAATACTATGAACGGAGGTTTTTCTATGACAATCTATGAAATCATCAAGGCGGCAATCAGCGTAAAGCAAGCCGCAAAACACTACGGGCTGAATGTCAACCGCAATGGTATGGCTTGCTGCCCGTTCCACAACGACAGGCATCCGAGCTTGAAGCTGAACGAGGATTATTTCTTCTGCTTCGGCTGCGGAGCCAAGGGGGATGTAATCGACCTTGTGGCAAGACTGTTCGATCTGAGCAGTTATGAAGCAGCGCAAAAGCTGGCTGCGGACTTCGGGCTTGACCCGAAACCGCCCACTGCCGCAGCTATGGTCAAGCCAAAGCGTCCCTATATCCGTCAGTTCCGGGAGAATGAAATGCTGTGTTTCCGGGTGCTGACGGATTATCTGCATCTGCTGGAAGATTGGAAAATACGATACGCACCCAAGACACCGGAAGATGCTCTGGATGACCGTTTTGTGGAAGCCTGCCAGATGCTTTTGATTTACAATTCGGTGCAAAGGCTACTCCCCAAAGCGGAGCAGATGCACCGAACAGTGAAAAATCTGCTTTCTCCAAAATCGCTTTCATTTTGTGAGTGCGATACTCTGTCCATACAGGCATATATCCCACTTTGCTGTTCCGTGGGATTTTGTCTGAAACAGTGAAAACACCCATTGTTTCGTAAACTGGGTGCATGGTTTGGAGAAGCACGATTTGGTGAAATGGTTTCGTCCTGCGGTCAAGAACTTTGCTGTTTCCATTACCATTGATTTTCAATGCCCGAAAACAGGTCAGTTCTGACAGCTGATTATTCCTATAAAAAAGGAAAACAGGTAAAACGCTGTGTACATACATACAGAAAACGAAAGACAGGAATCAGTCCTGCCATTCCTCCGGTACGTACGTACATGGCGAAACGTCGTAAAACCCGTTTATATTAGGTCGTGCCACAGCTTCCACACCCATAAATCCCCATACCCGCCGTCCGGCTGAGTTGGTGATGTTGTTGCAATGCTCCAAATTAAATTTCTTTGCATTGGCAACCATGGCATCGCTGAAGCTGCGGGATTTCAGAGGGGCAAGGGAGTTTTCCTCACACCACAGGCGATAGATAGCGTAAAAGTCCTTGGAACTGATGGACGCATCCGCCTTGCGCCGGATATATCCCTCGGAATCCATGAAGTCAAAAATGTTGTTATTGTCACGCTTGACCGCTTCCCGGTTTTCACGGATGCGGTCGCTCTCCGTAAACTTAAAGTTGTTGGCAACAAGCCGCTGCAAGCCTTCAAATGCCCAGAGGAAAATCCCCTCGGCTTCGGCTTTCATCTTCTCTGCAAGATCGGGATCGTCGGCTCTGTCCACGGGCTTTTCCTTGGTAGTCAGCACAAGCTGTCTACGGTAAAAACCATCGCTACGGTCATACAGGGCTTGCAGATCGCCATTGCTGAATGCCATCAACCGGGCGAACATCCAGCCCCGATAGCTCTGTTTACCTTTGCGTTCCAAATCCATCTTGCCCTGTGCGGTTACAATGGATTTTACATAGTTGGTCTGGCGCAGAGCTTCCATCCGCATATCATCATCCACGCACAGCAGGATGTGTTCCAGATCGGCACGGGCGAAGCGGTTTTCGAAAATTTTACCGATACTGCCGTCTTTCATATTCGTGCCGAATATGGTGGACAGCACTGCACCGATTTGAGATTTGCCCTCGCCGCCGTTGCCCTTAATCACCATCATGCGCTGCCCCTTGTTGGAGGGAATCAGGCAGTAGCCGATAAACTCCTGCAAGGTGGGAATATCTTCTTCATAGAGCAAACCGTCCAAAAAGTTCAGCCACAGAGCAGGTGCAGCAGCGTTTGGATTGTAGGAAACAGGCAATCGGCTCTGTACGATTTCCTTTTTCCCCTCGATAAATCTTCCATCCAGCATGAGCGTTCCGTTGGCAACATGGATGCGGTCAGGCTGGGGAGGAAGATCCTCAACCATGGCTTCCAGTTTCAGCAATTCCATGATGTTTTTGATCTTCTGCGGTACGCTGCTGATGGTGTAGCTTTTCAGCTTTTCGTAGACCTCGCCCCGCAGGACAATATCATCCGTTACCCGTCCATTGGGCGTAAAGAAAGCCCTGTTTGCAAAGATGATTCTGCTCTCTTGCAGAAATTCTTCACAAAACAGAGCTTCATTGATATTCTGCCCATCAAACCAGACAGGCAAATTCATATCAGGCGTTTTCCGGTTCTTCGCCATGGTGTGCCACCTCCTTTTTCTTTCGTGCAGTGTACTCTTTCAGAAAGTCGATATACCCGTCCTTCATCAGTTTGTCCACAACAGCTACACGCTGTTCCAATTCGCCCACGGTCAGCACATCTGCCATATATTCGATATGGCAGTGCATCTGGCAGGCTTCCACAAAACGGTCATCATAAGGCTCGTCCGGTGTCTTTGGTGCATAGCGCACTTTCCAATCCTCCAACAGATGCAGATAATCCGTCAGCACCCGGAAACACAGCATTTCATCCTCCCGGAACTGACGGATATAGGGACGCTTTGGCTTGACCATAGCTGCGGCAGTGGGCGGTTTCGGGTCAAGCCCAAAGTCCGCAGCCAGCTTTTGCACTGCTTCATGGTTACTCAGATTGAACAGCTTTGCCACAAGGTCGATCACGTCTCCCTTGGCTCCGCAACCGAAGCAGAAGAAATAATCTTCATTCAGCTTCAAGCTCGGATGCCGGTCATTGTGGAATGGGCAGCAAGTCATACCGCTGCGGTTGACTTTCAGCCCATAGTGCTCGGCAGCTTGCTTCACGCTGATCGCCGCCTTGATGTTTTCATAGATTGTCATAGAAAAACCTCCGTTCATAATAGTCTGGAAAGCACGAAGCACCCGCCGTGATTGGCAGGTGCTTCGCCCTTTCTACTATGGTTATGACGGATTTGAAAAAAAGCAGGCTAAAAGCAGGACAACCTCATTTCAAAAAACAGGACAACTTATCTGATGATGTAGATTTCTTCACATTTGCATGGTATAATTAGAAAAGTGAAAAAACAGGACAGGAGGGCAAGCATGAATCAAGAACTGATGACATTGGATTTTTGGCAGGATACGGTCATATATGAGGGCAAAATATTTCCTATCGGTACTCTTGCCTGTGATGCGCTGAATGTTCCTGCGGATACCCTCGCAAGAATGAACGAGCAATGCGAGAAAATCAATCTACTGCTTGGAATGTTAAACGCCGGACAGGATGCTTCCGCACTCTTTCCTATGGCAAAGGAAGCTGTGCTGACAATGGTGGATATTCTCAGCGAAACGCCGCCGTTCTCCAATATGAATATTCCAAAACATAGAGAACGGATTGAAAAAGTCTTTACTGCGGACAATGCGCTGAAATATATGGAGTTTGCCATAAAAGCCGCAACTAATTCCTTGCAGTTTGAAGAAATCCCGAACTATGCCGATGCAATGATGCTCCAACGATATACTGCTGTATTCGGGCATCTGGCATACTCCCTTGGGGAATACCAAACCGCAATGCTTGATTTTGCGGAAAAATCAGACGGAAATGAAGCAGACCGTACCGCAGAGGGCTTCGCCAGAATGTTCGGCAGCTATTTCCCGCCGGAGTTCTCTATCACGGAGGGCAATGCCTGGATGTCTACCCTGAACAATTCCGTTCAGTATGTATCGGTCATCCGTCCCGGCGAAAAAGTTGCAAAGCTCGTCAAGCGAATCCATTATGTATCCTTTGTGGGGATGTTCCGGTCTGATCTCTTTGAGGGCTTGTGTGTCGGTCATGCACCGAAGAAATGTAAAATTTGCGGCAAATGGTTTCTGACAACCAACGCAAGGCACACCAAATACTGCGGCGGCTATGCGCCGGGGGACAAGCTACACCGCACCTGCCGACAGATCGGCAATCTGAAAGGCAGAGAACAACGGGAGCTTGCAGACGATCATCCTGTTATCCAGATATACGAAAAGCGGCTGAATACCATAAACCGCTATATCAAGCGTGGCAAACTGGATGAGGATTTAGCAGAGGTTATGAAGAAACTGGCGAAAGATAAGATGCTCCGGGCAAAAAGTAATGTCGCTTATGCCAAGGGAACTTATGAGAAAGAAATGGAACAGGTTGCTTTGAAGAAAGAAGCCCAAAAGTGCATTTGAATTTGTTAGGAGGAACAGTCAATGAAAATAGGATTTTTGTTTTTCTTGGTTTTCTGTATAATTGCAATTTTTGCGAGTAAGAAAAAGAAATAAATTTGAAATTGGACGTTGAAAGGAGGTGCGCTATGCTAAGTGATTTTACATGGAATATGACCGGATACATACCAAAATACGCTGTCAATCCGCACGGTGATGGTATCATTCCCTATATGGCAGAGCGCATCTTCCAACTGGAACCGGAACCGCCAGCGGTGGGCAGTCTGAATGAATATATCCTGTCTGCCTTGCGGGAAAAGAATTTGATATATTTCTCGTTCTTCCTCCACCATTATGAGCCACAGCTCAATAAGCGCATCAAAGGCTTTTGGGGTGTGGATGGCGGCGATCTGTACGATACAGACCGTTTTATAGATATAAAGCTCTCCTGCAGGGAACAAATGCTCCAAAAGCTGATGGACTATGATCCTGCCAAGGGTGCGGTCAGCGAGTTTTCCAAAAAGTATAACTGTGACTTTGCCCTTGCGGAAGAATATCTGAGAGTTGTTCGAGGTATCCGCAATCAGCAACCATTCTATGTGACAGATGAGGACGGCGAGGAAACGGGCGAAGATGTTGCTCTTGATGATACTTGGAACTACTCCGACATCCTCTGGAACGGCATACAGGCAGAAAAGGTGCAGCGAGCTTTTGATAAGCTGAACTACCGGGAACAGACCTTGCTTGAAAAGCGGCTGGCAATCTGCATGACCTGCGGGCATGTCGGCTCATGGAAAGGCCGTCCCACCTTTGAGGAACTGGCTGTAATGTTTGAGGGCAGCACTGCCAGCGGTGCGGAGCGAGCCTACCGCAGAGCAGTGGACAAACTGACAGAATTGTTGGTTGCCGAGGGCGCAATCCATGCTGTCCGCTTGAAACAGAAATCCAAGACCAAACGAAAAAAGAAAATCGCCACCGCAATCTACGAATACCAAGCAGACTGCGACGGCGAATGGGGCCAGATTTCATTTGATTTTGAGAACGGCACATCAGAAATAGTCCGACTTGCCGATTGGGATACAATGAAAACAAACCGCTTTGCGAACAAGGCAATAGCCTACCTTCTAAACTGCGAAAACGAGAAGTTGCCAAAGGAAACGATAGTAGCGTTTGAACTATAAAAGGAAATTGACGAGGAACGAGAATGAAAACAATCGCAATCATAGATGATGATATTCATATTGGAGATATGCTGAGAGAAGTGCTGGTGCAAGAGGGCTATTCTGTTCTTCGTGCATACTCCGGCACAGAAGCGTTATATCTTCTTTCACAAAACAAGCCCGATTTGGTGCTGCTGGATCTGATGTTGCCGGGATTGTCTGGCGAGGAAGTTCTGCCCCACATTGAGAACATTCCTGTTATCGTTCTCAGCGCAAAAGTAGATGTGCAAGACAAGGTAAATCTTCTGCTGGGCGGTGCGGCAGATTACATGACCAAGCCTTTTGATACAAAGGAGCTTCTTGCCCGTATCACTGTTCAGCTCCGCAAGGCAGAACAACATGGCGAAACCAAATCTCTTTCCGTTGGCGATTTGGTTTTGGATATGGTTTCCCTTTCTCTGACAGTACAGGAGCAGCCTGTGAAGCTGACCCGAACGGAGTATGCCATCTTAAAACTGCTGATGGAAAATCCCAAACAGGTAATTTCAAAGAGTGTCCTGCTTGACAGAATCAGTCTGGACACACCCGACTGCACCGAGCGTTCTTTGAAGCAGCACATCAGCAATCTTCGTAAAAAGATGCAGGATGTCAGCGGTGTAGACTATATCGAAACAGTCTGGGGAATTGGTTTCAAATTGGCAGAACAAAAAATCTTGACCAAATCTTGACGTTTTTCTTGACCACTTTCTTGACTTTTGTTTTGTAAACTTAGGTCAGCAAAGGAGGTAATACAATATGAACTATATTTTGCAAACAAACAGCCTGACAAAAAAGTATAAAAACTTTCAGGCATTGAATGGTCTTACTATGAATGTTCCCAAAGGTTCCATCTATGGCTTTGTGGGAAAGAACGGCGCTGGTAAGACAACCCTGATCCGCTTGATCTGCGGATTGCAGGAACCGACTTCCGGTAGCTTTTCTCTGTACGGCATCCGCAATGACAGCAAGGATATTATCAAATCCCGCCGTCGCATGGGTGCTGTGGTGGAAACACCGTCCATCTACATGGATATGACTGCGGAGGAAAATCTGAAGCACCAGTATCTCATTCTTGGTCTGCCATCATTTGATTGTATTCAGGAATTGTTGAAGCTGGTAGGTCTCGACAACACGGGAGAGAAAAAAGCGAAGAACTTCTCCCTCGGTATGAAGCAGCGTCTGGGCATCGCTATCGCATTAGCCGGTGATCCCGACTTTCTTGTTCTTGATGAGCCTGTAAATGGTCTCGACCCTCAGGGTATTGTGGAAATGCGAGAACTGATTTTGAAGTTGAACCGAGAAAAACAGATTACAGTTCTTATTTCCAGTCACATTCTGGATGAACTTTCCCGTCTGGCTACTCATTACGGTATCATTGATAATGGTCGCATGGTGAAGGAACTGAGTGCAGAAGAACTGGACACAGTTTGCCGCAAGTGTGTCCGCATGGAAGTGACCGATACTTCTACTCTGGCTCGTGTGCTGGATTCCATGAATCTGGAATATAAAATTATCTCCGCAACAACAGCCGATGTGTTCGCAAAGATCAATGTGACACAGCTGACCGTTGTACTGGCAAAGGAAAACTGCGAAGTGCTGTCTATGCAGGAAAAAGATGAAAGTTTGGAGAGTTATTACATCTCTCTGGTTGGAGGTGATAATAATGCGTAAACTTTTTCGAGCAGCCTTTTACCGTACAGAGAATAAAAAAATGATTCGAATAGAATTAGTGATTGCTGTATTGCTTTCCGCATTCATCATCCTCAACGGTTACTTCCAGACGAATTTGACTAATGCATACATCTATAAGCTGGTCGCCCGTTTTTTTGGATATTCACCCCTGATGGGACCATTTATCGCCGTATTTGCCGCATATTTGTGGGGAACAGACTATGAATATGGAACTCTGCGCAATAAACTAATCTGCGGACACACTCGTGAAGAAGTTTATTTTTCCAATCTTCTCCTGACCATATGTGCTGGACTGAGTACTGCACTAATCTGGTTGATAGTTAATGGGATGCTGGGTATTCCGCTACTGGGTACGGCAAGCCTGAACCTCTCTTTGGGAGAGATGGCATTTTATATTTTTTCAAGCCTTTTGATGGTCGTTGCACTCTCCAGCGTATGTTGTCTGTTGGCAAGTCTGGCGGAGAACAAAAACTCAGCGACACTTCTTTGTCTGGGAGCTGTAGCTGCAATGGTCATAATCGGGATGCTCCTTTATGATCGTTTTGCAGAACCAGAGTTATTGGATGGATGGATGTGGAGTGATACAGACCCAACTGTGCGATGGCATCCCCAAAATATCAAATTCATCGGTGGAACATTTCGTATCCTGCTGGAATTTCTTATCTGTCTGACACCTGGAGGACAAGGTGTAATTCTTTGCGAAGAAGGGGTGGAACACCTGATTTTTCTTCCATTGTGCTCTGCGTTTGTAATTTTTTCAACATCTCTTATAGGAAGTCGTTCCTTTAAGAAAAAGAACCTAAAGTAAGGAGGTAGAAAGATGTTCCCTTGGATTTTGTGTTGTATTTTGCTAATTGTTGTATTTTTTCTAATCACAAAGATTATTTTTATAGAAAAAAGTATTGATGAAATTCATACAGAATTCCAGGAACGTCTTTCCTCCGACACAAACACTCTGATTGATATTTCTTCCAGCGACCCTCATCTGAGAAAACTGGCTTCGGAGATTAATATCCAGCTTCGATTGCTCCGCAAGGAACGCCATCGTTACCAACAGGGCGATCTGGAACTGAAAGAAGCTATCACCAATATTTCCCATGACCTGAGAACTCCGCTTACGGCGATAAACGGTTATCTTGACCTATTGGAACGAGAGGAAAAAAGCGAAACGGTACACTGCTATCTTTCTCAAATCCAAAACAGAACAGATGTTTTAAAAAATCTAACCGAAGAACTATTCAGATATAGTGTGGTTACTTCTTTTCAGGAACTGAAACCAGAACGTATGGATGTTGTCCGGGCATTGGAGGAAAGTCTGCTGTCTTTCTATGCGGTCATGCAGGAAAAAGGCATCCAACCGGAAATCGAATTGCCGGAGGAACCGGTTTTCCGTGAACTGGATGCAGGTGCGGTCAACCGTATCTTTTCCAACATTATCAGCAATGCGCTGAAATACTCTGACGGCGATCTGTCCGTAGTCATGGATAAGAACGGCTGTGTTACATTCAGCAACACGGCGCACAATCTGAATTATGTGACGGTCGGCAGATTGTTTGACCGTTTCTATACAGTAGAAGCCAGTCGCAATTCAACCGGTTTGGGATTGTCCATCGCCAAGCTGCTGATTGAGCGTATGGGCGGAAGTATTGGAGCAATCTACAACAATGACAAACTGCAAATCAAGATAATCTTTGCAAAATGAAATAAAAAAGAGTTTATATGAACGGAGGTGTTTTGATTATGAAGAAATACTTGAAGGAGATACTAATACTCTTAATTCAATTATTTATGTTTTATGTATTTCCATTATTTGCAGGACCAACAGACGTTATGGGAATGATAGTTTTGCTTATTTTAGCAACATTATTGCTTTCAATTCTAATTGGCAGCATTTCAAATCTGAAAGTAAAGTACTTGTATCCAATAATCATAGCAATTACATTTGTGCCATCTGTGTTTATATACTATAACGAGACAGCATTGATACATTCGCTTTGGTATTTGGCAGTATCATCCTTTGGTTTGATAATCGGCATGGTCATTCATAAATTGATTCTTAAAAAGTAGAAAGAGCAAAACTTTCAAAGGCTACCCAGTCAAAAAGATTGGATAGCCTTTATTTATGTTTTCTAAAATTAAAGTTGAATATCTGCCTTAGCCAATAACTATGGGCTTAGAGGTTTAGTGAGCCAGGCAAATCGCTCCAATCGCCGTATCCACAGATTTATACTCTGTAACAGTTTTTCAAATAGGTTTTGGAATCTCCGTTCAATATCAAATCAGCATATCCAATCGGGTCATTGTAAATCAGATAATCCAGTTCCGACCTCTGATACATATTGTCGGCAACCTCGTTCTCAACCGCAATCGTATCAATCGCAATCATACTACCATCAAAGAATTTCAGTTCCACACAAGCGGTATCCATGTTAAACTTACAAGAAATCAATCTATCCATAAGAAACCTCCATTTTACGGGATGTTATATCATCCCAAAATATTTGAATGCTTCTCGGATTGCTTTCTCTTTTTCCGGTGGACACAGAGGCTGTCTGGAATCTTCGGACTTCGGCAGATTGTAGTTCTTACCAACCTCAATCCCACATTTCCGCTTAATCTGTGAGATATACAGGTTTGATACCTTTAATCCGCTATGTTCCAGTACATAGTCCTTGATCTGCGTGTAGGTTGCCCCATCTTGAAATTCGGACATATCCATATCTTCTAAAGAGAACTCAACCCGAATCTTTTTCGAGTCGACCTCACCCTTGGAAAGCAAAACAACCGTCTCAATATTTCCGGACCATGGGAACATGTCCACGCAGCACATCCTCTCCACCTGATATCCTCTGGCGGTTAAAACCTCTAAGTCTCTTGCAAGACTGGTTGGCTTACAGGAAATATAAATCATACGGTCTACGCCATAGTGGATAATCTTCTCCAATGCCTTTGGATGGATGCCATCGCGCGGAGGATCCAATACGATAAAATCCGGTTTTTCGGTAATATCGTCCAATACTTTTAAGACATCGCCGGCTAAAAATTCGCAGTTTTCAAGACCATTTAATGCCGCATTTTCCTTTGCGGCTTCCACTGCCTCTTCTACTATTTCCACACCCACTACCTTTTTTGCGGCAGGTGCTAACATCTGTGCAATGGTTCCGGTTCCGCTGTATAAATCGAATACCACCTTGTCTGCCTTCTCGGTCAGCGTATCTCCGATATAGTCCCTTGCAGTCTGGTAAAGCACCTCTGCTCCAAGAGAGTTGGTCTGGAAGAAAGAAAATGGTGTGATTCTAAAACGAAGTCCTAATAATTCTTCGTAGAAATAATCTTTTCCATATAAAATCTCTGTTCCTTCATCCTTTACTACATCTGCTACACTGTCATTTTTCGTATGAAGAATTCCTGCAATGCTGCCATCTAAATCAAGTTTACATAACGCGTCTTTCATTCCGGTCAGCAAATCTTTTTCTGAAGATACTGCTTCTGTCAGACCATCCAGTATATGCTCTGCACCTGCCGTTACAAGGTCAATCAGGATCTCTTTGGTCTTTACCGCTTTACGCACCAGTAAATGACGCAGATATCCGGTATGCCGCATTCTGTGATAATAGGAAATCTTTTTTTCTGCAAAATACTGCTGCACACAGCTTAATATCTTCCGATAATCTTCATCTACAATTTTACAGTCCGTTACCGAAACAATATCATAAAAGCTGCCACGCTTATGCATGCCAAGAGCAAGGGGGCCATCCTTATATTCATCCCCAAAAGTAAATTCCATCTTATTACGGAATCCGAATTCATTCGGACTTGCTTTTACGCCCTCAAAGCTGTAGGTTTCCGGGTCTACTACCGCATCCATCAGTTTCTTCACCTGCTGTCCTTTTAATGCAAGCTGATCTTCATAGGATAAATTCTGATAAGTACAGCCTCCACAGATTCCAAAATGCGGGCATGGTGCTTCCGGCAGCTCATTTGGTGCTTTCTTCAAAACTTCCAGTAAGCGGCCTTCGCCTTTTCCCTTTCTTACCTTATTTACAGAAAAGGAAATCTCCTGTCCCGGTAATACGTTTTTTACGATTACCTGCTTTCCTTCTTCTACTTTTACGACTCCCTTATTCGGGAAATCCACATATGCAACAGTTCCCTGTAATACCTGACCTTTTTTCATACTTACCTCACACGAACAATTCTTTTCCAGAAACACATGTCATCCGCAGCGTTTCCGGCACACTCAGTAAAAGGGCTGCATGATATCACACAGCCCTTTACATCTTCACCTGTTAAATTATGCAAATGATAATGATTATTTCTCTTCCTCGTCATCCTCGTCAAAGAAATCATCTTCAAAATCATCATCGAAATCGTCTTCAAAATCCTCCAGATAATCTGGTGCAAAGAAACGATATAATCCATAAGCAGCTGCAGCAACTACTACAACAATACCAATGATTGCAAAAATTAAACCAGCTTTTGATTTTTTCTTCTCTTCCATTATTTCCTCTTTCTCCTTTTTATGCAATAATTCTGTTACTTTGTTCACATTTGCGGTTAATAAATTCTTTAATTCTTCCATTTTTTCCATTTCTGACCACTCCTTTTTATGCCAACAACAGTTTTTCATTTTCCTGCCACCTAGAACTCTTTTTATTAATTCATTATAGCATATGTTTCCCCAATCTACTAGAAAAAATTACAAATTCATAAAATTTTTATAACTTTTTCAATTTGGCAAAGGATGCAAACATCTTCTTCACACCTACACCGGAAAAATCAACAGTAACCTCATAATCCCTGCCGCCGTCAATAATCTGCTTTACGACTCCGGTGCCGAATTTCATATGGGAAACGGTATCACCCACAGCATAATCCAACGGCTTTTTCATTGCGGAATTGCCAAAGTTTCTTGCCTCCGGTACGCCAGTTCTGCGCAGTGCCATCGGCTTTGCCGAAAATGCATTTTTCGCCATCATACTTGGTTTCGGAATATCCGGCATTTTTTCCTTCTGGATGGTTCCCGCTAAAAGTTCCCGCGGAATCTCTTTTACGAAACGGGACACCTTATTATACTGTGTTTCTCCTCGTATCATACGCATTCTTGCGCAGGATATGGACAACCGCTCCTTGGCTCTTGTGATTCCCACATAGGCAAGACGACGTTCTTCTTCGATTTCCGCTGTTGGATTTTCCGCACAGATAGCACCGAATCCCGGAAACAGTCCGTCTTCCATTCCTGCCAGATAAACCTGTGGAAATTCAAGACCCTTCGCACTGTGCAGCGTCATCAGCACTACATAGTCCTGTGTCTCATCCACACTGTCAATATCTGCAACCAGTGCTACTTCCTCTAAGAATCCGCTTAAGGTCGGCTCTTCTTCGCTTTCCTCATAAGTAACCGCTTTGGAAATCAACTCATCGATATTTTCCATTCGCTGCTGTGCTTCCTCTGTATTTTCTGCTTCCAGCTCACGGACATAACCGGTTTCTTCAATGATTTCCTGCAAAAGCTCTGATACACTGATATACGGCAACTTGCTCCGCATACTCTGAATCAGCATTACAAACGGTCTGATTTTTGCAGATGCCCGTCCGATTGTGCCAATCTCTTCTGCCATTTTTAAGGCATTATAAAAGGTAAGACCGTTTTCATCGGCATAATCCTGCACCCTGCTTAATGTCGTTGCTCCAATTCCACGTTTTGGCACATTGATAATACGGCGTACCGCCAGATCATCCATGGCATTGTCAATGGTCTTAAGATAAGCCAGTAAATCCTTGATTTCTCTTCTGGAATAGAAGTTTACTCCTCCCACAATCTTATATGGTATGCTGGCTGTGATAAAACGTTCCTCGAAAAGTCGGGACTGGGCGTTGGTACGGTATAATACGGCACAGTCTCCGTAATGATACATGCCTTCCCGCACTTTGCTCCGGATATCTTTTGCTACATAGTCTGCTTCATCAAATCCGGTTTCAAACTGATGAAATGCAATTTTTTCGCCTTCCTCATTCTCCGTCCAGAGACGTTTTGCCTTTCGTCCCACATTATTTGCAATGACCCCATTGGCTGCATTTAAAATATTCTGGGTGGAACGGTAATTCTGCTCCAGCTTGATGGTGACTGCATTTGGAAATTCTTTTTCAAAATTCAATATATTATAAATGTTTGCTCCACGGAATTTGTAAATGGACTGGTCATCATCACCTACCACGCAGAGATTCTTATATTTGCCTGCCAGCAGTTTAATCAGCTGGAACTGTGCCGTATTGGTATCCTGATACTCGTCCACCATAATATAACGGAACCGCTCCTGATAATAATCCAGCACTTCAATATCTGACTGGAAGAGCTCTACCGTCTTCACAATTAAATCGTCAAAATCCAGCGCATTATTTTTCCGCAATACCTGCTGATATTCCCGGTAAACGGCCGCTTCCTTCATTTTCCGGAAATCTCCCTGTGCCCGGAGGGCATATGCTTCCGGGCTGATCAGCTCGTCCTTTGCAGAAGAAATCGCTGCAAGAAAACTTTTTTCCTTATACATCTTCGTATCGATTTCCAGACGCTTGCAAATATCCTTCATAATGGTCTTCTGGTCTTCTGTGTCATATATGGTAAAGTTGGTTCCAAATCCGATATGGTCAATAAAACGGCGCAAAATCCTCACACAGGTAGAATGAAAGGTAGATACCCAGATATTTTCCGAGCCATAACCCACCATGTCATCAATACGCTCCCGCATTTCGCCTGCTGCCTTATTGGTAAATGTAATCGCAAGAATATGATAGGGATTGACTCCCAGCTCCTCAATCAGATATACCGCCCGGTGGGTCAGTACACGGGTCTTTCCGCTGCCTGCGCCCGCCAGCAGCAACACAGGTCCTTCTGTTGTAAATACACCTTTTTTCTGTTCTTCATTTAATGAATCGTATATACTCATAATGCTCCTTTATTCTCCTCAATACCACTTCGCTCAGTATACCATACTTCCTTAGGGGATGGGAACATATTTTCTGTATTTCTTTTTAGATTTCTTTTTGTACTGTCCGTTGAACGCATTCATGGGTTCTTTCCCCATATGTTCATTCTATTGTAGTTGCATCACGCAATGTCATTTACACATCACAGCGTCATTGTATATGCTTTCTGTCATTTTTCTTCTTGTTATCTAGTTTTCAATACTATATAATAGGTATGAGGTGAATTCAAATGACAATTGATGCTAAAGATTTATTAAACAGTATTTTATCCAGTCTGTCGCGGATTGACTATATCCGTCCGGAAAGTATTCCAAATATTGACCTTTACATGGATCAGATTACAACCTTCATGGATACCCAGCTTGCAGCTTCCAAGCGTCATCCCGATGACAAGATTCTGACCAAAACCATGATTAACAACTATGCAAAAAACAATCTGCTTCCACCGCCGGTCAAGAAGAAATACAGCAAAGAACATATTCTGATGCTGATTTTCATTTATTATTTCAAAAACATATTAAGTATCAATGATATCGAAAGTATCTTAAATCCTCTGGCAAAACGTTTCTTCAATGCAGAAGGAGAATTCAATCTGACAACTGTCTATGAAGAGGTGTTCAGTCTGGAACGGGATGAAGTAAAAAATCTGATGAAAGATATTACCAAGAAATTTAACACCAGTTCTACCACCTTTGCAGATGCGCCGGAAGAAGACCAGGATTTTCTTCATACCTTTTCTTTTATCTGCATGTTAAGCTTTGATGTATTTGTAAAGCGTATGTTGATTGAAAAGCTGATTGACGAGACAAAAGAAATGGAAAAAGAAGCCGAAGATGAGCAGCGTGCTGCAGAAAAGAAAGCTTCCGAAGAGAAAAAAGCTTCTGAGAAAAAGACTTCCGGAAAAAAGTCGAACGAATAAAAAGCCATATGCCAGGAAAAAAGCACCGGTTCGAACCGGTGCTTTTCTTTAGCATTTGCGTAATTTTGTACAAAATTTAAATATCGTTTTAATTTTATTTCTACTCTTCGCTTTTCTTTTCCGTTTTTTTCTCTTCTTCCAAAGGTTTCACATTCGTTCTTGCAAATACCATATCATATCCATCACATCCATAATTCAGGGAACGATTCACACGACTGATGGTTGCCGTTGATGCGCCAGTTTTCTCTGCAATATCAAGATAAGTTCTCTGCTCACGCAACATCTTTGCCACTTCATATCTCTGTGAGAATGCCAGTAATTCATTTACCGTACAGACATCTTCAAAGAATTTATAACATTCCTCTTTATTTTCAAGGCTTAAGATTGCATCAAACAAATGATCCACTGCTTCCGTTCTTACATTCTTACTCATTCTGCCTCTCCTTTTCGTATTATACTTTTTTCAATACAAAAATGTTAGCATATTAAAGTGTGAAAGTAAACCGTTTTTCGAAAAATTTTCTTTTCAATTTTTTTCTTTTTCTGAACCTCAAAATTTCTGTTTCTGGAAATTTTTAATCCAGAAGATTCTGCATACTCTTTAAGGTAATTACCAATGTAGATGTATTATGAAGTAATGCAGATACGGTTGGCTGCAGGACTCCTGCCACGCCAAGCACAATCAGTCCTGTATTGAATCCAACAATTGTCCGGTAATTCTTATGAATCCGCTTCATCAATGCATTACTCAGCACCTTTAAGGTTACTATCTCATAAAGATTATCTGCACCGATAGTTACATCTGCAATTTCTCTTGCAATCTCTGCTCCATCACTGATGGCTATTCCAATATCTGCCGCAGATAATGCCGGTGAATCGTTGATACCATCTCCAATCATAATGACCTTGTGTCCTTCTGCTTTGGCTTTCTCTACAAAACTTGCCTTATCTTCCGGAAGTACCTCGGAGTAATACTCGTCTACGCCCACTCTTGCTGCAATGGCGGATGCTGTACGTTCACTATCCCCTGTCATCATAACAACTTTCTTAATTCCGGCTGTCTTTAAGGAATTTACAACGGCTGCTGCTTCATCACGAAGCGGATCTTCAATGCAGATAACGGCTGCAAGGCGGTTCTCAATTGCCATATAAAGGTGTGAATATTCTGATGGAAGGCTGTTAAACTGTTCTTCATAGCCTTCCGGAACCACACATTTTTCATCTTCAAATACAAAGTGATAGCTTCCGATTACCACACTCTTTCCTTCTATGGTGGAAGAAATTCCGTGGGCTACAATATATTCCACCTTAGAATGTAGTTCTTCATGCACAAGATTCTTTTCCTGGGCTGCATCTACGACTGCCTTTGCCATGGAATGAGGGAAATGTTCCTCTAAGCAGGCAGCAATACGTAAAAGCTCTTCCGTGGGCTTATCCGTAAAAGAAACCACATCTACTACGGTAGGCTGTGCTTTGGTCAGAGTACCTGTTTTGTCAAAGACGATGGTATCTGCTTCTGCCATTGCCTCTAAGAATTTGCCACCTTTTACGGTAATATTGTGCACACTTGCTTCACGGATTGCAGACAATACAGATACCGGCATTGCAAGTTTTAATGCACAGGAAAAGTCCACCATAAGAACTGCTAATGCTTTTGTGGCATTTCTGGTAAAGAGCCAGGTAATGCCTGTTCCTAGTAATGTATATGGAACCAGACGGTCTGCCAGATGCTCGGCTTTACTTTCCAGGGAAGATTTTAACTTCTCTGACTCTTCAATCATCGTGACAATTTTTTCAAATTTGCTGGAGCCATTTACTTCTTTGACACGAATGGTCAGTTCTCCTTCTTCCAATACGGTTCCGGCATAGACATAACCTTCTACACTCTTATGCACCGGAAGGGATTCGCCGGTTAAGGATGCCTGATTTACCATCGCATCCCCTTCCGTTACCACGCCATCAAACGGAATGACATTTCCCATATGAATACAGACTTCATCGCCTTCTTTAATCTCAGATGCCGATACCAGTATTTCCTGTCCATCCTGACACAGCCATACTTTACTGACATTTAAGGACATACTTCTTGCCAGATCATCGACGGATTTCTTGTGTGTCCACTCCTCTAAGATTTCTCCAATGCCCAGTAAGAACATAATGGAACCTGCTGTATTGATGTCATTGCGAAGCAGGGATACTCCAATAGCTGTTCCATCCAGCACCGGAACCTCTATCCTGCCCTTCGCCAATGTAGAAATGCCCGCCCATAAATATTTTACAGAACGGAGCATGGTAATTCCTGCACGGATTGGATATGGCAGGAACATCTTACTACCCATACGGAGTACCACTTTATTTACCAGCTTGTCCCAGTAAGTCCGGTTCAGCTCCCTGCCGGAATTCTGTAAAAAAGTCTCTGGCACATCCACTTTCTGATAAGAGAAATGACGCAGTGTCTCTATCATCTCCTCACGATTTCCCACATAACAGACTACTGCATCCTGTAAACGTTCATTTACTTTCACTGAAGTGACACATTTGCAGTTACTCAGGTAATATTCCATCATATCTGCCTGGCGGAAACTCATCCCGCCCTGAATGATATGAATACGAAGTCTTCCTTTTATCTCATGTTTTATAACAAATCTCATATTACATACTTCCTTAGATAAAGAATCACCTACAGCATATTCTGCAGGTGATTCTCATAGTTTACGTGAACAGCGAGCAAAATCGCATGCCCAATGTTTATTCTGCTACAGTTTCTTCTGTTGCATCTTCTACAGATTCATCTGTATATTCTGCTGCTTTAGCAGCTCTGTCTTCATTAATCTGCTGTGCCTCTGCATAAATATCCTCTGCATTCTCCTGGATATTAGAAGCAGTCTTCATGACACATTCCTTTGCACGTAATGCTGCTGCTGTACAGTTTGTGTAGACTTTCTTTGCATCCTTGCTACCTAATATTTTAATTCCGGCTGTTCCAAACAATACACCGGCAGCAAAGATTCCGGTCTTCTTCCAGTTAAATTTTTTCACAAAATCAAACATATGTATTCCTCCTATTTCTGTTTGTTTTTTAGCTTACCGCCATTAAAACCCATTGTCCATACTCTTTTTCGTTATTGAGAATTCTTATCAACAACAGAATCTTATCTTGAAATTTTGATTACGGAAATAATTTCTTCCCAGTGGTCTAAGACATACTGTCCAATAATCGGATCATACATCTTGCCAAGATTATTTTTGATTTCCTGATAACAGTAGTCAAAATCATGTGCTTTGCGATAACTCCGGTTTGAAGTCATGGCATCAATGGAATCGCAGATTGCAATGATTCTTGCCCCCACCGGAATTTCTTCTCCTTTGAGTCCAAGCGGATAGCCCTCTCCATCGAATCGTTCATGATGACAGAGCACGATATATTTCAGTTCTTTTAAATGTCTTGATTTACTCAAAATCTCAGCTCCAATAGAGGGATGTTTCTTCATTGCCTCCCATTCCTCATCATCAAGCTTTCCTTCTTTATTTAAAACAGCATCCGGAACACCAATTTTTCCAATATCATGGAGATGTGCCGCAATATGGATTTGCTGTATATTCTCCGTTTTTAAGCCAATTAACTGGCATACTTTCATAGCCATATCACTGACACGCTGGGAATGCCCCGCCGTATAAGGGTCCTTTGCATCCAGTGCACAGGTAATGCATTCTATAATTTCATGATAATCTATCTCGCCGCAATATTCACAAGTTTTCAAATAATCCCTTCACTTTCTATCCTTCAATGACAAATTTTGCAAATGATAATTCTGCTCCTTTGCCGATTCTGCTGCAGATATTTACCACTCTGGTCATAACACCTGCAAACTGGTTATCTTTGGTTACAATTTTAAGAAGCTGTGTCTCTGCCTCATATTCTGCTTCCTCTACATCTTCTAATTCTAATGTTTCACGAAGAATTTCTTTTACCTGATCCTCTGTTACTTTTTTAGACATCCGATAATATCTTCCCATAATGTGCTTCCTTTCTTAGTTGTTACTACTTTATGTTAGTTCTTTCTAATCCAGTTGTATTATAACACCTGCTATTGAAAATAGAACCTTTCGTATTGATATTTTTTCTCATTATTTCTTAATTTGATTTACCCCTGTATCCACGTTATAATAGTCCTATTACATAAATCTGATTTATCAGCAGAATACTAATACAAAAGAAAGATAAAAGGAGGCTATTTTATGTGCACCGCAGCTACTTATCAAACAAAGAACTTCTACATGGGCAGAACCCTTGATTATGAATTTTCTTATGGTGATGAAGTCACCATCACCCCTCGCAACTATCCTTTTCATTTCCGTCATGCCGGGACTTTAAGCTCCCACTATGCCATGATTGGCATGGCTCATGTAGCACCAGACAATGGTGTTGACTATCCTCTTTATTATGATGCCTGCAATGAAAAAGGTGTCTGCATGGCAGGGCTTAACTTTGTGGGAAATGCCGCTTATGCTGATATTATTGATACAAAAGAAAATGTTGCACAATTTGAATTTATTCCATGGATTCTAAGCCAGTGTGCTTCTGTTTCAGAAGCCAAAGAAAAATTAGTACAGATGAATCTCGTTGGAACTGTTTTTGCCAGCCATTTTCCGGCAGCACAGCTTCACTGGATGATTGCCGACAAAAGTGAAAACATCGTTGTGGAATCCATGGCAGACGGGCTTCATATCTATGACAATCCTGCCGGTGTGCTGACCAACAATCCACCTTTTCCAATGCAGATGTTTGCTTTAAATAATTATGCGGCTCTCTCATCCAGGCAGCCGGAAAATCATTTTTCCGACAAGCTCAACTTACAGGCTTACAGCCGCGGTATGGGGGCTTTGGGTCTGCCGGGCGATTTATCTTCCCAATCCCGTTTTATCCGGGTTGCTTTCACCAGACTACATTCCATTTCCGGCAGTTCAGAAATCGAAAGTGTCAGCCAGTTCTTTCATATCTTAGGTTCCGTCGACCAGCAGCGGGGCTGCTGTGAAGTTGCTGATAACAAATATGAAATTACAATCTACACCTCCTGCTGCAATGCGGATAAGGGAATTTATTACTATACGACCTATGATAATCATTCAATTAACGGAATCGATATGCATCATGAGAACCTGGACAGTGCAGAGTTGATCCGGTTTGCGGTTCTTGATGCGGGTGGGATTCACTGGCAGAATTAGGGGATTGCGATGTGGAGATAACATTTAGAATCAAAGAATTTTGCAGCAGTCAAAGCACATCTGATTTTCTTTTATGTGAAATGTCAACCGTTCTTAGGGGTCTGTTTTTCTTGATGATAAACTGTCTTTTCGGTTGCTTTGACAGAATATTGGTACTGTCCGTCGAGGACAGATGCCACCTAATGTCTGCAAGGGGCACTGGGAATTTCGATATACTTTTCATTTCATCTGGCAACCGGCACAAATTCACATCCATGTTCAAATGTGCCTCGACTGCTGCAAAATTTTTTAATAAATTTTTCTCCCACATCGCAATCCCCTAATGGATGACATATAAAAGGAGCAGACCCGCATCAAAAGTCTGCTCCCTTTACGTCCAAAGTATTTTGTGTGTATTGTAATGTTCCTTACAAGAGTTAGTTTATGCTAACTCTTGTTTTCTGTCAATACCGCTGTTGATATTCTTTTCTCACCTGTGATAACTCCTTATAGATGTTCCGGTGATTTAAAATAATTCAAAAAACTCTTCGCCAGTTCCACATTGGTATTGACCACCAGTTCTTCCGGAAAATCTACCATCTGAATAACTTCCAATGGATATTGATGATTCCCAACTGCAGTATCCACATGTGCATCGGAATCCATGATAACCGGAACTTTATATTCCTTGCAAAGTTCTAACATTTTGCAGCTGTTTTCCTTCGTATTCTGCCGGAAGCCACCCGGTGTCAGGGAGCCATTGTTGACCTCTAACAATACATGATGTTCCTTTGCACCTTCCACCAATGCACGATAATCCACCGGATAATAAGAATCATCCGGATGTCCGATAATGTTTACATAGGGATTTTTCATCACATTCAGATAAGTTTTCGTATTTTCTTCTATGGTTCCCGGATGAAAACACGGACCATGCATACTTGCAACGCACAAATCTATCTGCTTTAAGGTACGCTCCGGCAGATCCACATGCCCTTCCATATCCATGATATTAAGTTCTGCGCCAAACAGCGTATACATTTCTCCATGCTTTCTTTCCAGCACGCGAAGATTATTAAAATATAACTCGCTGCAGGTTCCCGGCATTTTCGGAGCATGCTCTGTAATACCAAAGAGACGGATTCCTTTCTGCTCTGCCGCCTTTATCATTGCTTCAATAGTACTGTAAGCATGTCCGCTTGCAATTGTATGAGTATGAAGGTCTACGTAGTCGTTCATGTTCTGTTCTCCTTTTATATCTCTTGTCTTAATACTGTTTTCTAAATTTCAGACAACCCTATCCTATCCATCATAGCACATTTTCATCTGTCTTTCATACTATAATACAAATGTCTTTTAAGGATGCTCTATGAAACGATTTTATAAAAAAGGTATTTCTCTTTTCTTAATTCTTCTTATGTCCTTCCCGCTTTGTGCCTGCAAATCAGATGATTCTAAAGCATTAACAACCGTAAAATTAAACGAAGTGGCACATTCCATCTTTTACGCACCGATGTATGTGGCCATCGAAAAAGGCTACTTTGAAGATGAGGGAATCGAGCTCTCATTGACCACCGGCTTTGGAGCGGATAAAACCATGGCTGCCGTTGTTTCCGGGGATGCAGATGTAGGATTCATGGGAACGGAGGCAAGCATTTATGCCTACACGGAAGGCGCAAAAGACCATGTCATTAATTTTGCACAGCTTACCCAGCGTGCCGGTAACTTTGTGGTTGCAAGGGAAAACACCGATTCCTTTTCCTATGAAGATATGATTGGAAAAGATGTGCTGGGCGGAAGAGCCGGTGGCACACCGGAAATGGTATATGAATATGTACTCCGGGAAAATGGGGTTTCTCCTTCCGAAGTCAAAATCGACCAGAGTATTGACTTTGGTTCTACCGCAGCGGCTTTTTCCGGCGGGCAGGGGGATTATACCATTGAATTTGAACCATCCGCTACTGCTTTGGAGCAGTCCGGTGACGGCTATGTGGTAGCGTCCATTGGCGTGGATTCCGGCTATCTTCCATATACTGCTTTTTGTGCCAAAGAAAGCTATCTTAAGGAAAATGCCGACCTTATCCAGCATTTCACCAATGCTTTACAGAAAGGCATGGATTATGTAGCAGGTCACAGTCCGGAAGAAATCGCAACTGTCATTGCACCACAGTTTAGTGAAACAGATCTTAAAACCCTTACACTTATTGTAAGCCGCTACTACGACCAGGAAACCTGGAACACAGATTTAATACTCCGGGAAGAAGGCTATGACTTAATGCTTACTATTTTAGAAGAGTCCGGTGTTCTCTCCGGTGCCGCTCCTTATGAAGATCTTGTAAATACAGATTTTGCAGAAAAAGCATCCACACCGTAGTTTAAAATATCAGAAATTAAATCATTATTTAAAAAGCACAGAATATATAGTAAATAACATTACTATACATGCTGTGCTTTTATCACTTAGATATCCTTTTTACATTCCACCCTGTTAGCGAATCATAGAAAATGCACCAACACTGATTAACATCATAATTACACCAGCCAGCAATACGCCAAGCATCACTGCAATAACAGATGATTTAAAATCCATATCTAAGATGCTGGCTGCCAGAGTTCCTGTCCAGGCTCCGGTTCCCGGCACCGGGATTCCAACAAAGAGCAGTAATGCCAGGAATAATCCTCTTCCAGCCTTTGCCTGCAGCTTCTTACCACCCTTTTCACCTTTTTCCAGACACCAGCTGAAAAATTTTCCAATAACAGGCTTATCTGCACCCCAAATCAGTACTTTTCTTGCAAAGAAATAAATAAATGGTACCGGCAGCATATTTCCAATGATAGAAATAATATAAGATGGTATCAATGGAAGTCCAAACCCCTGCGAAAACGGAATTGCTCCTCTCAGTTCAACCAATGGTACCATAGAAACCAAAAATACGATCAGATAATGTAATAACATAATACTCCTTTCCTAATGAATTATGACTGTTTATAGTTTTTCAAAAACGTAATCAGCGTATCCATTTCTTCATCTGTACCAATGGTAATACGCAGGTAATTTGCAATCCGCTCCGGTTTAGAGAAATGACGGACATAAATGTCTTCCTTCTTCAAATCTTCAAACAGCTTCTCCATGGAAATCGTATCGTGGGTTACAAAGAGGAAGTTACTCTTTGAATCATCCATCCGGTATCCCAGTGCCCGAAGTTCTTCCTTGGTACGCTCTCTCGTTGCAATAATCTTCTGTGTTGTCTCTTTAAAATAAGCTTCATCCAAAATAGCAGCCGTTCCCATTTCAATCGTAAGGGAATTTAAGGTGTAAGAATTAAATGAATATTTAACATCATTCAAATATTTGATTAATTCAGGCTGTGCCATCGCATATCCAATCCGCATGCCTGCCATGGAACGGGATTTACTAAAGGTCTGGACTACCAGCACATTGTCATATTTATCAATAAGCGGCAATGCTGATGTTCCACCAAAATCAATATATGCTTCATCCACAATAACAATGACATCCGGATTCTGTGCAATGATGCGTTCCACATCTTCTAACGGAAGCAGTTTTCCTGTCGGTGCGTTTGGATTTGGAAATACAATTCCTCCGTTTTCCCCAGCATAATCCTCCAGGCGAATCGTAAAATTCCTATCCAGTGGAATCTGTTTATATGGAATACGGAATTCCTCTGCCCAGACATCATAGAAAGAATAAGTAATATCCGGAAACAGAATCGGACGACTGGAATTAAAAAATGTCATAAAGCACATGGCAAGTACATCATCTGAGCCAACGCCCACAAATACCTGATTGGAATTTAAACCATATCGTTCTGCAATGGCGTCCGTCAGTTTCTCAATCTTTGGATCCGGATAAAGACGCAGCCGGTCGGTATCAAAAGAGGTTAAAACATCCTTTACTCCCGGTGCCGGTGGATACGGGTTCTCATTGGTATTCAGTTTTATCATTTTCTCTTTCTTCGGCTGTTCTCCCGGAACATACGGGATAACTTTGCGTATATTATTTTCCCATGCTTTCATGTCTTACTCCTTCTATCTGCTGCTTGATTTTATCATTCTTTCGTTTTCCGATTTTTTATTCTGCTGCCTTCAGTCCATACTCTGCTGCCAGCTTTGCAAATGCCTGCATGGAATTTACTACTGTCTCATAAGAAGTGCAGTATGCAAGACGTACATAACCGCCATAGCCGAAGGCACTTCCTTTTACCAGAATCAAATGGTATTTCTTCGCAGCTTCTACAAATTCTTCTTCCTTTGCAACCGGAGATTTCAGCCACAGATAAAATGCTCCCTGTGGTTTGATGCAGGTGAATCCAAGCTTCGTCAGTCCTTCATATAAAGCAATACGGTTGCGGTCATAAAATTCAAGATTAGTCTTTTCCTTTAAGCACTCTGCCACTGCTTTCTGAATGAGGGATGGTGCATTTACAAAGCCAAGAGTACGGTTTGATACGGTAATTCCCTCGATTAATTCTGCGGAATCTGCCGCTTCATCCGGCACTACCACATAACCGATCCGCTCGCCCGGAAGTGATAAAGATTTACTGAAGGAATATCCTACCAGCGTATCTTTATAATATTTCGTCAGGAAATTCTCCTGTACGCCGTCGTAAACCAGTTCACGGTATGGTTCATCGGAAATAAGATAAATGTCGGTTCCAAATTTCTCTTCCTTCGCAGTTAAAATTCTAGCAATCTCTTTTAAGGTTGCATCTGAATATACCACTCCGGTCGGGTTGTTCGGATTGTTGATGATAACCGCTCTTGTATCTTTTGTAATTTTTCGTTCAAAGTCTGCTAAATCCGGCATAAAATCTGCTTCATCTGGCATGACTTCCACAATCTTTGCATCGAAGTTTGCGGCATAGCTTTTATATTCACCAAAATACGGAGCAAATACCATAACTTCATTGCCCGGATCTAAAATCGTCTTAAAAATAATATTCAGACCGCCTGCTGCACCAACTGTCATAATCAGGTTCTTCCCATGGAAATTGGTTCCGAAGCGTTCATTTAAGTTCTCTGCAATTGCCTCTCTTACTTCCTCATAGCCTGCATTTGCCATATATCCATGCACCACAAGTGGGTCTTCTTTATCCAAAATATCATAAATTGCTGTCTTAATTTTTTCCGGTGCCGGTGTAGCTGGATTGCCAAGGCTGAAATCATACACATTTTCTGCCCCATATCTGGCAGCCATTTCTTTTCCTTCCATAAACATGGCACGAATTGCAGAGCTTCCTGCCATTGCCTGTTTTATCTTTTTTGACAACATATCTTATGCCTTCTTTCTCTTTCTATTCTGTTACAGTATAGCTGAGACTATCCGTAAAATCAATCTGTTTTCTTGTTTCCGATGGGAATCTGCGTGATAATAATTGCCACAAACATCAATACGCAGCCTAAAATTTCTTTTGGGGATAATACCTGTCCCAAGATCACCCAGCCAGCCAGTGCGGAAATCACGGATTCCAGGCTCATAATAAGGGATGCGATAACCGGGTTGATGCCTTTCTGTCCTACAATCTGCAAGGTGTAGCCAACGCCGCAGGAAAGAAGTCCCGCATACAACAAAGGCAGCCATGCCGCCTGAATATTGGAAATATCCGGTGTCTCTGTAAACAGCATTCCTACTGCTGAAAGTACTCCGCATACAAAAAACTGTATGCAGGACATTTTTACGCCGCCTACCTTCGGTGAAAAATAATCAACCACCAGTATATGAAAGGAAAATGCCAGTGCACATAAAAGAAGCATGATGTCTGCCCTCTCAATGGTAAAACTGCCGTCCTTCATACAAAGCAGATACATTCCCACAACTGCCAGCGCTACACAAAACCACAGCTTGATTCCCGGACGCTTTCCAATAAAGATGCCGATAACCGGAATCATCACAATATACAACGCCGTAAAAAAGCCAGATTTACCAACGCTTGCTTCCATAATGCCAAACTGCTGCAGATTGGATGCAATGCAAAGAATTACACCACAGGCAATTCCGCCTATCCACAAAGTCTTTTTATCCTCTTTTTCCTGATTTTCTGCTCCTATCTCTTTCTTTTTCTTTAAAACCAGAATAACCGGGATTAGCACCAGTCCCCCCAGAACGCATCGGATTGCGTTAAAGGTAAAGGGACCAATATATTCCATGCCCACGCTCTGGGCTACAAAAGCAACGCCCCAGATGGTTGCGGTCAACAATAATATCAAAGAACTCTTTATCTGCTGTTTCATAAAATCTCCATTCTGTCCTTATTCTTTTGCATAATTTATCATATCGCTCTTATATTAATGCATTCCTTTCCTTCTTGCAAGAGTCATAACATACAACAAAGAGCATCAAAGGCGGTGCTTTTCATCCTTCCAATTGGATAACACCTTGTGCCAATGATGCTCTTTTCTTATGTCAACCAGAATCCCACTCCCGGATAAACATCTTTTTCTATTTATTTACCGTGTCAATAAAGCGTAAAAATGCTTCTCTTCCTTCTTCGGTGCATTTGTATACACCGGCATCCAGAAGAACTTCACGGAATACCAGTCCGATTTCCTTTCGGATAATCCCGTCGATATTTTCTTCCGTAATGCTCTCATATTTCGGCAAAAATTCCTCTACCCAGTCTGCATGCTTACTTAAAACTTCATTGCTCCGTAAATCAGCCCTGGAAAGAATTGCCGTCTTAAGCTGTGCCATCTCGTCCTTCAGACGTGCCGGCAGCACTGCCAGACCCATTACCTCGATTAAGCCGATATTTTCCTTCTTAATATGATGAAGCTTCGCATGCGGATGATATACGCCCAGCGGATGCTCCTTTGTTGTAATATTATTACGAAGCACTAAATCCAGTTCGTAATTATTGCCTCGTTTTCTTGCAATTGGTGTAATGGTATTATGTGGCTCCCCGTCTGTTTCTGCAAAAATAAATGCTGCCTCATCCGTATAGCCACGCCAGGTCAGAAGTATTTTATCTGCCAGCTCAATCAGCCGTTCTGTATCCGGTGCGGACAGACGGATAACTGACATCGGCCATTTTACAATTCCGGCTTTCACATCTTCAAAGCCCGCAAAGGTAATCTCTTTTTCCAGCGGTGCCTTTGCCATGGCAAATTCATAATGTCCACCCTGAAAATGATCATGACTTAAAATCGAGCCTCCTACAATCGGCAGGTCTGCATTGGAACCGACGAAATAATGTGGAAACTGTTTTACAAAATCCAGCAGTTTTCCAAAGGTTGCCTTCTCGATTTTCATCGGTGTATGCTTTCCATTAAACACGATGCAGTGCTCATTATAGTACACATAAGGAGAATACTGTAAGAACCAGTCACTATGATTGATGGTTACCGGAATAATACGGTGATTCTGTCTTGCCGGATGGTTGACTCTTCCTGCATAACCTTCATTTTCCTTACACAAAAGGCATTTCGGATAGCCGCTCTGTTTTGCCAGCTTTGCAGCTGCAATGGCTTTCGGGTCCTTTTCCGGCTTGGATAAGTTAATTGTAATATCCAGTTCACCAAACTCCGTCTCTGCGGTCCATTTCATATCCCGCATGATACGATATCTGCGGATATAATTGCTGTCCTGGCTAAGGGTATAATAATAATCTGTTGCCGCTTTTGCATCTTTCTCATAAAGATCCTGAAATTTATGAATTACTTCACCTGGTCTCGGCATCAGCATTCCCATGATTTTCGTATCAAATAAATCTCGGTATACTACGCTGTTTTCCTTTAAAATGCCTTTTTCATAAGCATAATCCAGCAGACGGTTTAATAATTCTTCCAGACTCTCTTCTGCTTCTTCTCTGCTCATCGGAGTCCGTGACTGATAAGCTGCCACAGCGTCCTCATCTAATTCTTCTAATTCAAACAATTCCAGTAGGCGGTTGATGGTAAATCTTTCATCTTCCTTCGGAACCAGTCCGGTTACCATGCCATATTCTGTTAATTTTAAGATATCTTCACAAATCATGACTTTCCTCCTGTTTCTTATGCCAGTCTGGATGGACCATCTCCAATTTCTACCACATAGAAATCTGCGCTGTATCCAATTTTCTTTTCATAGGCACTGCCTACTGCTTCAATAAAATGTTCTACTGCTTCATCCTTTACAATACTGACGGTGCATCCGCCAAAGCCTGCACCTGTCATACGGGATCCAATGACTCCATCCACCTTCCAGGCTTCTTCCACTAAGGTATCCAGTTCAATTCCGGTTACTTCATAATCATCCCTTAAGGATACATGGGATGCATTCATCAGCTTTCCAAAGGTTTCCACATCATTTTCTTTCAAAGCTTCCACTGCTTTTAGGGTTCTCTGGTTCTCATATACCGCATGTTTTGCCCGACGCATGCGGACCTCACTTCCGATGGCTCCCTTATATTCTTCAAACTGTTCCTCGGACAATTCACCAAGACTTTTGATGTCCACCACCTTCTGTAATTCTGCCAGTGCTTCCTCACACTCTGCACGACGTTCATTATATTTCGAATCACCCAGACCACGCTTCTTATTGCTGCAGGAAATTACAATTTTAGCATCTTTTAAACGAACCGGCGCATATTCATATTTTAAAGTAGCCGTGTCTAAGAAAATTGCATGCTCTGCTTTTCCCATGGCAATGGCAAACTGATCCATGATGCCACAGTTCACTCCATTGAATTTATTCTCTGAAAACTGTCCGATTAAAGCCAGATCCTGATTCGTTACACCAAATCCGAATAAGTCCTTTAAGATATATCCGGTCAGTACCTCAACAGATGCAGAAGAAGAAAGTCCGGAACCATTCGGGATATTTCCAAATAATAACAAATCCAGTCCGGTATCTACCTGCATGCCCTTTTCTCCAAACGCCCAGATAACACCCTTCGGATAATTCGTCCAGTCTGCTTCTTTCTCCGGTTTCAAGCCTTCAATGGAAGATTCCAGCACACCAAGCTGTTCAAAATTCATGGAATAAAATCTCAGTTTCTTATCGGCACGTTTTCTTGCCACGCCATAAGTTCCAATGGTCAGTGCACATGGAAATACATGACCTCCGTTGTAATCCGTATGCTCTCCAATCAGATTCACACGTCCCGGTGCAAAATACACACGGATGTCTCCTTCATCCCCAAATAATTCCTTAAACCTTGTCAAAACCTGCTCCTTCATCAATACATTCTCCTTTCGATTTATTTTCATCCGTTCCTGTTATCCGGCACATTTTCACAGGATATTATTCATCTGTCTTTGTGCTCGTCAGCAACATAATTTATATTTTTTACTTCTTGATAAGATTATACTATATGCCCTGTTTCTTTGCAATATTGCCGTTCTAGTCTGCAACATCTCAATTGCTATTTGGCAACATTTTTCCATATGCATGATAAGGATTTATAAATAACTGTGAAAATATAAAATCTTATATAAAAACACCAGTCTCTGACTGAATGATTCAGATACGAGAGAGAGCTGTAATCATCCAGGCAGAGGCTGGTGTTATTTCTATTTTCAATTTATTTTCAGTGGTTCCTACAGACATTCATCATACTAAAATTGTCTGAACAGAAGCTGGCGTTCTTATTCTTTATTCCAATTCCCTACAATGCTGCTTCAGCAGCTGCCAGCTTGTCCAGTGCACTCTGTGGTACCTTCGCTTTTGCGCCCTCACTTAAGGCATTATAGGCATTTCTTGCATTGGCTACTGCTGCTGCATCTGTGGCAGTTATCGTATCTGGCAATGCCATGATTGTATTCGTTACGTTCTGTGCATCGATACTTTCCTGATTCTGCAATTCCTGCAGGGCCTGTTCATACTGCAACTGTGACAGAGCTGACTCGGCTGCTGTCAGCACATTCAGATTCTTTACATATGCTTTGGCGCTGTCAGATAAAGCATCATACTGGGAACGGACAGATGCAATGGTTCCTGCGGAGTCCAGGGTTACTGTTCCAATGGAGGTGATTGCCTCATCTACTGCAGATGCTGCATCCATATCCTTGCCCTTCTGGCTCTCGGTTCCCGGCAGTTCATAAACAAGCACCGGATAACCAGCTTCTATATTTTCATAAATTGTTTTTGCTGCACTGTATGGAAGATTGATACATCCATGTGAACCGCTTCTTTTATAAATTGTTCCACCAAAAGTACTTCTCCAGCTGGCATCATGCATTCCAACACCACCGTTAAACGGCATCCAGAAAGATACCGGAGACTCATAATCTTCGCCGCGAAGCACCGCATCCTTTGCCTTATAAGTAACACCAAAAGAGCCGGACGGCGTTCCATGATTCTTTGCAAGGTTACCGGAGACAAAATCAGATTCTACCACCAGCGATCCGTTCTTATAGAAAAACAAATGCTGTGCGGTCAGATTGATTTCCACATATGTATTACCATAGTCATTCTCACCATGGCTGTTAGCCGTCTGGGAATAAACCGGCTCTCTTGTTACATCCTTACCGGCTTTCAAATCCTCCAGTATCATTTCCTTTTCAGCTGCATTATCTACCCACCATCCGTAATTTCCACCATAAATTGTCACTGTCTGTCCATAAGAGGTATCCAGTGTCCGGTTTCCATAGGCGGTATTATAATTTTTTGCCATAGCTTTTACATAAGCGCTCAATGCCTCATCATCTACAGACACATTGAAATCATCATCCACAGAAAGCCAGGTACTGATGGTTTCTCCATCCAAAACCACATCATCCTTGCCTTCTGCCTGATAGGTAATCTTCATCTGGGTATATTTATTCAAAGTATCCAATGCATCCTGAAATACATCATCCTCTTCTTTTACCTTAGGGTCTTCATAACAGCCTTCCCCGGAAAGGTCAAATTCCGGCTGCATTTTATCCAAGGCTTCTTTGATTTTCTCCGTAAATGCTTCTTTATCGATTTTTGTTCCATATACCTCCGGCTGCACTTCATAGCCATCCTTTGTATAATCCTTAATCTTTGCATTTTCGGAATCCGTCCATTTGCCTTCATCCATACAGGACAAATTATCCAGAACATCCTTCAATTTTTCTTCATCAAAAGTTATCATGGTTTCCACTTCGTATTTCCGTGGAGAAATAAGATAGTACGGCCATGCAAATCCATTCTGCTTCTTTAAAAGCTCTTTTACCTGCTTATCAAATACCGGCTCCATGTCAATGTCTGTTCCATTGATGCTCTCTGTCTTATCCTCACGCTCCACCAGCTTCATCTCATACCTGGATGCCTGCTTCGTAATCTTCTTTTCCACACCACTGGTTGAGGAAGCGGATACCCCCACATTATTTATCGTGGTACGAAATGCAAAATGGCTCTGAAAAAACAGTGCCAGCACCAGATAAATCACAACTAATATTCCTACAGGAATTCCGATTACACAAAGAAGTTTTTTTCTGCTCATTTTTTCCTTCGCAGTTTCCTGCTGTTTCTCTTCATTCTTCTTCATATCCCTTAACCTTTCTATTTTGCTAGTTTCCATTATAGTTGACCGTTTTTCTTTGTCAATGAAATCCCGCATTTGTAATATTTATTTAAAAAATGAAATACATTTTCTTGTATTCTTGCACAATGAAAATGTTCCTTTTCCATTAAAATCTTAAGAATTCCATAAAAATTATTAAATTCAATTTTATAGCATTGTTTTTTAAAAAATGCTGTGCTAGAATTCCAAAATAGAAGTAGTATTCTTACATTAAAGAAGGGGAATCCGATATTGAAAAAAGGTAACTTTAAGCAAAATCTCAAAGCATTTTTTCAAAAATATAAGCACGCATGGGTTCTGCTGTATGTATTCATATATTTTCCATGGTTTGCCTATCTGGAAAAACATGTGACTTCAAATTTCAACGTAATACATACTGCACTGGATGATAAAATCCCATTTATAGAATTTTTCATCGTACCATATATGTTATGGTTTGGATATGTTGCATATGCGGTTCTTTACTTTTTCTTCAAAAATAAAGAAGATTATTACCGGCTCTGTACATTCCTGTTTGTGGGAATGACTGTATTTCTGGTAGTATCCAGCCTCTATCCAAACGGACATTATCTCCGCCCGCATTCCTTTGAGCATGACAATGTCTTCACCCATATGGTAGCCTGGCTTTATGCAACCGATACACCGACAAACCTGTTTCCAAGTATTCATGTTTATAATTCGCTCGGTGTTCACATTGCAATCTGTAACAGTAAAGAATTTAAGAATCGTCCGAAGTTAAAGCTGGCTTCTTTCATTCTTATGGCCAGCATTATTCTTGCAACCATGTTCTTAAAACAGCATTCTGTATTTGATGTGGTTACTGCATTTGTAATGGCTGCTGTCATGTACTCTTTCGTCTACGGCAGGAACTTTGCTTTCGGCCGCAGCAAGGCAAAAGAATCTTTTGAAAAACAGCTTAAGCACATATAGTTTTTATAAAAGAACTGCTGCTCCATTTTGAGCAGCAGTTCTTTTATTTCAAATGTTCGATTTCATCCATCCAGATACGCACTGATGCATCACTTGGCATTCGCAAATCACCTCTTGGTGATACTGCTACCGTACCGACCTTTGGTCCATCCGGCAGACAGGAACGTTTAAACTGCTGTGAGAAGAAACGGCGGTAGAAGGTCTTTAACCATTTCAAAATCACTGCATTGTCGTACTGCCCCGCAAATGCCACCTGTGCCAGGCGATATATTTTTGCCGGAGCAAAGCCAAATCGCATCACATAATATAAATAGAAATCATGCAGTTCATACGGTCCTACAATATCCTCTGTCTTTTGGGCGATTTTTCCATTTTCCGGCGGAAGCAGTTCCGGGCTGACCGGTGTATCTAAGACATCATACAGCACAGTTGAAAGTTCCTTATTTCCACAGGTGTCCGCATAGTAGTGTACCAGATGACGCACCAGAGTCTTTGGTACGGATGCATTCACTCCATACATGGACATATGGTCACCGTTATAGGTAGCCCAGCCCAATGCCAGCTCTGACATATCTCCGGTTCCGATTACCATACCATTATTCTTATTAGCAATGTCCATCAGAATCTGGGTACGTTCCCTTGCCTGTCCATTTTCATAAGTGACATCATGTACGCTCTCATCCTGACCAATATCCCGGAAATGAATGCGTACTGCTTCTTTGATATCTACTTCTATCAGCTTTGCTCCAAGGCAGCGAATGAGACTTAATGCATTCTCATAAGTACGGTCTGTGGTTCCAAAGCCCGGCATGGTAACCGCATATATCTGTTCTCTCGGAAGATTCAGCCGGTCAAATGCCTGTACCGTAACCAAAAGTGCCAGTGTGGAATCCAGTCCACCGGAAATGCCCACCACTGCGCATTTGCATCCGGTATGCTCTAACCGTTTCTTAAGTCCCATGGACTGAATAGCTAAAATCTCTTCACAACGTTTATCACGCTTGTCCTTATTGCCCGGAACGAATGGCGCCGGATCCACGAAACGGCTCAGCGTTGTATCTGATTTATCAATAAAGAAAGAAAATCTAAGATAATCCCCGCTTCTGCTGCCTGCTGCAAAAGTGCTCATTCTCCGTCTTTCGGATACCAGACGTTCCATATCAATTTCAGAATATACCGTCTCATTGGTAAAACGTTCAGATTCTGCTAAAACCGCTCCGTTTTCTGCAATGATATTATGCCCGGAATATACTACATCCTGTGTGGATTCTCCATCTCCGGCACTGACATAGACATAGCCACAGAGCAGGCGGGCAGACTGTCCTGCAACAAGCTCTCTCCGGTAAATATCCTTTCCGGTTGTCTCATCACTGGCAGAAAGATTTACGATTAAAGTTGCTCCTGCCAGAGCATGGGAAATACTCGGCGGGTTCGGTGTCCAGACATCCTCGCAGATTTCCACACCGATTACCAGCTCCGGCAATACATCATCACACTGGAACAAAATGTGGCTTCCCATCGGTACATGATAAGCCGGTGCAATATCTACACCCTCTG
Source organism: Roseburia sp. OM04-10BH (assembly GCF_003462605.1). Lineage (NCBI taxonomy): Bacteria > Bacillati > Bacillota > Clostridia > Lachnospirales > Lachnospiraceae > Roseburia > Roseburia sp. OM04-10BH. Next base: position 38,335 of record NZ_QTZI01000014.1, read on the forward strand.
CTTCTTCTTTTCCCGGAGTAAAATATCTTGCTTCATAGAATTCATTGTAATTTGGAATATGGGTCTTTGGCACGATGCCGATAATCTCGCCTTTGTTTAAAGCTGCTGCCACATTATAAAGCTTGCCTTCATGCATCAGGGGCAGACCAACAAATACAACGGCATCCAAAGCACCGAGTTCCTTTGCCAGCCATACCAGCCGCTCCCTTGCGCTTCTTAATAAAGTCTCCTGTAAAAATAAATCGCCACAGGTATATCCGGTAATGCAAAGCTCCGGGCACACAATGACTTTGGCTCCGTTTGCTGCTGCTTCCATTACTGCCGCTTTTATTCGAATGGTATTTTCTACCGGATCTGCGACTACTACTTTTGGTGTTACTGCTGCTACTTTGATAAATCCATCTCTCATTTTCTTATCTCCCTTAAATCATCCGGACTGAATACATAATTCTCATTACAGAAATGACATTTTACTTCAATCGGTTCTTCATCCTTGATTAAATCATCCAAATCTTTCTTGCTTAAGCTTGCCAGTGCTTTTGCCACACGTTCTTTGGAACAGTCACAGCGGAAGGCAACCGGCATCGTATCATTGATTTCAAGCTTCATCTCTCCTAAGATTTCCTCTAAAATCATTTCCGGTGTCATACCCTTTTCCAACATTTCTGTTACAGATGCTATCTGTGCGATTTTCTGCTCCAGGGCATCAATGACTGCGTCCTCTGTAAACGGCATCAGCTGAATGATAAACCCGCCTGCCTGACGCACTGTATTTTCCTTATTCATGAGAACTCCTAAACCCACGGAAGATGGTACCTGCTCGGATACTGCAAAATAATAGGTTAAATCCTCTGCGATTTCTCCGGTCTGAAGCTCTGTCTGTCCCACATACGGATCTTTTAATCCCATGTCTTTTATGACACTTAAAACACCATTTCCAATGGCTCCGCCTACATTTAATTTACCGGCTGCATTGGGTGGCAATATCACGTCTGCCACGCCCGGATAGCCTTTTACACCCCCGTTAGCATTGGCAGTTACCGTAAGGCCATGCATCGGACCATCGCCCTGAATCTGCAGGGTCAGAAGGTCTTTTTCTCCCTTCATCATGCTGCCCATCATTGCTGCTGCGCTCATGGCACGTCCTAATGCTGCTGTTACAATCGGGCTGCTGTTATGACGGACTCTTGCTTCCTCCGTCATCTCTTTTGATGTAATTGCAAATGCACGAATCTGTCCATCTGCAGCTGTTGCTCTCACCATATAATCTGACATTTCTTCTTCCTCTTTCTTCTTATTTCCCCTGTTCTCTTGCGATGATATAAATCCGTTCACTGCAGGCTGTCGGTTCTTTTCCCGTCTCTACGTCAAAGACACCTTCCCATTTCATACCAGCTTCTTCGATTAATTTTCGTACAGTTTCTATCTCATACGCCCGCTGAAAATGTGTTTCTTCATATCTCCGGAACAAATCATCCTCTTCTTTGATAAAAAGTGTTAAATCATACTGATTGACCTGTTCCTCCGGGTCATAATAATTTTCCCAGATAAAGCTGCTGTCCTCTCTGGTCTCGCAGAAGCTGTTATCTCCTAAGAGTTCCTCATATTTATATCTGGTATTCATATCGAAAATAAAGATTCCGCCCGGGTCGAGATAATTATTGACCAGGGAAAATACCTGTCTCAAATCCTCTTCTGACATGATATAATTCATGGAATCGCAGACACTTACTACTGCCCGGATGGTTCCATACAATTCAAACTCCCGCATATCCTGAAGAAGATACAGTATCTCTGTATTTTCCATGGTATATTCTCTGGCTACCGAAAGCATTTCCTCGGAATTGTCCACCCCAATCATATCATAACCTTCTGCCGCTAAAAGTCTCGTCATCCTTCCGGTTCCACAGCCAAGTTCCAAAAGCAGGCCATCTTTTATCCCCTCTGCTTTTAATATGTCCACCAGATATTTTTTCCATGCTTCGTAAGGGACATTGTCCATAAATGTATCATAAACTGTTGCAAATTCTGTATATGCTTCCACACAACCACTCTTTCTGTCCTATTCTTCTGTAATACTAACAATTTTCCCTGATAAAAGCAAGTAGTCGCGCCCTAAGGCTTGATTATTTTTCCCTAAAACTTTATACTTAAAATCATAACACTACTGGGAGGAATTATGACAAGCCAATTAGACCACTATATATCCAACCACATCAAAAGTCTTTACCGGCATAAGCTTTTTTCGCCGATTCTATATATGATACTGTTGATTGTTCTTTGGATTATCTTTCCCATCGGCACCATCTTAAGTCCGAAGGTTATCAACGAAAAAACTTCTCTTGATAAATTATATAAAGAGAATGACCGGTATGTCAGTATTACGCTGACGGATTTAAAATTTACCGGATACACACAGGAAGTCTTAGGGCAGACCCATGGATATTACTACTATACGATTCAGGATGGGTGCTGTAATATCGTACTGCTCTCTCCGAAGACCAGCGAAGAGGGACTTCCGAATATTAACAAAGTAACCGTTCATGCCAAAATCCAGACCGCAACCAAATCCTACCATACCCTGCTTTCTAAAATTGCAGCAGATTTGAACTGGACAGACAGCGGTATTTACGGAGAAAGCTCCTCCTATTATATCAGTGAGCCCGGTTTCCGTTACGGCTTCAGTATCTTTCTGATTCTGCTTTTTGCATGCAGTGGACTTTATGCCATTTTCAGTATCATATGTTATTTTGTATACATTCATTTTCCATGGCTGTCACCGCCCTGCCAGCAGCTTGCCCGGTTCGGTTCTCCGAAGACTCTTCTTATGCAGGCAGAAGAAGAACTGGCGACACTGCCACAGCTGGCTACGGAAGATATGTTTATTACCGAGCATTTCTTTATTGAAATCTCTACGGATGGAATTGCCTTTGTTCCGATTCAGGAAATCATCTGGCTTTATAAACATTCCACCCTGCACAAGTTCTTCTGGTACCATTTCAGTATCTCCTATACACTGTGTATCTCTGCGAAAAAGCACTTATACATCCAGTGTCCGAAGAACTTAAAATCCGATATCGACGGTATCATCGACTACTTAGCAGAAGCAAATCATGATATTCTTGTAGGCTTCAACGAAAAGAACCGCCTGAAGGTACAGGAAATTCAGGGAACACCATTGCAGTTTGAGAAGTTTATTGCATTGTTGAAAAAAAGATTATAAAAAATATGGGAATTCCGCATTACGGTCTTCCCATATTCCCGGTATTTAATATTACCGGCAGGATGTGCTGATTGATTCAATGGCTACTGCCCCGCCACGCACTACTTCGATGGTCCTGAAGCGGCGTTTTAAAAGAGCTATCAGTTCATTGTTGCGGCGTTCTGTCAGCTTGCACTCTAACAATACGCTGTCTTCCCCAATATCTGCCACATCTACTTTAAAGGTTGTTGCAATCTGAAATACCTCCGCTTTATCTTCCACGCTGCAATGCAGCACTTTTGCAAAAAGAATCTCTTTCATATGGATTGGTACATTGGTTAAATCAATTACCTTAATGACCTCTACCATACTGTTTAACTGCTTCTTAATCTGTTCAAATGTAATATCATCACTGGTTACACAGATTGTCATACGGGACACACTCTCATCTTCCGTGGTTCCTACGGTAAGACTCTGGAGGTTATAGGATTTGCCGGAAAAAAGTCCGGAAACCTTCGCCAGTACACCAACCTGGTTTTCTACATATAATGCAATCCATCTGTTTTTCATACCAACGTTCCTCCTATTTCAAAATCATCTGGCTCATTGCAGTTCCACTCTTAACCATCGGAAGTACAATGTCCTCTGTTGCAATCATAAATTCTATTACGGTAGAAGTCTTTTTATTCTTCTTTGCCTCTTCGAAGGCTGCATTCATTTCTTCGGTGTTCGTTACACGAATACCCTTTGCGCCATAGCTTTCTGCCCATTTCACAAAATCCGGTTCATATACCGGGCAGTCTTTTCCCGGTCCCTTACAGTTGTTCGGACATTCCTTATGCTGACGCAGGCAGGTTGCAGAATAACGTTTTCCGTAGAAAAGCTGCTGCTGCTGGCGAACCATGCCAAGATAAAAATTATTTAAAATGCAGACAATTACCGGTGCATCCTGGCATACTGCAGTTGCCATTTCCTGCATATTCATCTGGAATCCGCCATCTCCGGTGATACAGATAACCTCTTTTTCCGGACAGCCGATTTTTGCTCCGACTGCTGCCGGGAATCCAAAGCCCATTGTTCCAAGGCCCCCTGATGTAATAAAGGTTCCACCACGTTCCATCTCAAGATACTGGGTTGCCCACATCTGATGCTGCCCAACATCTGTTGCTATAATGGCTCCTTTGAAATGCTCATTGATTCCTTCCATAATCATCTGTGGGGAAAGTCCCTTATCTCTTCGCATTTCCAGAGGATTTTCTTTGTTCCATTCCTCAATGCGGGCTATCCAGGCTGTTGTTTTCTTCGGTTCTGCCCACTCTGATAATTTTTCCAGTGCGGTTCTTGCATCTGCTACTACCGGTACATCCACCACAACGTTTCTGGAAATGGATGCTGTATCCACATCCACATGAACAATTTTTGCCTTTGGTGCAAACTCATTTAAATCGCCGGTAATGCGGTCATTGAATCTTGTTCCGATGGAAAATAATACATCACACTCAGAAACTGCCATATTGGCTGCATATCTTCCATGCATACCGCAGTTTCCCATATAATAAGGATTGGATGTGCCAATGGCTCCTTTTCCCATAATGGTGGTAACAACCGGCACCTGCATTTTAGTAACAAATTCATCAAAAATATCATTGGCACGGGCAATGTTGATTCCGCCTCCGGCAAGAATCAATGGTTTCTTGGCACTCTTTAAAAGCTTATATGCCTTTTTCAACTGTCCGATATGTACGCCTTCATTTGGCTTGTAACCACGAATCTGCACACTCTTTGGATAATCGGATGGTCCACTCTCTAACTGGATATCCTTTGGGATATCCACAAGAACCGGTCCCGGTTTTCCGGTGGTTGCAATGTGAAATGCCATGCGGATTATTTTTCCCAGATCTTTTCTGTCCCGAACGGTTACGCCGTATTTTGTTATGGAACGGGTCATTCCTACAATATCAACCTCCTGAAAGGCATCATTTCCAATCAACGGAAGTGGCACCTGACCGGTAATACAGACAAGCGGAATGCTGTCAAAATGCGCATCTGCGAGTCCTGTAATAATATTGGTGGCACCCGGTCCGCTGGTTACCAGGCATACGCCTGGCTTTCCGGTAGCTCTCGCATATCCTTCTGCCTCATGAATCAGTCCCTGCTCATGTCTGGGAAGCACCAGGTGAATATCATCCTGTTTATATAATTCATCAAAAAGGTCGGTGACCATTCCGCCCGGATAGCCAAATATGGTATCCACGCCTTCTTCCATCATCGCCTTTACAAATAATTTTCTTCCTGTAATATCCATCTAACGTCCTCCTCTATATCAATCCCATGGTCTTAAGGATAAAAATCCAGCCAGTTAAGGTAAATGCTCCCAAAAGCGTTGTTGTCACAATAATACTTGCTGTCAGCACACCATCATTTTTCATGTTCTTTGCCATAATATAGCAGCTTGGTGTAGTCGGTGATGCAAGCATAATCAGAATTGCAATCATTTTTTCTCCGGTAAATCCCAAGGCTGCTGCCACCGGAAGTAATAAAAGCGGCTGTATCACAAGCTTGATTGCAGATGCTGCAAGGGTCGGTCTGATTTTTGCCAGGGCTTTTCTTCCCTCAAAGCCTGCACCCAGTGCAATCAACGCCAGTGGTGTTGCCATCTTTGCCACATTCTCAATGGTCTTATCTACCATGGCAGGAAAATCAAGGGACAATAATGCTGCCACCATACCAAAGGCAATTCCAAGGATAATCGGATTCTTTAATATGTTAAGAAATGCTTTCTTGATTCTGCCACCATGTACTGCCTCTTCTCCTTCTCCATCTTCATTGGCTTCAAAGGTCAGTACAATAACAGAAAAGATATTATAAAGCGGCACTGCCCCGATAATCATCAATGGTCCCATGGCAGAACTGCCATAAATATTTTCAATAAAAGCAAGTCCCATGACTGCGGCACTGCTCCGGAAGGAGCTTTGCACAAATGCACCACGGATGGATTTATCCTTTACAAAAAGCTTTGTGGCTCCCCAGATTACCCAGAAACAGGCGGTACTTGCCAGTGCACAGAAAAGCACATATTTCAAATCAAAGATTTCCCGGATATTTACCGTAGAAATATCCCGAAATAACATAAATGGCAAGGTCACCTTAAAATTAAACTTATTCGCCACCGTCACAAAATTATCATTGAGCATACCAATCTGCTTTAAGATATAACCGATTACCATCACAAGAAAGATTGGCATGGTGGTATTTAAACTGAAAATAAGATTATTCATTTCTTACACGTTTCTTTCTGCTTATCTTATTCTTTCATATTTTAAGAAGTAATACTCCAGATCAAAATAGGTCTGTTCATCACTGTCTTCTGTAATCTGCCATTCTTCCTTTTCATCCAGATTCGGGAAATAGGCATCTGCATCATATGCATAGTCAATCTTCGTAATATGCGCTACATCGCACTCATCCAAAAGCTGACGGTAAATGCTTTCACCGCCAATAACATAGACATCCTCACTGTTATACTGCTCTAACTCTTTATGCAGTTCGTCTAAATCATGCACCACAATGGCATCCTTCACTTTATAATTTTTATCACTGGTCAGTACAATATTGACACGGTTCTTAAGAGGCTGTCCATTTGGAAAGCTTTCCACGGTCTTACGTCCCATGACTACCACTTTCCCGGTTGTGGTCTGACGGAAAAATTTCATATCATCCGGAATGCTTACCAGTAATTTATTCTTATAGCCAATTGCCCAATTAGCATCTACTGCTGCGATTAAATTCATCTCTTTCACCTGCTCCTTTTATATTGCGATTGGAATATCCTGAATCTGTGGTCCTGTCACATAATTATCAAGACGTACATCATTTCTGGTAAATTCATAGAAATCCTTTACATCCGGATTCAGCCAGAATGTCGGTGCGTCATACGTCGGTCTTTGAATCAGTTCCTTTATAATAGGAATATGCCGGTCATAAATATGTGCATCTGCAATCACATGCACTAACTCTCCCACACGCATATCGCACACCTGTGCCAACATATGCATCAGTACTGCATACTGGCAGACATTCCAGTTATTGGCAGCTAAGATATCCTGGGAACGCTGATTTAAAATTGCATTCAAAGTCAGCTTATCGTCCCCCTTCTTCTGGGTTACATTAAAGGTCATGCTGTATGCGCATGGATAAAGATGCATCTCACTTAAATCCTGATGTACATATATGTTGGTCATGATTCTTCTGCTGAAAGGATTGTTCTTAAGGTCATAAATCACACGGTCTACCTGATCAAACATTCCTTCCTTATATTTATGCTTTACTCCCATCTGGTAGCCATATGCTTTTCCAATGGAGCCTGTCTCATCTGCCCATTCATCCCAGACATGGCTGTGTAAGTCATTGACATTATTGGACTTCAACTGCCAGATCCATAACATCTCATCGGTACAGCTCTTGATTGCTGTCTTTCGTAATGTAATTGCCGGAAATTCTTTGGATAAATCATACCTGTTTACCACACCAAATTTCTTAATTGTATAAGCACTGGTTCCATCCTCCCAATGTGGGCGGACCTTTTCTCCTTCTGTACTTACCCCGTTGTCCAATATATCCTGACACATATCGATAAAAATTTTATCTGCCAGACTCATGCTGCGGCACCTCCTGCGCTAGTTTTTTCACTGTTTAGAGTATATTCTAAATTAATATTGTATCGGATAATCCCACCAAGCGCAAGAGTAGAAAATTTAACATTACAAATTTATGATTGCAGCTTGTGCATTTTCTTTTTTTTCTGCAAGTTGTCTTATCAATTTTTATTATTTTATATATTATGTAATCTTAAAATCTTTCTTTTAAGATTTATGTTAATTTGTTTTCTGATTTTATTATTTTTTAGAAGAAGGGAATGTGCCGGACTGGGGGATGGGCGGAAGAATTGGTCTATCCCAATATGAACCGGTCTGTTCTAATATGAATTGAATTATCGTAGTATGATTGGTTTTTATTTTATCAAAATTTATTATGTCTTGTTTTAATTTCAAGAATTCGTCATTGATTCTCGTCTCTTTATTGCATTGCATTTTTAAGTATAGAAAAAGTACCCGTAAATTTTTCTGTTTTTTACGGATACTTTTCTTATCTTTCTATTTTGTCGATTCGTTAAATCATTCTTTAACTTTATGCTTCATCTATGGATTTTCCAATGTCATGGCGCATATACTTGTTATCGAAGTCTACCCACTCCGTTGCCTTATAAGCATTGGCTCTTGCTTCTTTTAAGGTAGCTCCCTTGGCTGTGATGCCAAGTACACGGCCTCCGTTGGTTACAATTTTTCCTTCCTCATTTAACTTGGTTCCAGCATGGAAACAGTAGTAACCTTCTTTGCCATCAAAGTTCTCAAGGCCTTTGATTTCAAATCCTTTTTCATATGCCACCGGATATCCGTCAGATGCAAGAACAACGCATACAGCTGCATTATCTTCAAACTGTAAATCAATGGTATCTAATTTACCGTCTACGCAGGCTTCCATTACATCAATGATGTCATTTTTCATTCTCGGAAGAACTACCTGAGCCTCCGGGTCACCAAAACGGGCATTGTACTCTAATACCTTTGGTCCATCCTCTGTCAACATCAGACCGAAGAAAATAACACCTACAAATGGTCTTCCTTCTGCTGCCATGGCATCTACGGTTGCCTGATAGATATATTTCTTACAGAAATCATCTACTTCTTTGGTATAGAAAGGACTTGGAGAGAAGTTACCCATTCCACCGGTATTTAAGCCCTGGTCTCCATCTTTGGCACGTTTGTGGTCCTGTGCGGAAGACATAATCTTAATGGTCTTGCCATCTACGAAAGAAAGCACGGATACTTCACGGCCTGTCATGAACTCTTCTATTACCATATGGTTGCCGGCAGAACCAAATTTCTTATCTTCCATGATTTCTTTTACTCCGGCTTTCGCTTCCTCCAAGGTGTTACAAATCAGAACACCTTTACCAAGTGCCAGTCCGTCTGCCTTTAATACGATTGGCATTTTTGCAGTTTCCAGATACTCCAATGCCTTTTTCGGGTCATCAAAGGTCTCATATCCTGCGGTCGGAATGTTATATTTCTTCATCAAATCTTTGGAAAATGCTTTGGATCCCTCTAAGATTGCAGCATTCTTTCTCGGTCCGAATACTTTTAATCCTTCTGCTTCAAATACATCTACAATTCCACCAACCAATGGATCATCCATTCCTACGATGGTAAAATCAATCTCTTTTTCCTTTGCAAAAGCTACCAGCTTGTCAAATTCCATGGCTCCAATGTTCACACATTCTGCCAGCTGTCCGATTCCGGCATTGCCCGGTGCACAATAAATCTTATCTACACGGCTGCTCTTTGCTACGCTTGTCACAATTGCATGCTCTCTTCCGCCGCTTCCAACTACTAATACGTTCATGCTGCTCCTCCTAATCCGGTTATTTTTCATTCATTTCTACTTAATCTTTATTTACTTTTACTCAATTCTAATGGTCTGCTTTTGGAAGAATCTTCACTTTCCCGTCTTCGACTTTTACTCTTCCATTGGCAATTAAATCAATTGCCTGTGGCATAATTTTCCACTCTGCCTGTTCCATCACACGACGCTGCAGAATCTCCGGCGTATCATCCTCTTCAACTGCAACTGCTTTCTGTAAAATGATTGGACCGGTATCTGTTCCTTCATCCACAAAATGCACCGTAGCTCCTGTTACCTTCACTCCACGGGAAAGTGCTCCTTCGTGGACTTTTAATCCATAGAAGCCTGTTCCACAGAAAGATGGAATCAGGGATGGATGAATATTGATTATCCGGTTGCGGTACTGTGCAATCATTTCCGGTGGAATTACCACCAAAAATCCTGCCAGCACAACCAAATCTACTTTATATTCATTCAATTTTTCTAAGAAATCAGCATTGAATGCCGCCCGGTTCTCATAGGATTTTGGAGAAATGCAAAGTGCCTTGATATTATGTTTTTTTGCACGCTCTAAGGCATAGGCATTCGGATTATTACTGATTACCACTTCTATCTTTGCATTGGTAATGGTTCCATTATCCATGGCATCGATAATTGCCTGAAGATTGGTTCCACCACCGGATACTAATACTGCAACTTTTAGCATAATGTAACACCCTTTTCTCCGTTTTCAATCTTACCAACAACATATGGCTTGTCTCCGGCAGATTTGATTGCTTCCATGGTTTTATCTACATCTTCCGGTGCAACTGCGAGTACCATACCAAGTCCCATGTTGTAGGTATTGTACATCATTTTTTCTTCTACATTTCCCTCTTTTGCCATCAGGGTAAAGATTGGCGGAATCGGATAGCTGTTCTTTTCAATCACTGCATGTTTTCCTTCCGGAAGCATACGTGGAACATTTTCATAGAAACCACCGCCTGTGATATGGCTGCAGGCTTTTACACGGATGCCGGCATCTTTGATGGCACGCAGTGCTTTTACATAAATTCTGGTTGGTGCAAGTAATGCTTCTCCCAAAGTAGTTCCCAGTTCTTCATGGTATGTATCAAGGGTTTCTTTATCCATGGTAAAGATTTTACGAACCAGTGAAAATCCATTGGAATGTACTCCGGTTGATGCCATACCAATCAGAACATCACCGTCTGCCAGGGTCTCGCCGGTAATCATATCTTTCTTATCACATACACCTACTGCAAATCCAGCCAGATCATATTCATCCTCTGCCATCAGACCCGGATGCTCTGCAGTCTCTCCACCAATTAATGCTGCATCAGACTGAAGACAGCCTTCTGCTACACCTTTTACGATGGCTGCAATTTTCTCCGGATAATTCTTACCACATGCAATATAATCTAAGAAGAATAATGGTTCTCCACCTGCACAGGCAATATCATTTACACACATTGCTACTGCATCAATACCGATGGTATCATGCTTGTCCATAATCATGGCGAGCTTTACTTTCGTGCCACAGCCATCTGTTCCGGATAACAGTACCGGTTCTTCCATTTCTTTAATCTTCTCTAATGAAAATGCTCCGGAAAATCCGCCCAGTCCTCCAAGAACCTCTGGACGCATGGTCTTCTTTACATGCTCCTTCATCAGTTCTACGGACTTATATCCTGCCTCAATATCCACGCCTGCGTTCTTGTAATCCATTGTTCTTCCTCCTGAAATTATTCTTTATCTTGCTCTTTATTTTTTCAGTGCAAGTATGGAAATGCTTCGCATTTCCATACTACGGGCTTTCGCCCTATCAGACCTTATAAGCAGCCCAACGGACTGCTTATAAGGTCTGGCACTGCTCAATGCTACTTACATTATAACGTCATTTGCTTATAAAAACCAATTATATATAGTAATACCACTAATTAGTTTTACTAATTAATGGTATCTGGTTGCTTATTTCTACTTATAATTTACTTTTATTTCAATCGGGTTGTCCCATCTAATATGGCATGGGTCAAAGCATCTCCCTGATAGGATAATTTCAGTGAAAAGAAGCTCTCCCTCTCTTCTAACAGCCTGAAAAATATCTTATCACCTTCCCAGATAGGCAGATTATATACTTCTTCCTTTGGCATCCATTCCAGTGTTCCTTCGTTGCACTCGGTCATCGTACCGTGGAATTCATCTGCCGTATAAAGAAACATATATTCTGTCGGCCACGCATCGGAATCAAAAGTTACCACGCCCCGCAGCCGATAGGCATCCAAAGTAAGCCCGGTTTCTTCTTTTACTTCCCGAAGCAGGCATTCTTCCGGAGATTCTCCGGCTTCAAAATGACCGCCAACACCAACCCATTTATCCTTATTTACATCATGGCTTTTCTTCACCCGGTGCATCATCAGGTAGCAATTTTCCTTTTCTATATAGCAAAGCGTTGTATTTTCCGAACGTCTTTCTTCCATTTTTCTTTCTCTCTTCCGCTTTCTTTTTTACTTTCTTCCATGACTCTATGGTTCTATGCCGCTATCCGAAGCTTCCGGAAGCATACTTTGAAATAAATAATCTCGGCAATTGCTGTAATCGACCAGGAAAATGCATACAAAAGATATAAGGATGCAATGGTTCCAAAATATGCAAAGATCGTATATACCCAGATTACACGGAATACGCAGGAGCCCATGATAACAATAATGGTCGGCACGATGCTCTTTCCAATTCCGCGGGATGCCGCAATCGTGCAGTCCATAAATGCGGAAAGTGCATAGGAAAATCCCATAATCTTAATCCGCTCCATTCCAGCTTCAATTACCTCCGGTTTGCTGGCAAAAAGAGACAGGAACTGTCTTCCGAAAACCACCAGCAGCCCACCAAAAATTGCACCTGCCAGAAACGAATACAATAAACTGATGCGGTAACTTTTTATCATGCGTTCCCTGTTTCCGGCTCCCATATTCTGTCCCATGAAACTGGCGCATGCCGTATAAAATGCTATCATAATATTAAAAATCAGCGTATCTGCATTGATTGCCGCTGAATTGCCGGACACCATAACCGCATCAAAGGAGTTGACTCCGGTCTGCACAAAAAGATTTGCAATTGCAAAGATTGCATTCTGCATTCCGCCCGGAACGCCAAGCATCAGCACACTTTTCGCCGCTTCCCTATGAAAACGCAGTCTGGATAAGTAAAGCCTGCAGCTATCCTTTCTCCGGCACAGATGAGAAACCACCAAAATAGCTGACACATACTGAGCAATAACGCTGGCAATTGCCACTCCGCCTGTTGCCATATTACACTGAATAACAAAGAAAAGATTTAATAACACATTTAACACACCGGCAATGCTCAGATAAATAAGTGGAAGCTTCGTCTCGCCGGATGCACTTAAAACACCATTTCCAAAATTGTAAATTGCAAGTGCCGGAAGCCCCAGTGCATAGATCCGAAAATATAGTACTGCGCCATCCATAAACTCTGATTTCGTATGTAAAATGTTTAAAAATGGCTCCGCAAATATATTACATATCAGGCACAGTATAAGTCCTGCCACCAGACAAATCAATGCCGCCGTGTGCACGGTTTCTTCCGTTCCCTTCGCATCGCCTACGCCCAGTTTATGCGCTACCCTTACATTAACACCGCCACCCATTCCAATCAGGAAGCCGGTAAATAAGGACACCAACAGCGTGGTCGAGCCAACCGACCCAAGGGGGATATATCCTGCATATTTTCCTACAATTGCTACGTCACTTAAATTAAATAATACTTCTAATATCTGAGAACACATCAACGGTATGCTAAAGAGGAAGATGTTCTTCCATAAAGAGCCGGATGTCATCCCGATACTTTTTCTTCTGCTTTCTGCTTTACTGCTCATAATTTTATTTCACTTTGGTTGGTTTGCTGTTCCTTTCCTGCCATATATCTTCTTTGATAATAATCCATTGTACGATAATCTATTACATCACGCAATCCTCTTACTTTTCCATAGTTAAAGAAGGATAAGCATCAAGCATAGACTGTCTTGCTTCTTTTAAAAATTGTACTACTCGTTCCATGATGTAATCCATTCTTTAATATCTTTTATAATCTACGTCACGTCATAGGAAGCCTTGTCGTTAGCAGAAAGACAGAATTGTTACTGAGCTTACATACGCATACATAACATCGCCTTTCGTGTTATGAGCTAACAGGTATCCTTAACCACTTATTTTATAGCAAATTCTTCAACGAATATATAGCAGTTAATGTGAACAGAACGAAAATTTTTTGATATTCTCGCCTAAAGTTACACAGAAACGCTCATCCACTGTTAGTCGCAAAAGTATATTTTCAACAAATCTGTTGTTGCTTTGTCATTTATGACAGCCCGTCCTATTGTTATGCCATTGCTGATGATAATATATTCTCCGTTTTCATATCTGGCATTTACCAAATCATCTTCCCTTTTTAAGTCTATACATATACTTGATATAATTCCACAAATCTCCTCTTGTGAGCTTCCGCTTTTTATCTCATAAGCATAATCCGCATCTCCTATCTCATTCAGATCAGTTACCAAACAATACTCCGCTCCATTCATCAGCATTTCTTCATTCAAAGTGGGTAATTGAGCCGTCTTATACTCATTAAATAAAAAGATAACTACAAGCGCAATGAATGCCGGAAAAAAGATACCGCCAAACCGCTGTGCATAATTTTGTTCTTCCCACCGCTTGCCATGACCACCAAACAGCGGTATTTTCATCTGCACCAAACCTGCTCCTATACTTACAAGCAAAAAATAAAATATAACTTTTATCAAAGACTCATCCCCCTTTTAATCATTAATAAAAATATCGTTCTTAAAACGACGCCTACTAACCATATAAAACGAAACACCTTGTTATATCTCGAACTATTAGAACACGGAACAAGCCAATGTTCCTGTGGAAACCCCAAAAGGTCTTCTTTTAATTCCTGCTTCAATTCCATGACTATACTCCACATTAATCCAAGCAGCACAATGCACACCGTTCCATAATATGCAATGCTGTTAGCTTTGCCTTATCGTACAAATTTGCAGATTATTCTTGGATTTTGCTCAAATCAAATGCACCGTTCTCAATCAACTGCAAAATTGTGTCTACCAAGTTGTTCTTTACAGTTTCACTTTCATTTTCAGTGCCAGAATACTCTACATAAATAGTGTTCTCTCCCATATCAAAGGTTGCATAATATATTACGGTTTTGATACCTTGACTATTTGACTTTGTTATGAAATATCCTGCATTGATATCAACGCCGTCTACACTTGAAGTGATTGTATTTCCATCAATGATAGTATCTAATAGATTTACACCCTGTTTAGAAACTACCATTCTTGTATCACCAATTTTTCCCTCAAAACCCAGAATATTATGATTGTCAGCATCAAAGTAAGCATCTGCGGTAACAGGCAAGTCTGCAAAAAGCATTTCAATTTCAGCATCGCTCAAAGGTCTTGTTGTTACATTTAAGTCAATTGAAGATTGTGATAAGTCATTTTTAACAAAAGTAATTGTTTCTCCACTATCCAGCGTGGCAATATCGTTTTTTGTACCAAACAGTTTGCTTTGAAAAACTCCCACTCCAATCACAGCAACGAGTACGAAGCAAGCAGCAACAGACACCCATTTTTGCCGATTAGTTATTTTACTTGTTTTTTTCATAGGTTCAGCTTCTTTAATATACTGATTATCGACATTTCCCAATGCCCTTAAAAGTTTCTTTTCTTTCATACAGAGATACCTTCTTTCTCTAACAATTTTTTGAGTTCGTTCCTTGAACGAAATAATGACATCTTGATTTTGCTCTCGCTCATACCATATTCCGTTGCAATTTCTTTAATGGGCGATAAATACCAATATCTTCTCATAAAGATTTTTCGCTGTTCTAATGACAGGGAAGAAAGAAAGCGGTTGAGAATATCCGTTAGAGCAATTTCTTCAACAATGTTTTCTGTACTATCCAACGATGGTATGCACTCTTGTATTTCATCAAAAATCAATGGCATTTGCCCGCCATTACGTTTCTTTGCATTGAGCAGTTCGTACCTGTCCAAAGATAAGTTGCGAGTAATCTTCCCTAAAAAAGTTTTTAGAACAGATGGACGGTTAGGCGGTATGCTGTTCCAAGCTCTTAAATAAGTATCATTTACACATTCCTCGCTGTCTTCGTCATTGTGAAGAATATTAAAGGCTATGTATCTGCAATACTTTCCGTATTTTTTTGAAGTTTCGGATATAGCAGCTTCGGAGCGCTCCCAATATAAATCTAATATCTGTTTATCATCCATAGGCTTCTCCTCCTTTGTATTAAGGCCTTTCACCCTAATAGACGGGGAAAATGTGTCAAGAGTCACTTAAATTCAAAAAATATTTATTCAAAGATTAGCTTTTGATATTAATTCTTCAAGTATCATTTTATTTCATTATCTCATCAGTCTTCACCACATAAGCATAGGCCTCTGGATTTGCCTTTTTCAAGTAACGAAGAGTCAATAACTTTTCATGCACTAATTTATGATTGGCATATTCCCGGAAGTCCCTCACCTTTTCAAACTCTGTATCTGTCAACAAACACATTACCATGTACATAACCATGGTTGCTCTCCCTGCTGCAATTTCCGGACTATAGTTTTCTGCATAAATATGTCCACGTAAGTCACGTATACCTTTAACATATATCGGATACTCCTCTGCTCCGACCTTGCCTCGTGACGCAATACATAAAGCTGACTCAAAGCTATCCCATAAGCAGTCCGTTGGTGTTGCATTTATTCCACGGTATGCAATCTCCGCCAACGCAATCGGTTCATATGTACGCTTTACAACATCGCATTCTTTAAAAACCTCTATTAAAGAACACACGTCATAAAGCTGCTTCATTACTTCCATATCCTTACCTTTATTAAGTTCGACACCTGTCGTATGAGGAGCAAATGCAGTCAGTTTATCTGCAAGAATACAATCTGCACTCGGAATTTTAACTGTTAGATACTCTTCTTCCGTCAGTAGTAAATCATTTCTTATTTCCTTTGTCTCAACTTCTAGCACATCCAATAATATATAAAATTGTTTATTGTTAATTGGTGAATCATAAGTAAATTTAAAATGCCGCTTTTCTATATTGTTTTTTCCGACTCTCTTCTGTTCTTCCACCATCTGAAATGGAAATATAGCAGATGCTTTTTCTAAGTAATCATCCAAATCAGTCCCTGGTTCCACAATAATATCAATATCTGTAGATAATCGACGTGGCTTATCCATTAGCATCATAAGGCAGGTACCACCTTTAAAAATAAATGGCATCCTCACCCTTGCCAAAGCTTCAAGAAGTCCAAAAGCATATACAGTACGTTCTAAAAGCACCGGATCTCTCTTGCTGTCCTTTTGTAGACTGCGAATATATTCCTCACTAAAATTTTCTTTCAAAAGCATTTGCACCTATTCCTTTGTTTTTAATATAATATCCGTTTTATCATGTAGCAGTTTCTTTATTTTCTTTGCGCTCTTTCTTCGATTTGCATATCGAAACAAACAATTTTCATCAATATAGTATCTTGCAAAAGCATCCATATATACACCCGGATATTCTGACTCACTTATAGATGCCAGAAGTAACGGTTCTGACATAATGTCTACTAATAGCTTCTCCAATCTTGTATGCCACGATTTTTCCTGTCCTTTTGGTGCTTCTGTTATAAGCTTTACAATTACAATCATGTTATCCGACCAATACTGATGGTAGATATCTGCCGTTGGATTGATAAGCACTTTTCCAGGATATTTCTCCTTTAATGTATCAAAAACAAATTCCATAATATCTGATTCTACTGATAGGAATATAACATTATGAGCCACTAAATGATTTACGAAATCATTCATTTGAACAAATTCAAATATTGTAAAATTCAAATATGGATATTGTTCCTCTAGTTGCAATGCCACTTCTTCCGCCAATTCCGAATAGTCATGACGGTACACCTGCCGCTTATCATTCGGCAAACAATAATGATTACGTCCCACCCTTACTATCTCACCATCATTGACCATATCTTCAACCTTTTTGTAGAACGAAGCTTCACTTAATTGATATCCTCCCTGACGAAAAGAGACGAATAATTCATTGCGCGTAAATTCCGTCACATTATGAACACCCCTGAAATAAATTTCTTCAGTCATCGTGATATCACCTCCAATTATTTTTCCGGCACTTCACCCAGCCAAGTGCCGGAAATATATGAATAGCGTAATATCTCTTTTCATATTTGTCAATATTTTTTCGGCACTATTATTATTTTAGTGCCATTAATATATTTTGCTTTTCTCAAAAAAATATACCTGGAATTTTTTTACTTTTTCAAGCAAAACGACAAAAAGAGCAATCCACCATAAGATGAATCGCCCTCCATTCAGAAAATATGCCCAGTACCTTTTCTCTTTATCTGTCATAAGCACTTACCTTGCCTTTCCGGTTTTAGGTACGCTTGGAACGATAACATCATCAGACTTTCTGCTATCTACAGACAGCTTCATGAAAACGGAAGCATCAAAAAAGGGGATGTATCTGAATCCACGGTTAACAGATATATTAATCTCCTGGCTCTTAAGCTCAAAACAACCAGCAATCAGGATATGCGCCGCTATGAAAGACCTCACATAAATGAAGTATGGTGTGGTGATTCAAGTATTGGTTCTTAACTGAAAACTCCTGATGGTAAAATAAAGTTCTTCCATAGTGGTCTCCTTTCCGTAAAACTTTGTCAGCATTACCAATCTTCTCCATACTCATCCATTGCATCATCTACACCATCTGCATAATCGCTGTCTCTGTCATATCTGTCATAGTCATAATCGTCATCCATATAGATATCATCATAGCCATCATCATAAGAGTCATATGTACTCTTCTTTGTCGTTGTACTTTTCTTTGTACCACTGCTATATGATGACTTGTTTGTAGAATTTGATTTATTATTGTAACTGCTACTTGAACCAGAGTTACTTGTACTGCTCTTAGAAGTACTGCCAGACGATTTATTGCTATATGATGAACTGCTATGGGATGTACTGCTTCCCGTATATGGTTTATGCAAATAACAATAGCTGCTTCCACTTGCCTGCTTATTATCACATCCTGCCTTAATGCACTTAGGCTCACTTGCTTCACCTATGGAACCTATTACAAACAGAACGCCTATTATTACAAGGAATATTGCCAGTCCCTGTCCAAATGAATTCTTTCTCATACAAATCATCCTTTGCGTCATCCTCGAAGTCTCCGGCATCTCCAAATAATACTTCATGTTCTTCCCTGCTAGTGCAAAGCATTTCTCCTGCAAACATCATTTCTGAGCTATCTATTTCTCCATCGCCATTTAAATCCATCCAATTTCTCATTGCCATACCTCCTGTAATCAAGGTTATTTGTTTCTTTCTGATTATATAGTACTACTTCTCTTATATGATACCATAAATAACCATATAAGAGAAGTTCCTTCATTCCTGCTACACAAGCACAAAATCAAAAATAATTTAAGTTCACCACTTAACATTGTGGCAAAGATTTCCACTTCCATGAATTCCATCTACATTTTTCGACCCAAAAAAACTACACACCTTGAAAATTCATTCAAAATGTGTAGTCTATTAAAAATACTATTTAAATATTCTAATTCACTTTCTGGCTCAATCTCACCCGTTGCGAATGCCTCGGTCTGTCCACAATGACTTCTTTGCATTCCAACTCCTGTGTCCACTCTAACAATCTTGCCAGAAGTACTTTTACATCTTTTCGATATGGCTTTGGATCATTTACTAATGCACTATGTAATTCTACCGTAATTTCACCAAAATACATTTCACCACCATGTTTCTGCAATAATTCTAAGAGCCATCGGTATGCTCTGCATAACGAAAATGCTTGCTGTATTTCAGTTAATGATTCTCCTTTACTCATTTCCAGAAATTCTATTTTCTGCCCTAAGCTTTCCTTCGCTGTATCATATTCCGGAAAATCATTTACGAATAACATGTTTTCTACCGGACGAAACAAGTCGGTAATCCTTTTTGACCAGCCCAACTCAGAAGAAGTTCTATTTTTCATCTTGTCTAATGCTTCTGCCTTCATAATACTATATATTCGGTCATCCATTTCCACGGAGCCTTTTATAAGACAGTTTACTCTTTGTATATCTGTTTCATCCACTTCACATTTTTCAGCCATTTCAAGATTACCGCCTTCTTCCAGCAGTATTCCTTTATTTGTTAAATTTGCGCTTCCTATCACTCCATTCTTATCATCAAATATATACATTTTTGCATGCAAATCAAAATAAGCATACATTTTCCATTCATGTGATTTACAATACTCATAAATTTGCAAATCAGTTGCACCATTAATAATATCTTTTAATTGAAAACGCACAATTAACGTCTTATCCTTTATTGTCTCATTACAATTTTTCTGCATAAACTCAAGTGCATTTTGCTTGCAGAACGCAGTAATAACTACAATGGATTGATGACAACTTTGTAATTCCTTATAGATACATTTCTTTATTTCATCAGATATTAAGATACTCACGTTATCACCTGCTATTTCAAACTTCCATGTTGTGCATTGATATATTTTCTTAATTTTTCATTCCATGTAGCAATAAGATTATCATTCTCATCTTCCTGTCTGCGATTAGTCTCATCAATTGCCTTAACTAAGGATGCCACAAAAAGTTCAAATGCAACCTTTGCATCATTTGATTTTATCAAATCTTCAAGAAATGTCTTATAAAAAATATGATCCATATTAAACTTTACATAACAGTTTCCCAAACCAAATGAATAGTCAAATAAAGCTGCCAGTTTTCCCATATTCTGATAGTCTATATTAACCTGATTTTTAAGATTATTTACGATTTCTTCCTGCTGAGGATCTATAACCCCTCTCTCTTCTAACTGTTGTTTGCTCTTTTCGTATAATTCCTCTTTGGAAGTAGTTCTTCTTACCTCTGCGGATTCACTTTCCTCATTCGGTATTTCACTTTCTTCTACTTTATTTATTATTTTCGTTGTCGGAGAATCTATATCCTTTGAAGACCTTGCATTTTCTCTGGTCTTCTTATTTTCTTTATACATCCGTTCTATTGTAGGATGAATTATGCTATACAACTGTACCCATACCGGTTTTACAGGCTCATCCAAATAATCATCTTTATCTATCTTTCTCAATTCGACAAACTGCTTGTTATTTGCCACTCCAAACGCTTCATCCAGAACAGGATCAAATTTAATTTCGCAGCCCCACCACCTATGTTGCGGCTGATTAATATTTTCATAAAAATCGAACTGTCCAAAATCAATTTCTCTATTTGCCCGTACAATTGATATTCCTTCCAATTTTTTTACATAGCTTCCTAATGGCTTTCCACCCGGATCTCCTGCTACTGCTGTCTTGTCATAAAATTCCTTTTTTACTTTTGAAAAACGAATTTCAATGTTGTGTTCCTTTGTTTCTCCTGTTATCTTATCAATATATTGAATAGGAAAATAAATAACTCCATCTGTATGCTTCTCATCTGTATAAGGTTCAAAAATACTTTCTGTGTAATTTATATTATCGCCTGGACAGATATTTTCCGGTGTTGCAGGATTTCCCAATACATAATTTGGTTTCATGAGAAACAGCGGATCATTTGGCATTATTCTTTTTGAATTATCCTGATTTTCATGATGAATTAAACTGATATTACAGATTCCATCATGAATAAAATATCTGAACTTTTGTCCTAATGCAAATTCCAATTTTTTAAACAGAAATGATACTGTTTTAGGCACTACTCTATCACAGTTTTTCCACAATACAAATGTGCCACTCTCCATAAAATTGTATTCTTTTACAGCATCATTCTGCCCCTGCATTTTATAGGTTAAATACTTCTTGTATTTTGAAGGAATCTCACTTTGCACCGGATCTTCCAATACGGTCTGCGCTCCATCCTTTACTTTATTTATATCCAAAAATACTTTCTTGCAATTATCATATCCATTCTGCCAGGAGTACACATCAACTGATGGGCATGCATATAAAGAAGCCTGCGGCAAACCAACTCCAAATCTTCCCATTCCTTTTCTGTCAGTTCTTGTGGAATATCCAATTCCAAGACAGCTTTCCAGTTCTAACTGCTCCATTCCTTTTCCATTATCCAGAAATCCGATTTCTTTGATATTATTTCTTCCTGTTTCGGGATTATATTCTTCTGATACAATTATTAAAATATCTTTTGCCTCTGCCTGAATAGAGTTATCAATAATTTCTGCCATTGCACATTCAATATTTTTATAACCCGTATTTCTCAGTGCATCTCCCATTGTCTGAATTACAAATATGTCTTTTGCCATAACTTTTCCTCCTATGCATTCCAATAATTATTAAAGTGTGAAAATGCCATATTTTCATTAAACTGATTCAAATTGTCTTTTACATCTATTAATAAACATTCCTTTTTTCCGCCCATCTGTGGTCCACGAAGTCCGCGCCCTAACATCTGACTATATAGAACTACTGATTGTGTTGGCCTTGCAATAAAAACACATTCAATGTTTGTTGCATCAAACCCTGTTGTCAGCACTTCATAATTAATCAGAATATTCATATCATTTTTTGTATCTTTAAACTTCCGGATTGCTTCCCTTCTCTCAGTTGCTGACATCTCTCCTATTACCAATGCATTAGGTATATCTTCCAGAGTAAGCATGGAAGAAAGTAATTGTCCATGTTTTACAGAACACGCAAAAACGATTGTAGGTGTCTGTGATTGATTTAGTGCTCTTAATTCCTGCATAATCCGCAAATTTCTGCTCTTATTTTTTCCAATCACATTAAGTGCTGCAGGCGAGAAATCGGAATAACCATTCTTCGTGGCTATTACTTTTATCTTTGACAGTTCTTCATCTGTTAATTTTTCTGCATATGTAAGCTCTTTCTTCTTTATCTTTGCCAGCACACCTCTGTTTTGAAAATAACGGATAATATCTTTTTCCACCTCTGCATTGAGTGCTTCCTGTCTGGACAAATTCACTTCATTCATAACTTTCGTATCAATGGATATGATTTTGTTTCCAAACGTCGATGCTAACAAATCATTTTCAAAACTCATTTCTGTTGTTCTGCCCGGCGTTGCCGATAATCCCATCAACGCACAATCCTTCATTTCTCCCGTTCTACGCATAAAATGTTCAATTACATTTCTTGTCTCCTGAGCTGCTGCTTTATGTGCCTCATCATATACAACTAATCTGGTAGCATTTACAAGCTTCTGAAATTTGTCCGGTTGATTTTCCTTCATAGACTGCAATTTTTGTATTCCACAGACCATAAAACCAGACATATCTTCTGGAATAGCTTCTATATTATGTTCTCCCCAAAGTTTATACGTTGAAATTTCTCCATTTCCTATGTTCTTCCAAACATTAACAAATGTGTCATATGCCTGCTGCAACAATTCTGTGGTATGTGCTATCCAGACAATCAATCCCTGTTTCTTTAAATTATAATTATAGTGATGACATATAATATGAGTTGCCGTCTTGGTTTTCCCCGTTCCGGTCGGCATATGTATTAAAAAACGTCTTTGCTTATATTCTGAAGTCAGTATATTCAGTGCTCTCTGGCGAATAATATATTGATAATCCAACAATTCATAAAACTTATCATATGATGCAATTTTTTCAGATGAAACTTCCTCTACACTTTGTTCCTGAAAAATATCTTTTTCCGAATAGTTCAACAAATGAAGTACATGATTATTTATCTGACTTTCACGCCAGTTTTTCTTCGCTACTACATCTATAATCAATTCCGGATTCTCACAGGTTCTATATTTTTCAGGCAATTCCACACGAAAATCCAGAATATCTTCTTTTTGAAAGGTACTCAAAATATGATGTCTGAATTCCTTACTCTTTAAAATATTCACCCCATAAATGCACATGATCATATCAACCAATCTTTTCTTCGTAAGCAGAGCTTCACTTCCTGTATTCCATTCAAGTAAAGATTCCACAATATCTTCTCCAAGAAAACTTTTTAAATCTTCCAAGGAAAATTTCATCATATGAGATCTCATAACTTCATTCTCCATCTTCTTCCTCCTACTCCGCCAGTTCCTCTACTGCGGCAACCAGTGTATCTATCTCTTTCTCCGTGGTATATCTTCCGATTCCGATCCGGACGACGCCGCCGGAAGCTTCATCCTTTAAATGCTTATGTATCAGTGGTGCACAGTGATATCCAGTTCTTACGGCAATTCCATAGTCTGTGTCCAAAAGCAATCCCACCTCGGACGCCTGATAGCCCCGGATATGGAAAGGAACAATTCCGACTTTGTCCTGCCCGAAATCTCCATATAATTTCACACCTGGAATCCGTTTTAACTGCGCAATTAATTTATCAGTCAACTGTTGTTCATGCGCCAGCCAGCCTTTCGTTCCGGCTGCCTTTATCTCCATGAGGGCTGCCCAAAGTCCTGCTATTGCTACAATATTGGGGCTGGCTGCCTCATAACGTGCCGGGCTTTCCAATGGCATCTTCGGATTCAGGGAATCACTGCCGGTTCCTCCTGCCAGAAAAACTTTCAGCTTTATGCCATGTCTTAAGAAAAATCCTCCTGTTCCGAATGGACCATACAGATTTTTATGACCGGCAAATGCTACAATATCTGCCGGAACTTTTCGCATATCAAGCTCTGTCAGCCCAAGGGACTGGGATGCATCGATTACTGTGATTGCATCATATTTCTTTGCAATTTTGCATATTTCTTCGATGGGGAGTATATAACCTGTCACATTGCTGACCTGTGACAGAAAGATATGAGTTGGCGGCTGCTCCGTAAAAAGATATTCCATTTTTTCCAAATCAATTTTTAAGGATTCTTTTTCCAAAGGAAGCTCTATTGTGGTAAACCCAATCCGCTCTTTCCATAAATCCAGTGGGCGAACCACCGCATTATGTTCGTAAGGGCTGACATAAACCACATCCGTTTCCTTCCAGTCCATTCCGCCAATGATCTGATTGAAAGCAACAGTAGCAGAGGCAGATAAAACCACCTCTGCCTGTTCTTTTGCATGTACTAAATCAAGCAGTGATTCTCTTGTTTCCGCGATAATTTCATCCGCCTCTTTTGCAAGGGCATAGGAACCCCTCCCTGCATTAAATGCAAGGCTGCGGTTGACCCGGTCCATTTCCGTATATACTACTTCCGGTTTTGGATATGTTGTTGCCGCATTGTCAAGATAAATAATTTCTTCTGTATTCATAACTACAACTCCTTGCTACTTCGTCAGTTTCTCTATCATCTGAACCAGTACTGCTACCTTCTGGTTCACTTCCAGACTGTCTCCGAATTCCTCCATAGCTTCTTCCATGGCATTTTTCAGAAAATAACTGGTGCTGTCATCCTCTGCTTCATAGAATTTCTTTACCTTTTTTCCATCACTTCCGGTAAATTCTATCATCTGCCTGCTGCCGGACTCACTCTGTTCCATTCCGATGTGTTCAATCTCTGCCTTTAACCGGGCAAGCTCTTCTTCATACTGCTTCAAGGACTCATCCCGCCAGTCTTCCATATAAATATCAAGGACTGCCTTGGAAAGATGTTCTACAATTTCCTGTTCATTGTGGGTCTGCATTCTGGATAAATAGCCCATCAATGCCGTCACCTGATTGCTGGCCAGAAAACTCTTTGCCGCCTTCCCCTGTTCCTCATACCATGCCTTTAAAACGCCAGAAAGACTGTCTTCTTTTGCTGCGCCATAGATTTTCTTTGTGACCTCTATTGCCTGCTCATTTTTCTTAAAAAGGAAGGTATCTAAATATTCTTTTCCCTCTTTGATTTGCCGTGTCGTTTCCTTTAAATTCTTTTTCTCTACCAGTCCCGGAAGCTGTTCAAACAGCATTTCCCTTGGGTTCGGCTCCATATTTTTAAGAATCTTACGAAGCCCCTTGATAAATACATAAGCTTCCTCATCCATGCCTTCCGGGCAGGTCTGAAAGGAAACAGCAATCTGCGGCAGACTTCTGTACCACCGTTGCATTGCTCGTACCAGTTCATAAAGCCGGTTTCGTTTTCCAATACTCTGATAGGTATCCTGTCCGCAAAAAATTTCTTCTAACTGCTTAATATACTTCTCTTTATTTACCGTTTCCTTTTCCACATAGAGGCTGTAATTCTCCGGATGTTCTTCTATGTTGTCAAATATTTCCGGCGTAATCTCCACCTCACGCTCCTGCAAAAGAATGACCGGTGTATCCTCAAGTTCCGCAATCTGCCTTGCGATATAAATTGGAATGATACCTTCTCTTACTCCATAGCCTTTTCCGGAAAGACTTTCATAAAGTTCGGAAAAACTGTGTTTTTTCCCGGCACAGCGGTTGATATATTCCATGATTTCCTGTAATACCTGCTGGCTTCCCTCTTCTGCTCTTCCTTCATCCAGTACCCGTAAGGTTGCCCGGTAAATGGTTGCTTCTGCCGCCGAACCGTTCTCCCACTGCGCCATTTCTTTTCCATTTAAAACAGCATCTACAATGGTTCTTCTGGCACGTTTTGTCTGGGACGACACCTTTCTGCGGTTAATCATTTCATTATTAATTTTCGGAGTCAGATTATAATATTCCTCACAGATTCTACTGAGCGTACGATTAAATTCACCTACTGATTTACTCTTGTTCCGGGATACAATTCCACATAATACTGTGCAGTTTCCATTTTCCGGAAGATAACGCTTTTCTAATGCCGCATTGATTTCATAAATCAAATCTTCTTCATATAGCTGCAATTCCTGCTGCAATACTGCATTTTCTTCTAAAAATGTCTTATCTTCTTTTAACTGCCGAACTGCTATCAGACGCCGGATATTTTCTTCTTCCATTAACGGTTCTCGCGGAATGAGGACTACGATTCGCTCGTCCTTTAACTCCTTCAGATGCTGCTGGACTTTTTCCATATCTGTTGTCTTATCTGCATCCGTCAATGCGATAATCTTTCCGTCTGCGGGTTTCTCTTCAAAAAGATATTCTGCCTTCTTTAATGCAAGAAACTGCTCTAACTTTTTATATTCATAATGAAAATATCTGGTCATGGTGAATTCCTGATTATACTGCTTTGGCAGGACATAATCTAATTCTGCAATTTCACCTAACACTTTTTCGATATTTACTTTTTTCTGTTTCTGTATTTCTTCCTGAATCTTTTTTTCGATATCTACACCGACATTATTTTTAAAATCATAAGAAGCAGTCCGGTTTCTCCACTGTATTAATTGTGCTTCTTTTAACTGTTCTAATTTTTCTTTTACAATTCCATATTCCAGTCCGCTTGCCAGATAGATGCTTTCATCGTTTACCGGAAGTTCTTCTTCATTTCCCATCATCTTAAGCAATGCCATTACTTTGATAATGTTTTTTTCTTCCTCATACTCTGCCTTTCCAAGGGCATACTCTGCTTTCAGCCATTCCGCATGAATATGGATAAGGTCTGTATTTTCCCGGAATAATCTGGAAAAATAATCATAAACGACTGCCGCACCGATTCCATGGGCTTCCTTTTCATCTTCTTCAATCAGGCGTACCAGTGAACCCGGCTCATTATTTGCAAGAAACGTAAACACGCTGCGTTCATTCTGTGCCACTTTTTCGCTGACTCCTAATAACAGATAAACGGTAAGCGGCAGCAAAGGAAAACAGCCTTCCTTTACTACTGTGTCATACTCTTCCTGTTCAAAAAGTGCAGAAATGCAAGGCAGTTGATAGGTATCTTCTAACACCTTTTTCCACTCTGCATTTTTTGCTGCCACACGTCTGCATTCCTCTATATCCTTATGAATGGCGTCCATCACCAGTTCAAAATTATTCTTCGCAGATACTACGAACCGGACTTCTTTTAATCTTCCTTCTACTCCATCAAAAGCATCCTTTATATTTTTTGATAACTGATGTCCATATTCCTTAATACTCTTGTGGGCAACACATACGATATGAATTTCCTCTTTGCCGGAATTTGCCAGCTCACACATGTCCTGCAATACCTTCATATCTCTTGCAAAGGTTGCCTCTTCATGACCTTCCACATATTTGCTGAACTCATCGAATACAAGGAAAATGCCTGCATAACCGTATTTTTCACATAAAATACGATTGATGCCCTCATAGACCTTCATGGTTTCAATATTTACAATCGGCTGGAACTGGCTGCCGGAAGTCACTTTCGGATAAATTTCCCGGAATGCTTCTAAGGCATCTTCCTGCATTTTATCCATCTGTTTTCTCCACTGCTCAATGGAGCGACCATGCTCTGAATGCATCAGTTCTGCAAACTTCTGATAAGTCTTGGGATAATTTTCCATCCAGTTATCCGCTGCCTTTTCTGCTTCCTTATAATAGCTGTCCGGAACAATGTCGCTAAGTCCTGCATACTGCAATGCTTCTGTCAGTCCTAAGACGAAGGCATCCGAAAGATTCATAATTGAGCTGGATACAATAACCGGAAGGAATTTTTTCTTCTGATTCTTATACTGCTCTATCAATTCTGCTGTTTCTGCATCTAATTTGCTGATTCTTTGAACCAGGTCATTTACCTTTTCATTTTCCGGTGCAGAAAGAATCTGCAACAATACCAGCAGTAAATGTGATTTTCCTTTTCCATAAGGTCCAATCAGAATCGTTGCTTTTTCCTTTTCCTGTCCCATTACTGATTTCAGATATTTTTGCAGAATTAATAAAGATGATTTGGTTGGAATATAACTTTCCAGCTTGGTATCATCCTGCAAATCCAGTTGTAAATTTATGGAATTTTGAAATCTTTTATCTATCTCAACGAAATCTTTCAGTCTCTTCATCTTCATCGTTCCCTTTATTTTTCATAATATAGTTCCGCAACTTCATACGGTCCCCATTTTTTCTCTTCGTTTTTGTATACCATATCCAGCCCCGCCGTCCGGTTCAGCCGGATATAGCCATAGTTATCCAGTTTATCCAGATATTCATTCAATGCAGCCCGTTTTAGCTGCAGGACTTTTCCCGGACCTTTTGCATCCTCCAAAAGGCTTGCAATACTGATGCTATTCGTTTTATTTTCTTCCCACATCTTTTCGATAAGATACCAGACTGCAAATGGGCTGAGCCGTTTTAAATTCGGCTGGCTCTTCCGGTATTTCCCACCATCCAGCTTTAATAATCCAAGGTGTGCAAAAGGACTGATGCTCTTATCCTCCGGGTCGTAATCCTCCACATGATCCCTGCTATACATCCGGAGTATGGCACTGCAATCATCTGCCAGCGAACGTCTTGGTATCTCTGTCCGTCCCGTTTCCACTGCATATTCCCGCATCATATAATCTTCCAGTTCTGTTCTTGTAAATTCTTCTGCCTGCAGCGTATTAAAGAAAAGATACCAGCTTGTAACTGCCTCGGCATTTGTCACCAGATTCATATGTACCAGCCAATAGGAAAAATCATCCTCAAAATACGGGTCCTTCTGATATACTAATTGACCAAGTAATTCCAGTTTTACGGCTGCCCTGTTTTCAGTTTTTCCAATGAATCCGGCCGACTGCATCCAGTAACGGATTGCCTTTGCCATATTGGTTCCGACTCCCAAAGCATCTGCCCCGGAGTTTTTACTGAATACCGTTCCATCCTTTTCTGCTGCTGCCAGTCCCTTTGTCAGCCAGCCTTCCCGCAATATAAATGTCTCATGACCTTTCAGTCGAATCTTTTTTATCATTGCTCCCATTCTTCTTACTCTTCCCTTTTTCCTCGTTTTGTTGCCAGCACTTTTCTGATGTAACAGCCACCTACATAATGGTTGACACACTCTCCACAGCGGACACATTTTTCATCCAAAATATGATAGGAAATACTCCCATCCTTTTCATCCCGGATAACAATCGCATTGTGTTTACAGATACTTTCACAGGCCTTACAGCCCATGCAGAGCTGATATTTGGTCAGCTGGCATTTTATCTTATCTTCCGCTGTTTCCAGATTTTTTGCTCCATCCAGATGCATATCATAAATTGTCACCTTCAGAGTAGTCTTACCAATCCGTCCCTGCAATTTGATTCTTGGATTGCCATTTTTTGTGGTAATAAACACTTCTCCCAAACGCTCATTTCCAAGATTCTTATTGATATATCCAAACGGTCGGAATAGCTCATATAATTCTTCTGAAATCGGCCGCTGCAATTCATAATTAAAGCTGTTTTCTTCCAATACACAGGGTTTAAATGACACCACTGCTTTATTGGCATATTCCACACCATTGCCGCCCTGTCTGGCTTTCCATTTGCCATCCCGAATATAACTTTCTGCATCCGGCTTGCCAATCCGCCTTGCAAAATCAACCAATAATTCCTGCCAGTGCTTTGACTGCTCCGGCATATAAATTCTTGATAAAAATTCTGACCAGGCACTGTTATTCGGGCAGCACCAGCAGCCTACTCTGGTATAACCCCAGCGATATGCGTCATTGAAATCTGTCTTTGTAGTCAGAAGATACAGCCAGATATCAAAGTCCATCCAGTCAATAATCGGCGAAATCGTAATCTGCTTCGTAATCTTCGAGCCTTCTGTCTCCCGCTCATATTTGCTTCTGCTGGCAGACTCACTTCTCCGGATTCCATAGAATGTAATTATTTTATCTTTATCACCAAACAACGCTTTTATCTTCCGCTGGATTGCTCCCGTTTTAAAAATAGTACAGCACCAGCGCATGACACGGCTTGGCGGTCCCATCAGTTCACACAGTTCTTCAAAATTCTTTTCTTTATTTCTCGATGACAGAACCGGTGTCTTCGGATGCTCTTTCTTAAACCGCTCCACATAGTGCATGGTTTCCGGAAATTCCAATGTAGTATCCCCGAAAATATGAAGTATCTTCGGTTCTGATAACGCCCGCATTACAAGACTGGATACCACCGTGGAATCCTTTCCACCGGAAAAAGAGACAAACATATCCTGAATCTTATAATTCTTCGTGCTCTCTCTGATATAACCGGTCGCTTCTGTGGTTATCTCTTCATAACGCTCCCGGTTCTCCTCTAAGAATCTTTTTATATAGGAATCAAAATACTGATAGGTATTCTGTTCTCTCAAATCCTCATACTGCTTACGCACTTCTTCTGCGTCTACTTCTATTAAATCTTTTACAGAAAAGTCAATTCGTTTGCCATTGACATAATATTTATTTCCGGAGCCGTTCCATACCGAATCTTTTAAAAATGCAAATGGCTTTTTCAGCAAAATTTCTAACAGCAATCTTTCCTCCGGAAATACCGGGCGGATATCCGATACCATTCTCCTTGGCTTACTGCCACAGGAACATTTTTTCTGATATAAAGGAATGTTACAGGTATCACACCAGTAAATGTCGGATTTTTCCAGTTCCGCCCGTTCCTTGCATACCGGACAGACGCTGGTCTGTGTTATGATATTATCTTTCGTGCATCGATATCTTTGCATTTAACTCACCATTTCTTCAATTCTTCCGGTTTCACATTCAAATAGGAACACAATTCCAGAAACTCTGTTGCGTTCAGGCTTTCTTTTGCTCCCACCTGCAGTTTATCCTCCGAAATGGCGGTATCCCGTGCAACCTGTGTTACGGATAAATGATTATCTGCTATGTATATTGCTAATTTTTCTGTTATTGTCTTTGCCATTTTTCTTTCTCTCTTTAAAAGATTCCAACTCATAATATTCTCTGACTCCGGGAATATTTTCTTATAAATAGCATTATATTCTTTCTTAAAGAGAATATCAACATTCATTTTTCCTGTTATCCGAGAATTGTTTGACGTTCAAAATATGTTAGTTTATGATTAAAAAAGAGGTGAAAAAATGAAAAATGCAAACATCGCAAAAGTATTAAAAGAATATCGCAAACGCAACCAGCTTTCCGTAACGGATGTCTCCATCCAGTTAAGTGAGAAATCTGTCCCGGTAGCGCCAAAAACCATTTATGGCTGGGAAAGCGGTCAGACCCAGCCGGATGCCGATACGCTTTTGCTCTTATGCGAAATATATAAAATCAATGACATTCTTGGAACTTTCGGTTATGACGATTCCGAAAAAATTATTCTGACCAGACATGAAAAAGAATTGATTCTACAATACCGGAAGCACCCGGAAATGCAGGAAGCAATACAGAAATTATTGAATTTATCTTAAAAGTGGTATCTTCCGACAGCAAAAAAATCCCGGATAGCTGATAAAAATGAGATGTTCCTCAAATTATCAGCTATCCGGGATTTTCTATCCCAGTGCCACATCCAATATCATCATCAGCAGAAATCCTACTGAAAACCATATGGTTGCAATATTCGAATGGCTGCCTGTGGATGCCTCCGGCAGCAATTCCTCGATTACCACATAAATCATGGCGCCTGCTGCAAACGATAACAGATACGGCAGAATCGGAATCACTATGGATGCTGCTGCAATGGTTATAATTGCAGCTATCGGCTCTACAATGCCGGACAATGCACCGTAAAGAAATGCTTTTCCTTTTCCGGTTCCTTCACTGCGAAGTGGCAAGGATATAATTGCACCCTCCGGAAAATTCTGTATGGCAATACCGATTGCCAGGGCAAGTGCTCCTGTCAAAGTAATATTTCCGCTGCCCATCAGAAATCCTGCGAATAC
Organism: Roseburia sp. OM04-10BH; assembly: GCF_003462605.1. NCBI lineage: Bacteria > Bacillati > Bacillota > Clostridia > Lachnospirales > Lachnospiraceae > Roseburia > Roseburia sp. OM04-10BH. The sequence continues at coordinate 70,733 of NZ_QTZI01000014.1, forward strand.
TACACCCACTGCCATCCCTTCCGGAATATTATGTAAGGTAACTGCTAGTACCAGCATGGTTGTTTTTTTTAGGTGTGCTTTAATTCCCTCCGGCTCATCACTGTTTAAATGTAAATGCGGAATAATCCTATCCAAAATCAGCAAAAATGCAATTCCAAGGGCAAATCCAACTGCTGCCGGAATAAATGACAACCTTCCCATTTCTTCTGACATTTCCAAAGACGGAATCAATAGCGACCATACCGACGCTGCCACCATGACTCCGGATGCAAATCCCAGCAGGGATTTCTGCACCAGCGGCTTCAACTCCCCAGTCATAAACAGCACACAGGCCGCCCCTAAAAATGTTCCTACAAACGGAATCCAGATATATATTCCAATCATATAAAACCTCCTTTCACACTTGCTATTCTAAAGCAGCATTTCATTATCTTCTTATAAAATTCTTCTCTCATATAGAATTTATCTCATAAAGTTTCTACTCCAGCGTAAGATTCAAGTACCCATTCTTTACCTCATCACAGCCGGTTATCATGCCAAAATCTTTTTTCTGATAGCCCTGTTCTTTTTTATCATTTCCGACTCGTTCTTCTCTTTCAACTGCCGCCAGAGATTTTCTGACTCTGACCGGAACTTTTATCCGAAGACGCTTTAATACCGCCAGCAAATCCTGCTCTGATAAAGTTGTTTCCAATACTTCGATTGCATTTTCCTCTTCCCGGAATAATAAAAGATCCTCTCTGCCATGATGCTGCACTTTATAAGCATAACCATCTGCATAGTCATTTTCCAGCAACGCATAAGTAATTGCATCCTTATCCCAGCGGATATAACCATTTTCCATAAAATAAGCATCCCGAAGCTGCACATACTCATCCGGTGTCACTGTAAGCAGCCAGTATTCCTGCTGCCCTTTTTCTTCCCCTTTTGCTTCTGCAATTTCATCTGGAAGAATAGTTCGCTCTGCTACGCAAAATGCCATACGGAATCCCAGCATCTCATAATAGTATATGAGGCTTTCGCTGGCTGGTTCTAAGACAATCGGTGTCTGAAAATGCTGTTTTCCTTTTTCTAACAGCATTTTTGCATAGCCCCTGTCCCGGTATTCCGGCAGGGTTGCTACTGCATAAGCATAATGTACCGGTATCTCGCCTTCCCCGGTCACAAGATACGCCTTAAGAAATGTTGTCATTGCCACAGGCTTCTTATCTTCCATACACACCAGCATATTTTCTTCCGTAAACCGGTGCGTGAAATAGAATTCCATATAGTCCTCTTCATCCCCGAAGCACCGATGCCAAATCTCTTTTATCTGTGGAATCATCTCTTTTGTTGCAAACCGTATTTCCATCTTAAATCTCCCGTGCAGTATAATTTTTCAGCAAAATATCAGGACAATAGGATAATTTTGCCTTTCGCAGTCCTTCATCCCCAGCATCATCTTCTCGGTTTACATAACTATACTCCTGACAATTATGCATTACAAACTGCTGGTTAATCATTGGATAAGCACCCTGTATTTCCGGAAATGCTTTTTCAAAATGCACGACATAAGTATCGGAATTTAATCGTTCTCCTATGGTAAATGCTACGATTTCTCCAGCCTTACGCAATATGCCGCCCTCTAAATGCAACTCATCAAAATATTTCATTGCCTGATTCAGGGCACACTGCTCATCACTCATATCCTCATTCCACTTGCAGGCTCTCCGGTCGCACCACTTAAGATTCATATCATAGCATTCCTGCTTATTTTCCGCTGTCATTGGCTCATAACTCCAATCCTCGTCATCTTTAAATCTTGCAATGTGATTTCGTTTGCCATGAAGCTTCTTTCCTGCCAGACTGGTCAGCTTATCCACTGTATAAATATAATCAAAGCTGTCCCTGTTTTCTTCGATCTGAAAAATACCGGAAAAATACGTTTCTAAAAACTCCCGGTCTGCCTCCTCAATACTTTCAATATAGAGCTTGCTGTTATCTTCTTTTGCATGTGTAAGGAGCTGCATAATTGCTGCCTTCTTATCTCCGGCTCCAATTGGGAATGCATAACAGTCTTCCCCTTCTGCATCGAATTTTATCACGCAGCAGCCGCAGACTTCTGCCACTTCCACTTTATATATCACAGACCAGATAAAGTTATTTGCAAAACTGTATTCGCAGCCCTGCCGGTTATCTTCCCTGAGCTTTTCACTCATCCAGTCTCTGTCATCTATGGTTATTGATCTAAATTCTATCATATCATCTTCCTCATTCTCTTTTCTTCTTCAATTATTATACCCCAGATTGTCAAATTCTGCTCCTGCCATAAACTACTTGAAACATATTTTCAAGTTTATCGTAACAAAGAATGTGCCTTGGCACATTCTCGTGCCTGCGGCGGTCGCTTGCGACATCTACCTTATACGCCGCAGTGTGCATCCTCGCGGAGCGTTTTTTACTTTACAGGAAAGCAATTTCCTGTAAAGCAAAAAAAGATTCCCTATTGCCCCTTTCCATCGGTTATGACAATAGCGAACCTTCTCCTTAAATCATGCTATTCCAATATATATTTTACTGTTCTTTACCACCCTGCAATAAATTTTCTGCTTCCTCTTCCGGCAATGCAAAAATATCCATCAGATTATTTTTTATTTCAGTTTCTGATATGTTCTTAGCTTTCATTCCGCTTACATACTGATTCAGCAGTTCTAATTTTCCTTCTTCTTTTGCCTCTTCTCTATCTTCAATCCAATCCGACTGTCTTTGCATATACTCTTTCCTCCATTTCTGGTTATCACGGACCCGCTGAACTTCCCGGTCCAGTCGATGCACAAAGTCTGTTTCTATTGTTTTCTTGGACAAGTATTCCAAAAATGCTTTCATCTCTGCGCTGACATCGTTCTGCCGCCCCACTGCGCTCAAAAAGATTTTCCCTGTTCCGTCCCCCAGTTCCAGATTCAAATCCTGTATGCACCGGTTCTCAAAGGAATAAATATGTCTGCCCGCATCAAATGGATCAAAGGTGCAGATAAATATTACATAACTTTTATTTAAGCTCTGATATTCGATTCCCTTATCTGTCTCGTCAATATCTATGATTCCCTGATAATAACGGCTTCGTTTCGGAAGATGCTTTTTCTTTCCTGTCTGCATCTCAATATCATAAATCGTCTGATTCTCATCCGCAGCATACACATCCATACGCACACTTTTGGCATTTGCTGCCACATCCAGAGTTTTCTGCTCCTCCAGATATACAATATCCGCAATCGGAAAGCCCATAATCAGTTCCAGCAATTCCTTGCAAAGAGCCTTGTTCTGCATCACCTTTGCAAACATGAAATCATCGGAAAGTTCCAGTTCCTCATAGCTTTTACATTTTCTTGCCATACACAATAGTTCTCCTTTCATTATAGTAAAAGAGTCCCGACTTGACAACCCAAACCAGTTCGTTTGTTCCAACTCTTTTACCGTCTCTTTTTTACTTTTCATCCTGTTTCTTGGAAATTTTGGCGAAAATGCCAATGAATCTGGGAAATATTCCCGCTCTACGAAATCAAAGCAAATGATTTGCTTTCGATACTGCCATCATACCTGCCACTTCTTAATAAGTCAATATGCCCTTCTGTTATTTCAGAAAAATTTTATAACTGCAAAACCTGCCACTGGCATCTTCTTGCGGATGCCTGGCAACTTAAACTACGAGAAACACGCTTTGCGAGTTTCTCGAGTTATCGCGGTGCTCGCCAAATCTGCATGCAAGCATGCGATTTTTCTCGCTACTCGCGTAAACAAAAAAAAGAAGATTTCTCTGCCTCATTCACAGAAAAATCTCCTTTTCCATCATCTTTTCGATATAGAAAAATCACTCTTTTTCTTTAATCATCTTAAACATCTGAACACGATTTCTGATACCCAGCTTCCGATAGATATTTAAGATATGCTTCTTTAATGTATTTACGCTTATGGACAATTCTTCACAGATGGTATGATTATCCTTTCCCTGCATCAGAAGCTGCAGTATCGTATGCTCCCGCTTTGTCAGTTCATATTTCTCTGTTACTTCTGTTATCGTTAGTTTCTCTGCCCTTTCATCCTTTTGCTGTCCGTCCTTATATAACCGGAATGCCAGATGGTCTTTCAACATGTCCAGAATAAAAATGTCATCATACTGGAAATTATCTTTTCCGATTGTCCGGTAAAAAGTGACAACGCCTAAAAATTCTTTATTTCTTCCCAATATCATCTGGATTGCATAATGCCAGTTATTTGGCCGGTACACCTTCTGATAATATTCTGTCTGTACCCTTTTTTCATCCGATATCATATCTGTTTCCCGGTACACCAGACTCTTTCCGCTATATACAATTCCGCGATTCGAATTCATTTCATCATACATCGGGGATTCATCATCACAATTATAAGTGACCGGTCTTACCAGATGCCTGCTCTCCTGGCTGTCTGCGAGAAAAAAATCTGCACTGTCAAAATCCAGCACCATCTTCATCTGCTCTAAAAACTGCTCCCGCATAATATCTGCATCTTCCGTCGTATAAATCTTATAAATAATACTATTTAAAATCATCCAGTCATTTGTCTCTAATGTTTTCAATCAATCACCCTCTTTAAGTATTTTTCAGATGTAAAAAGAGGGCATATTCTTTCGAATATACCCTCTTTGGTCTAAAACCATTATATTTTATGGCATTTTAAATTGCAAGTATTATTTTATTTTTATTCATGAAAGATTACATTGCGGTACTTATTCAGTACCCGGAGTAATACACTGCCTAAAATCACACAAGTGATAACTTCTCCGATTCCGACAGTAAGTGCATTAAATGGAATCGACCAGTCAACGCCTTTATATTCTGTAATAAAGCCATAACCATAGCGTAATACAAAAGGTACAATCACCATATTTGCAATAACCGGCGGCCATGTACATGCGAATTTATGCTTTCTTAATGCATAAGTTCCAAACGCTCCAATCAAAGTTGCAATGCTTCCGCACACAACATCCACCGGAATCCCGCCTGTCAGCATATTTGCCAGAAAACATCCCAGCCATAATCCCGGAATTGCTGCAGTCGTAAATACTGGCAGAATACATAATGCTTCTGAAATACGCACCTGAATCGTACCGGATGCCAGTCCTGCAATACTGGGTTATAGGACAAAACGTGTTGATGGCTAATCCCATTCTGTAAAAGATTTATCCATCT
>NZ_QTZI01000015.1:0-59608 GCF_003462605.1 Roseburia sp. OM04-10BH
GTGGAAGCACGGTAACGTGTGGAGCTGACTGTTACTAATCGGTCGAGGGCTTGACCAAAAAGCAGTAAGATGGTAGGACGGATGAAGAGATGTGGAGCAGATTTATCTGCGGAAACAGCTCTTAAGCCGGACGAACATTTGCCTGCAAATGACATCGAAAATGCGAAGCATTTGAGATGACCATCTTAGAAATAAAGTTTTCGGATTCCTGTATGAAGTTTTGAAGGTATGTTACAAAACAAACCTATTGTGACGTACTTGTACGTCATTTTAGCATATAGGGGTGTAGTTCATCGGTAGAATAAGAGTCTCCAAAACTCCAGAGGAGGGTTCGATTCCTTCCACCCCTGTTCTTAAATAGAAAGTATATTTTATACTTTCTTTTTTTTACTTTACAGGAAATTGCTTTCCTGTAAAGTAAAAAACGCTCTGCGAGGATGCACACTGCGGCGTATAAGGTAGATGTCGCAAGCGACCGCCGCAGGCGCGAGAATGTGCTAAGGCACATTCTTTGTTATGCGAGTAGCGAGAAACTCGCAAAGCGTGTTTCTCGTAGTTGTGTCAAGTATTCGTAAGAAGCTACCGGCAGACTTAGCATGAATTCACAAACAGCTATTAGCAGTAAATTTTGTATAAAAAAGAAAAGTGGTATAAAATAGACAAAGAGTGTTAAAATCTAAGAGATAGTAATGAAAGAGAAGTTTTATAAAGGGCAGTCTACTGACATAGAAGAAAATATGTGATGAATGAAAACCGGATTATGAGGAAGGGAGCTGTAAGAGAAATGAACAGGTATTGGTTGCATGCGGCATCAGGAGAACTTTCTTTAGCAAGGGATAATGGGAAAAATATAGAAAAGGAATCAGAACCGCAGATAATACTATTAAATATGGAAGAATTTCAGCAATTAGAAGGAAATTATCCGCATCGAAAGAATCTGATTAGCAGCATGCGTTTTATCCGCTATAGCAAAGTAGAGGCATTTCATGAATGTGTACAGGGGATTATACATGTACCAAAACAGGGAAGTAAAAAGGAAAAAGAGTTTTCCTTTGGCTTTTATCTCTTTGAAAATAAACTATTTTTAATAGAAGAAGATGAGGAATTACAGGAAATATTGGCAAAGGTCAAAAATGATATGTTTGATGGCTGCACACTTCATATGGTGTTGCTCTTTATTTGTAATGCATTAATTGACAATGATATTCTTTATCTGCAAAAGATAGAGGAAAATTTGGAGAAGGTAGAGGATGTTGTAATTAAGAGGATACCGGAGCATTTTAATGAAGTAATTATGCGTTATCGGAAGCAGCTTTCAGAGAGCCGGGCATATTATGAACAGTTGATGAATATGGGAGATTTCATGCAGATGTATATGAACCGGGAGTCTTTAGTAGAAGAGGAACAGGGCTGGGAACGCTATATGAATCGTGTGGAACGGCTGCATAATTACGTAGAGACAATCCGCGAGTATTTACAGCAAATCCGTGAAATGTATCAGACGCAGATTGATATTCACCAGAACCGGATTATGAGTATTCTGACCATTGTAACAACTCTCTTTTTGCCATTGACACTAATTACAGGCTGGTATGGAATGAATTTTCCGGGAATGCCGGAATTTCAATGGAAATATGGTTATCTGGCAGTAATCGGAGTGTCCGTTCTTCTTATTATTATAGAGATAGTATATTTCAAGAAAAAGCAGATCTGGATATCTTCGAAAGACGTAATATAATGAGTGATACAATCACGTTATAATACACAAAATGTCCACTTATATGGAAAACCGCTGAATGTACGGAAAAAAGTGCAATAGTAAGTATTATGTAAATGTTATGTGTGGAAAGAAGTTTAGGAATAATGATGGAATTTGGAGCTTTTTTGAAGACTTTTGAAGGAATGCGAGGCTTATTACCTTATTTTTTGACACAAAAATTTGTGAAAAACGATAAAAAATATTGACTGAGTAAAAAAAAACTTGTAAATGTGACTAAAGTACCATAAAAAACGACAAAATGTGACAGGCAAACTAATTTTGGTAAGACCAAAATGGAGAAAAACAGAAAAATTTATTGTGTAAAATGCTCATAAAATTCATATACTAAGATGGTAAGCGAAAATTGACAAAAAAAAGAAATGGTGTCATAATGCTCAAGAATCAAAAGTAAATCAGTTTATTTTTTTGAGGATGGTGAAAAAAATGAATGAAAAGAAAATCAAATTAGCTGGCACAGAAGAGGTTAGAGACTTTGTACGTGAGGCAGGAAAATGTGATTTTGACATTGATATTTCATACAATAGAGTAATAATTGACGCAAAGTCTTTTCTTGGAGTATTAAGTCTAGATCTGAATCGAGAGCTTACTGTTAAGTATGGCGGACATGATATGAACTTTGAGAATGTATTAAGCAAGTATGCAACTGCTTAAATGATGGCACAGGTTTTCTGGCAGCCAGAAAATACAGGTTCATAAGGTAAGAAGAAATACCGGGTAGCGGACAATTTGGATATTGTCTTTTCTATCTGGTATTTTTTTGTTATTATGAAATGAGAGTACGTTTCAATTCCTTTAAAGTCTGCTAGAAAAATGAGATTTTTCAAAAATTGATAAATAGAAAAAATAGTGAATAGCATAAATAGAAATAAGTATAAGATGGGATGAAAAGGGGTGACAGCGGAATGGAACGTGAGCAGATAAGAATATCGGTACGAAATCTGGTGGAGTTTATCTTGCGTTCCGGAGACATTGATAACCGCAGAGCCAGTCTTGATACGATGGAAGCCATGCAGGCGGGCAGCAGACTCCATCGGAAGATTCAAAAGAAGATGGGAAGCACTTACCATGCCGAGGTTCCTTTAAATATTATCATTGAGGAAGAAAATTATGAGCTTGGAATCTGGGGACGGGCAGACGGCATTATAATAGAAGAAACAGTTACCATTGATGAGATAAAAGGCGTATATTTAAGCCTTGACTTATTGGAAGAACCCGTAAAGGTACATCTGGCACAGGCAAAGTGCTATGCGTACATATATGGAATCCAGAATGATTTACAGAAAATCAATGTTCAGATGACATATGGAAATCTCGATACCGGAGATTTAAAATATTTTTCTTATGAATATAGCATACAGCAGTTGCAGGAATGGTTTTCAGATTTGATTTTAAAATATAAGAAATGGGCGGATTTTCAGTATGAGTGGCGGAAGAAACGGCAGGCATCCATTAAAGAACTGGCATTTCCGTTTCCGTACCGGGAGGGACAGAAAGAGTTGGCTGCCGGAGTTTACCGTACGATAGCCAGAAAAAAGAATCTGTTTATTCAGGCACCCACCGGAGTAGGCAAGACCATTTCTACATTATATCCGGCAATCAAAGCGGTGGGAGAAGGATTAGGTGATAAGATTTTTTACTTAACTGCCAAGACTGTTACCGCAAATGTGGCAAAAGAGACCCTTGGTATTTTATGTGAAAAGGGCTATCGGGCAAAGAGTGTGCAGATTACAGCGAAAGAAAAATTATGCCCTTGTGAGGAAGTGGACTGTAATCCCGTAAGCTGCCCTTATGCAAAGGGGCATTTTGACCGGGTAAATGATGCGGTTTACGATTTATTACAGAAAGAAAATAATATGGCAAGAGAAGTTTTGCTGGCACATGCAAAAGAATATCAGGTCTGCCCGTTTGAAATGTGTCTGGACACGGCAACCTGGGCGGATAATATTATCTGCGATTATAATTATGTCTTTGACCCGAATGTGTATCTAAAGCGTTTTTTCGCAGATGGCATCAAGGGTGATTACATCTTTCTGGTAGATGAGGCACACAATCTTGTGGAACGTGGACGGGAGATGTATAGTGCCGCCCTTGTCAAAGAGGATATTCTTGCGGTGCGGAAAATTATGAAGCCAAGAAGCTCTGCCATTGAGAAGGAACTGAGCAAATGCAATAAGCTGATGTTAGAATATAAGAGAGAATGCGAAACCTATCAGATTTACGAAAGCATTCCGAATCTCATTTTCTCCTGTATGCGTCTTGCAGCAAAAATCGAAGAATATATGCAGAAGAATCCGGAGTTCCCGGGGCGGGATGTGGTTCTTGATTTCTATTTTGAATTGCGCAATTTCTTGAATATCTATGAGCGTGTGGATGAGCATTATGTAATTTACGGGCAGCATGATGAAGAGGGCAGATTTGTCATAAAGCTTTTTTGCGTGGATCCGTCCTTTAATCTGCAGGAGTGTCTGGATAAGGGAAATGCTACGATTTTCTTCTCGGCAACGCTGCTGCCGGTTCAGTATTATAAGGAGCTTTTGACGAATAAAACGGATAATTATGCGGTTTATGCCAGGACAACATTTTCTCAGGATAAGAGACTTTTGTTAATCGGAAATGATGTCAGCAGTAAATATACCAGAAGAACACCGGAAGAATACGGAAGGATTGCAGATTATATTTATCGTACAATAAAGAAGAAAAAGGGCAATTATATGGTGTTTTTCCCATCCTATCTTTTCCTGAAAAAAGTGCATGAGGCATTTGAACTGCGGATGGATGAAACAATTACCTGCATCTGTCAGGAATCCGGCATGCGGGAAGAGGAAAGAGAAGCTTTCTTAGAAGCATTTCAGGAGGAAAAAGAAGAGTCCCTGGTGGCATTTTGTGTTATGGGCGGCATCTTTGGAGAAGGAATTGACTTAAAGAGGGAGCAGTTGATTGGCGCAATTATCGTAGGAACCGGTCTGCCGCAGATTAGCAATGAGCGGGAAATTTTAAAAGAGTATTATGATAAGAAAGAGGGCATGGGATTCGACTATGCCTATCGGTATCCGGGAATGAATAAGGTACTTCAGGCAGCGGGACGCGTTATCCGGACTGCAGAAGATGTGGGAATTATTGAACTTTTGGATGAACGCTTTCTGCAGAATGATTATCAGCGGCTGTTCCCAAGAGAGTGGGAACAGCGGAGTGTGTGCCAGCTTTCTAATTTAGAAGAGAAGCTGACCGCCTTCTGGGAGAAAATGCATTTATAATGTCGGCAGCAGGTTTAAGAATTCTTCCGTAGAAGTAAGAATCGGAAGATTCGGATTGACGGAGACGGCAAGCTGTCTTCGCGGAAGAGGTTCTAAGGTTTTTAAGATAAACAAATCTTTGGATTCATGTTTTAAGCAGTAGTCCGGAATGCAGGCAATGCCAAGACCGATGCGGGCAAGGTCAATCAGAAGGTCATTACTGCTCAGTTCAATTTCCGGAATCAGCTCCAACTGATGGGAGAGGAAGAGATTGTGCATGAATTCGCTGGTGGTACTCTTGTTATCGAGCATCAGCAGAGGATATTTTGTTAAATCCCGGAAACTTAATTCCTGTTGTTTTAAATTAAAGTAGGATGGATTCGCAATAAATACATCCGTAAAATCCAGTACCATTTTGCGGATGTAGGATTGATTTAATCGTACATTCGGGCAGTTGGTAACGGCAATATCGACTTTTCCCTGCTCTAAGAGGTCAACGCAGCCAAGAGAGGTTGCATTGGTAACCTTGATGGGAACGCTGGGAAATTTTTTATGAAATTCTTTTAAATAAGGTACTAAAAAATAGCGGCAGATAGTATCGCTGGCAGCAATATGAAGCTGACCCAATCCAAGAGTATTGGACTCTAAGAGCTGGTTTTCTCCGCGAGCGATGAGATTCATGGCAGGTTCAATGTGTTTTAACAGAACCTGTCCTGCCGGAGTAAGCTGGACTTTCTTGGTGCTACGGATAAAAAGCGGCTGCTCTAATTTCTTTTCTAAGGTCTTGATGGACTGGCTTACTGCAGACTGGGAAATGTAAAGCTGCTTGCTGGCTTCCGAGAAGCTTAAGGAAGTAGCAACGTGATAGAATACTTTATATAATTCGTAATTAATATCCATAATGGCTCCTTTATCATATCAGAATGCATATCTTGCATATTTTCCTTTATTATAAGTGACGCTTATAACTGTGTCAACATTAGTAACTCTTATAAATAAAATTAAATATATTAATTGTTCTTATTCATAATGCCGTGCTATAATGAACATAAGAAAGTAAACATTCAGGAGGTAGAAGATGAGTAAGGTAAGAAGAGTGTATGTAGAGAAAAAAGACGCTTACGCAGTACGCGCCAAAGAGTTACATGCAGAGATTAAGAGTTATCTTGGAATCAGCGCAGTAGATAAGGTACGTGTCCTGATTCGTTATGATATTGAAAACATTTCCGATGATGTATATAAAAGAGCAGTTCAGACTGTATTTTCAGAGCCGCCGGTAGATGATGTCTATGAAGAGAATTTTGAAATGGGGGATGGAAAAGTATTTTCCGTTGAATTCCTTCCGGGACAGTTCGACCAGAGAGCAGATTCTGCAGAGCAGTGTGTGAAGCTTTTAAAAGAGGATGAAGAGCCGGTTATCCGTACCGCAACAACGTATGTTATTTACGGAGATATCAACGCTGAGCAGTTAGAGGCAATCAAGCATCACTGCATCAACCCGGTAGATTCCAGAGAGACCGGCATGGAGAAGCCTGAGACTTTGGTAACAGAGTTCCCGGAGCCTGCAGATGTTAAGATTATGACCGGATTTAAGGATATGCCGGAGCAGGAATTAAAAGCACTCTATGATTCCCTTGGACTGGCTATGACATTCAAGGATTTCTTACATATTCAGAACTATTTCCATGGAGAAGAAGATAGAGACCCATCCATGACCGAGATTCGTGTGCTGGATACCTACTGGTCAGACCATTGCCGTCATACCACATTTTCTACCGAACTGAAAAATGTTGCATTTGAAGATGGTTTCTACAAAGAGCCAATGGAAAAGACATATGAGGATTATCTTGATACACATAAGAAAATGTATGAGGGTAGAGATGACAAATTTGTCTGCTTAATGGACATTGCATTAATGGCAATGAAGCGTCTGAAAAAAGAAGGAAAATTACAGGATCAGGAAGAGTCCGATGAGATTAATGCCTGCTCTATCGTAGTGCCTGTTGAAGTAGATGGCAAGACAGAAGAATGGCTTGTAAACTTTAAAAATGAGACCCACAACCACCCAACCGAAATCGAGCCGTTTGGTGGAGCTGCAACCTGTCTCGGTGGAGCAATCCGTGACCCGTTGTCAGGACGTACCTATGTATATCAGGCAATGCGTGTAACCGGAGCTGCTGACCCTACCGTATCTGTAAAAGATACCATGGAAGGAAAGCTTCCTCAGAAGAAACTGGTTCGCGGCGCAGCACAGGGATACAGTTCCTATGGTAACCAGATTGGACTTGCTACCGGATATGTCAAAGAAGTATATCATCCGGATTATGTTGCAAAAAGAATGGAAATCGGAGCCGTTATGGGAGCAGCACCTCGTCGTGCCGTTCAGAGACTGACTTCTGATCCGGGAGATATTATTATCCTCTTAGGCGGACGTACCGGACGTGATGGCTGTGGTGGAGCAACCGGTTCCTCCAAAGCACACAATACAGAATCCATTGATACCTGTGGAGCAGAGGTTCAGAAAGGTAACCCACCTACCGAGCGTAAGATTCAGAGACTTTTCCGCAGAGAAGAAGTTGCCCACATTATTAAGAAATGTAATGACTTTGGTGCTGGTGGAGTGTCCGTAGCAATCGGAGAGCTTGCAGACGGATTACAGGTTGATTTGGATAAAGTACCTAAGAAATATGCCGGACTGGACGGAACAGAACTTGCTATTTCCGAGTCTCAGGAGCGTATGGCAGTTGTTGTTGCACCGGAAGATGCACAGCAGTTCTTAGATTATGCAAAAGAAGAAAACTTAGAGGCTGTGAAAGTTGCTGTTGTAACCGAAGAGCCAAGATTAGTATTATCCTGGAGAGGAAAAGAAATTGTAAATCTTTCCAGAGCATTCTTAGATACCAACGGAGCACATCAGGAGACTGATGTAAAGGTAGAGCTTCCGGTAAAAGAAGAGAATTATTTAAATAAAATCAGCACAAAGGCTGTAGAAGAAGCAGTTGCAGCAGGCGATATGAAAGCAGCATGGTTAAATGAATTAAAAGACCTTAACGTATGTTCCCAGAAGGGTCTCGTAGAAATGTTTGATGGTTCCATCGGAGCAGGCAGTGTATACATGCCATATGGTGGAAAATATCAGTTGACCGAGACTCAGAGTATGGTTGCAAAACTTCCGGTTATGAATGGAAAATGCGATACAGTAACCATGATGAGTTACGGATTTGATCCATATTTATCTTCATGGAGCCCATACCATGGAGCAGCTTATGCAGTATTAGAGTCTGTTTCCCGTATCGTAACAGCCGGTGGTGATTTCCACAAGATTCGTTTCACATTCCAGGAATACTTCCGCAGAATGTCGGAGGAGCCAAGTCGTTGGAGCCAGCCATTTGCAGCACTGCTTGGTGCTTATAATGCGCAGATTGGTTTCGGACTTCCATCCATCGGTGGAAAGGACTCCATGTCCGGTTCCTTCAATGAAATTGATGTACCGCCAACACTGGTATCCTTTGCAGTTGATGTAGCAAAAGAAAAAGATGTTATCACACCGGAGCTTAAGAAAGAAAATGATAAGCTGATGTTATTTACCATCGAAAAAGATGCTTATGATATGCCGGATTACGCACAGGTTATGAAGCTTTATGATGCAATTCATGAGATGACTGAGACAGGCGTTATCGTAGCAGCTTATGCATTAGACGGAAAAGGTCTTGCAGCAGCAGTCAGCAAGATGGCATTTGGTAATAAACTTGGCGTTACTGTAAATGCAGATGTAACAAAAGAAACATTATTTGCACCGGGCTTTGGAAATATCGTAGCAGAAGTTCCGGAAAATAAAGTTGCAAAAGCACAGGAAATCCTTGCAGCAGCAGGTCTTGCAGCAAACGGAGCTGTTGTGGGTGCAGTAAATGACAGCAAGAACTTTATCTATGGTGATATGAGCATTTCCATGGATGAAGCAATCGAAGCATGGGGACAGACTTTAGAGAAAGTATTCCCAACCAGAGCAACCACCGGAACAGAAGAAGTGAAGAGCGGACTTTACGATACAAAAGACATTTACGTCTGCAAGCACAAGGTTGCCCGCCCACATGTATTTATTCCGGTATTCCCGGGAACCAACTGCGAGTACGACAGTGCGAAAGCATTTGAAAATGCAGGCGCAGATGTAACCGTAAAAGTATTTAAGAACTTAAATGCAGAAGACATCCGTGATTCTGTTGATGTATTTGCAAAAGCAATTGATGAAGCACAGATTATCATGTTCCCAGGCGGATTCTCCGCAGGAGATGAACCGGAAGGCTCAGCAAAATTCTTTGCAACAGCATTCCGTAATGAGAAGATGAAAGAAGCTGTAAACAAACTCTTAAATGAGCGTGATGGTCTTGCACTTGGTATCTGTAACGGATTCCAGGCACTGATTAAATTAGGTCTGGTTCCTTATGGCAAGATTACACACCAGAGACCGGATTCACCGACTCTGACCTACAATACCATTGGACGTCATATTTCCAAGATGGTATACACCAAGGTAGTGACCAACAAGTCCCCATGGTTAGCACAGGCTGAGCTTGGCGGCGTATACTGCAACCCGGCATCTCATGGAGAAGGTCGTTTCGTTGCTCCGAAGGAGTGGTTAGACAAGCTTTTCGAGAATGGTCAGGTGGCAACCCAGTATGTAAACGAAGCCGGTGTTCCAACCATGGATGAAGAGTGGAACGTAAATGGTTCCTACATGGCAATCGAAGGTATCACCAGTCCGGACGGACGTGTCCTTGGTAAGATGGCACATGCAGAGCGTCGTGGAGAGTCTGTTGCGGTCAACATTTACGGCGAGCAGGATATGAAGCTGTTCGAAAGTGGAGTAGCATACTTTAAATAAAATAGTAAAATAAAAACCGAGCGGTTCTGTTAAAAGCAGAACCGCTCGATTGCGTATGCAACACCATCTTCTTCATTAGAAAGGGAAATGAAATCAGCCGAATCTTTTAAGAGCTGTTGCGCATTTCCCATGGCAACGCCAATGCCGGCAGCTTTGACGATATCGAGATCATTTTCGCTGTCACCTACCGCCATGGTATCTTCCATGGAAATGTGGAGGTAATCACAGAGGAATTTAAGTCCTTTGGATTTGGCAATGCCGCATCTGGTAACTTCTAAGTTATGAAAACCGCCGGACACATAAGTGACTTCCGGGAAGGTGTCTAAGATTTCTTTTGTTTTTTCTCTTGTGGTATAGCTTCCATCTGCATCCGGTGCAAAGTTTAAAGTCAGTTTTGAAACACAAAGTTTATGTTCTTCGATATAAGCAGCTAAGTCAGTAATCGTCTTCCGGGTGGTCTGGATATATTTTTTTAAGGAATCCGGAATATCTAATAGGTTGGTAAGCTCGCTGGTGGAAAACTGGGTATAGCCGTCACCATTGATAAAGGCATCGATATGAAGAGACTGCGTATAGAGCTTGCGTAACAGCCGGACACTTAAATCGGTATCCATGCTTTCATCTAAGAGCAGTTCCTTTTCCGGGACGCGGTATACCGCAGAACCGTTGGCAGTAATGGCATATTGGATGCCAAGCTCCTTCATTTCATCCACAGGAAGACCGATATAAGGCCGGCCGGTGGAGATAATAACGGTAATCCCGTTTTCTACGGCTTTTCGAATCATTTCTTTATTATAAGAGGTAATGACACCGTCTTTATTATAGAGGGTGCCATCGATGTCTAAGGCAATTAGCTTTACTGAATTCATCAAGTGTACTCCTTTGTATTTGAAAATATCATTGTCAATGAATAACAGTGTAGCACAGAAAATGAAAAAAGCAACTCACCGGATTAAATTTATATTTTTAAGTTGCAGGAAAAGGAGCTTACATATATAATTAGTAGGAATTCAAATGTAAGATAAACTGGAGTATACTATGAATATAAAGGAATATATCAAAGAACAAAGACTGATAACCGATGGTGCCATGGGCACTTATTATGAGGAAAAATACAGCGAAGATACCGTGATTGCAGAAAAGGAGAATCTTAAGAATCCGGAGCAGATTAAGGAGATTCATTTAGAATATCTGCGTGCGGGAGCAAGGCTGATCCGCACCAATACATTTGCAGCAAATACCATGTTTCTTGCAGATATGCAGGAAGTAAAAGAGACAGTCCGGGCGGGCTATGAGATTGCAAAGGAAGCAGTAACCGCATTTCAGGCAGAAAATGGAAAAGAGATTCCGGTATTTATCGGAGCAGATTTAGGACCGATTTATGATCTTGACCATCAGGACTATGACAATGTGTTACAGGAGTACAAAGAAATTTGTGACACCTTCCTTTCCTGTGGCGCAGACTGTTTTGTATTTGAGACACAGAGTGACTTTACCTATATTGAGCCGGTGACGGCATATATCAAAGAAAAATCAGACGCATTTATTCTGGTGCAGTTTGCGTTTGACAAGAGTGGATACACCCGCTCAGGTCTCTCCATGCAGCGTGTGGCAGTAGAAGCTTCCGAGATGGAAAATGTGGATGCCTATGGATTTAACTGTGAACTGGACAGTACCCATATGTATCAGTTTATGAAGAACCTGAAGTTCTCCAGTGACAAATTCGTATCAGCACTTCCAAATGCAGGGTACCCATATACTTTGCGAGGAAAGACAATTTATTCCAATAATGCATCTTATTATGCAGAAAAAATGAAGGATATTGCAGCCCTTGGCACAGATATTTTAGGTGGCTGCTGTGGAACCACACCGGAATATATTGCTTTGCTTTCTGGCGAGTTACAGGATGTGCCGAAGGCAGCAAAGAAAATTGAAAATGTAGTAACGCAGGAGGTTACAAGAACTCCGTCTATTTTTGAAGAGAAGCTTTCCCGTGGCGAGAAGGCTTATATTGTAGAATTGGACCCGCCATTTTCCGAGGATGCATCCAAGGTTATGAAAGGAGCAGAAGATTTAAGAAAATGTAATGTGGATCTGATTACCCTTTCCGATTCCCCAATGGCGCGGGCGAGAATGGATGCCGGACAGCTGGCAGTGAAAATCCAGCAGAAGACCGGTGTGGCAGTAATGCCGCATATCAGCTGCCGTGACCGCAATGTGATTGCGTTGCGTGCAGGTCTTTTAGGCATGCATATGAATGATGTCCGCCATTTCCTGATTGTGACCGGAGACCCGGTTTCAAGGGCAGACCGCGAAAGAGTGACTTCTGTTTTTGATTTCAATTCCATCAAACTGATGCAGTATGTTAAGGAAATGAATTTAGAAGTTTTTGCACAGGAGCCGGTTTATTATGGTGGTGCACTGAATTATCATGGTGCCAATCCGGATGCGATTATTGAACGGATGAAGCGTAAAGCGGAAGCAGGATGCGGTTATTTCCTGACACAGCCGGTATATACCGAGGAAGATGTGGAAAGACTGACTTATATCAAGGAACACATTGACACCAAAATCATGTGCGGTATTATGCCGCTGGTAAGCTATAAGAATGCAATGTTTGTGAAAAATGAGATGCCGGGCATCCATGTTTCCGATGAAATTGTAAACCGGTATCGGGAAGATATGACAAGAGAAGAGGCAGAAGAAGTGGCAATTGAATTATCTGTTGAAATCGCAGCAAAATTATATGATATTGCAGACGGATTTTATTTTATGACACCATTTAACCGGACGGGCTTAATTGCGAGAATTATTGAGGCAATCCGACAGGAGGAAGAACGCAGATGACAAGAGAGGAATTTAAAGAATTAGTAAAAAATGGACCGGTTATCTTAGATGGTGCAACCGGAAGCAATCTTCAGAATGCAGGAATGCCGGTAGGAGTCTGCCCGGAGCAGTGGATTTTAGAGCATCCACAGACCATGATAGATTTGCAGCGGGCTTATGTGGAGGCTGGAACACAGATTCTTTTGGCACCGACCTTTACTGCAAACCGCATTAAATTAGAAGAATATGGACTGGCAGATAAGCTGGTAGAGATGAACCAGCAATTAGTTGCCATTTCCAAAGAGGCAGCAGGCGGAAAAGCGCTGGTAGCCGGTGATATTACCATGACCGGTCAGCAGCTTTATCCGATGGGTGAATTGCAGTTTGAAGAACTGGTAGATATTTATAAAGAACAGGTCAAAGTTGTGGCAGATGCGGGAGTAGACTTATTTATCATTGAGACCATGATGAGTCTGCAGGAAACAAGAGCCGCTGTGCTGGCAATCCGTGAAACCTGTGATTTGCCGATTATGGCAAGTATGACTTATAACGAGGATGGCAGAAGCTTGTATGGAACAGATCCGGTAACTGCGGTAGTTACGTTGCAGAGCCTGGGTGCAGATGCAGTGGGAATGAACTGCTCCACAGGACCAGAGGAAATGTTAGAGCCGATTCGCCAGACTGTAGAATATGCCTATGTTCCTGTTTTGGCAAAGCCAAATGCCGGATTACCGGAATTAGAGGATGGTGTAACGGTATACAAGACCACACCGGAAGAATTCGCAGAAGTTGGTGCAAAATTAGTCGAAGAAGGCGTTTCGATTATTGGTGGATGCTGTGGAACGACCCCGGCACATATCAAGGCATTGGCAGATAAAGTAAAACCAATGGGAATCCATCATGTGGAAGCACCAAGACGAAGAGTGCTTACTTCCGAGCGTAAGACGGTAGAAATTAATTTGGACGGACCATTTATGGTAATTGGTGAGCGGATTAATCCGACCGGAAAGAAGAAATTGCAGGCAGAGCTTCGGGAAGGCAGCCTTAATATGGTTCGTGATATGGCACGGGCGCAGGAAGAAAATGGTGCAGCCATTCTGGATGTCAATATGGGTATGAATGGAATTGATGAGAAACAGATGATGTTAAATACCATTCATGAGGTTACTTATACAGTGGATTGTCCGCTTTGTATCGATTCATCCCATGTGGATATTATTGAAGCAGCACTTCGTATTTATCCGGGACGAGCTTTGATTAACTCTATTTCCTTAGAAAAAGAGAAATTCGAAAAATTGCTTCCGATTGCAAAGAAATATGGAGCAATGTTTATTTTGCTTCCGCTTTCTGACGAGGGACTTCCAAAAGACGCAGAAGAGAAGCGGCAGATTGTCCGTACCATTTTAGATGCCGCCTTAAAAATCGGTCTTCATAAAGAAGATATTATCGTGGATGGACTGGTAGCAACGGTAGGTGCCAATCCGCTGGCAGCATTGGAATGTTTTGATACCATCCAGTATTGTAAGGATGAATTGAGCCTTGCCACAGCCTGTGGACTTTCCAATATTTCCTTCGGTCTGCCGGAACGTATTTATGTAAACAGTGCATTTCTTACCATGGCAATTGCAAAAGGACTTACGATGGCAATTGCAAATCCATCCCAGGATTTATTAATGAATGCGGCAGTGGCTTCGGATATGCTTTTACATAAAGAAGGTTCCGATATCCGCTATATCAATCGGATGAACCAGCGGTCACAGAAGGAAACTCCGGCAACCGATAACGCAGCTTCGGCAGGCACTTTAGAGCCGGCAAATCCGGTATTTGATTGTGTATTAAAGGGAAATAAGGGCAATATTTTAAAAGAAGTAGATAAAGCTTTGGCAGCAGGAGAAGAACCGGGAGCGATTATTAATGGACAGTTGATTCCTGCCATTAATGAAGTTGGTGTCCTTTTTGACAAGCAGATTTATTTCCTGCCGCAGCTGATTTCCAGTGCGCAGACTATGCAGCATGCCATTGAATACTTGGAGCCAATGCTTTCCAAAGATAAGGACGCAGAGCCAAAGGCAACCATTATTATTGCAACCGTAGAAGGTGACATACACGATATCGGTAAGAATCTGGTAGCACTGATGCTCCGTAACTATGGTTATCGTGTCTTAGACCTTGGCAAGGATGTGGCAGCGGATATTATTGTGGATACAGCGTTAAAAGAAAATGCCCAGATTATCGGACTTTCTGCCCTGATGACCACTACCATGATGCGTATGAAGGATGTGGTAGAACTGGCAAAAGAGCGCGGCTGCAACAGCAAGATTATCGTCGGTGGCGCAGCAATTACACAGAGCTTTGCAGATGAAATCGGTGCAGATGGCTATTCCCCGGATGCAGCTGATTGTGTAAAACTGGTAGAACGTCTACTGGAAGAAATGTAAATTTTTATTTTGGGAGGTTTTTGATATGGTAAAGATAATTTCAGATAGTACCTGTGATTTATCTGAAGAACTGGTAAAACGTTATGATATTACCATTCTTCCGCTTCACATTTTATTAGGTGACGAAGAATATCTGGATGGAGTAAATATTACTCCGCAGGAGATTTTTGACTGGTCGGATGAACACAAGACCACTCCAAAGACTTCAGCACCATCCGCAGAGCAGGCAGTAGAATTGTTAAAGCCTTATGTAGAAAAAGGTCAGGAGGTTATCTGTTTTGCCATTGCATCCGGGATGTCTTCTTCCATGAATGTGATGCGTCTTGCAGCGGAAGAACTGGAGGCAGAAAATCTGGTGACTGTAATTGATTCTGCAAATCTTTCTACCGGTATCGGACTTCTTGTCATAGAAGCAGCCGAAATGGCACAGCAGGGAAAGAGCGCGGCAGAGATTACCGCCCGTATCGAAGAATTAAAGCCTCTGGTTCGGGCAAGCTTTGTGGTAGACACCTTAACCTATCTTTATCGTGGTGGCAGATGCAGTGGACTGGCTGCCTTAGCCGGAGGTGCATTAAAGCTTCATCCGAGGATTGGTGTTGAGGATGGTAAGATGGGGCCGGGCAAGAAATATCGTGGCAATATGGAAAAGGTTGTGCTCTCTTATGTGAAAGACATGGAAGAAGCAATGAAGAATGCCCGGCCGGAACGTGTATTTATCACTCATTCCGGCAGTGCCCCGGAAATCGTAGATAAGGTATGGGCTTATCTCAATGACCTGCATGTCTTTCATGAAATTTTAGAAACCAGAGCCGGCGGTGTAGTATCCAGCCACTGTGGACCGGGAACACTGGGCGTCTTGTTTATTGCGAAGGAGTAGGGAGAAGGAGAGATGTATGATTTGCAAAGGTATCTCATAAGGCAGGTATCCGGCAGCTTGACAGAATTATTGGAGTAATTTTGAATCTTGAAATATTTTCAAAAATTTTAAATATTTCAAAAATATTTTTGAAAAAGTGCTTGACTTCACTATTCCTATATAGTATACTAGCAAAGCGGGTTGCAGATGAGTAACCCGCAGGAATATGGGATCTTAGCTCAGCTGGGAGAGCATCTGCCTTACAAGCAGAGGGTCACAGGTTCGAGCCCTGTAGGTCCCATTCCAAAACAAATAATTGAATATGGCGGAATAGCTCAGTTGGCTAGAGCACACGGTTCATACCCGTGGTGTCGAGAGTTCAAATCTCCCTTCCGCTACTGAAAAAGAATCTTGCAGATGCAGGATTCTTTTTTTGCGAGTAGCAAGAAAAGGCCTGGGGGTCTGGAAAGAACTGCAGGTGGTGAATTCTGTCGGTGCGTGGAATCTGTCAGTGGTGGATTTTGGTAGTGCGTGGGCGGCGAAGAGAGCTTCTGGTCTAGTTCCCGTATAGAACAGTTGTGATTGGGCAAAAAAGCTGGAAACAATCTTTATTTTGCCCAATCTAGCTTAGCAAAGTCGCAATTTTCAGAAGCGGAAAGCACCGTATTGTAGCAAATTGGGCAAAAAAGCTGGAAACAGTCTTTATTTTGCCCAATCTAGCTCAGCAAAGTCGCAATTCCGGGAAGCCAGAAGAGTTGCATCGTAGTAAATTGGGTAAGAAACACTTCAAACAGAGTGTTTCTTACCCAATTTCTTGTAAATCCCTTACCTACCTGCTTCTATATTTAAAAATAGCTTATGGCTCCTGAAAAAGTCCAATCTCAGGCGGATAGTAACTAAAGATAAAAAACAGAATTGCAAGAATTACAAGGCAGGTAAGTAGCAGTCCCCTGCGGTTGGCAAGTTCGCGGTTATCGTTCAGAAACCATCCGATAAGAAAGGCACCCAGAACACTGATGTAGAAAATAGCAATATCAATCGCCATGACAGAGAAGCCCAGCACACCGGTGTATGTGTAGAAGAGAATTGGAATCAATGCCAATCCGACCAGTGTCCCAATGGAGAGTGCCACAGGAATCGGACTTTGTTCCGGAAGCTTGAAAAAGAGAAACAGCACAAGAGCTAGCATCGGAAAGAACAGAAGCTTCATGTGCTCCCAGGTGGATTCATTCCATGGTGCAAAAAGCCGTACGATGGAATTGTTACCGGACCATTCATAGACAAAATGTAATAGGGTTCCAATTACGGACATAAAGAGAAAACCCCAGATAAAAAGTTTTTTAGAATTCATAAAATACCTCCTGATACAATAGTATGATGCAAAACAGGAAATAATATGAAAAAAGAAATCTATAAACAGCTATCAGAAAATACCTCCAGTGTGGTATAATGTCCGTAAGCATTGAGCAGTGCCAAAAACAAGAAAAATCCAGATTGGCTGCTTGCAGACAAAGCTGGATTTTCCTTGTTTTTGATAGGGCGAAAGCCCGAGAGCGGGAAGGTGCATGGCAGCTTCCCGCATGCACTGCGGAGCTGGACCGAGATAGGGCGAAAGCCCGAGAGCAGGAAGATGCAAAGCAGCTTCCTGCGTGGCACTGTGAAGTTGGATCGAGATAGGGCGAAAGCCCGAGAGCAGGAAGATGCAAAGCAGCTTCCTGCGTGGCACTGCGAAGTTGGATCGAGATAGGGCGAAAGCCCGAGAGCAGGAAGATGCAAAGCAGCTTCCTGCGTGGCACTGCGAAGTTGGATCGAGATAGGGCGAAAGCCCGAGAGCGGGAAGGTGCTTTGCAGCTTCCCGCGTGCACTGCGGAGCTGTACCGAGATAGGGCGAAAGCCCGAGAGCGGGAAGGTGCATGGCAGCTTCCCGCATGCACTGCGGAGCTGTATCGAGATAGGGCGAAAGCAGAGAGCCGGAAAGTTGAAAAGAAAAAAAGAAAGCAGGTAATCACATGCGAGTAGGAATGGGATATGATGTTCATAAATTAGTAGAAGGAAGAAAATTAATCATAGGCGGAGTGGAGATACCGCACAGTCTTGGCTTGCTGGGACATTCGGATGCAGATGTATTGTTACATGCCATCATGGATGCGTTGCTGGGGGCAGCGGCTTTAGGAGATATCGGAAAGCATTTTCCGGATACAGACCAGGCATATGAGGGGATTTCCAGTATAAAATTATTGGAAGAAGTGGGACAGCTTTTAGAGAAAGAGAATTATGTCATTGATAATATCGATGCTACGATTATTGCCCAGAAGCCAAAGATGCGTCCACACATTGAGAAGATGGAAGAAAATATTGCACAGGCATTGAAGATAGACGTCAGTCAGGTAAATGTAAAGGCAACCACAGAGGAAGG
The DNA here is from genome assembly GCF_003462605.1 of Roseburia sp. OM04-10BH. Taxonomy (NCBI): domain Bacteria; kingdom Bacillati; phylum Bacillota; class Clostridia; order Lachnospirales; family Lachnospiraceae; genus Roseburia; species Roseburia sp. OM04-10BH. The sequence goes on from NZ_QTZI01000015.1 coordinate 18,432, forward strand.
GCTTGGCTTTACCGGAAGCGAAGATGGAATCAGCTCCCAGGCAATCTGTGCTATCTCAAGTATCTATGAAAACAGCATAGCAGTGGGAGGCAGTGAACGAAATTGTGCAGGCTGCCCGGGATGCGGAAAATAACTTTTCTATTGACAAAATGGCAATTCGTGCATAAACTAGTAGCGTAAAAAGAATTTAAAAATGATTCAGAAATGAATTGATAAATGCAGTGAACGGAAAGAGTAGTATACATGCGTGAATAAAAGAGAGAGACTGTCATCGGCTGAAAGCAGTCTTGATTCCAAAGTATATGAAGTGCATCCGGAAGCAGTCCCGGTGAAAGCAAGTATCCAGGAACGAATAGCACACGTTACGTGTATTGAGGGAAAGCAGCAATGCTTTACTTAGAGTGGAACCGCGGAATAACTTCGTCTCTATATTTATATAGAGACGATTTTTTACTTTATAGGAAATTGCTTTCCTGTAAAGTAAAAAATCGCTCCGCGAGAAAAATTACAGGCATGCATGCATAAAGGAAAGAATCTATACAGTGAACAGGAGGCTGTAATCATGGGTTTTATAAAAGAATTAAAAGAGGAATTTGAGATTATCAAGGAGCGTGATCCGGCATTAAAATCTCCAATGGAGGTTTTGCTTTATCCGTCATTTCGTGTTATGCTTAGTTATAGGCGTGCACATAAGCATTACCTGAAGGGACATTTCTTCCGGGCAAGATATATTTCACAGAAAGCAGCAAGAAAAACCGGAATTGAGATACATCCGGGCGCAGTAATTGGAAAAGGATTCTTTATCGACCATGGTACCGGCGTTATCATCGGAGAGACATCAATTATCGGAGATAATGTAACCTTATATCAGGGTGTAACCCTGGGCGGAACCGGTAAGGAAACCGGAAAGCGTCATCCGACCTTAGAGGATAATGTAATGGTAAGTGCCGGAGCAAAAATCATCGGTTCCTTTACGGTAGGCGAGAATTCGAAAATCGGTGCCGGAAGTGTGGTAATTGAAGAGGTGCCGCCAAATTGTACCGTAGTAGGAGTTCCGGGACGAATCGTAAAACGTAACAATGTAAAAATTCCACGCAGCGATATGGATCAGTGCAATCTGCCGGACCCGGTACAGGAAGACATCAATGTATTGCAGCGGGAAAATTCAGAATTATGCAACCGTATCATTGATATGGAAAAAGAGATAAAAGCATTAAAGCAGGAAGTAGAAAAGAATTAAATAAGTAATTCCAGGAACGATGGAGGATAACATGGAGAACAACGTAAAGATTTTTAATACCCTTACAAGAAAAGTAGAGACCTTTGTGCCAAACGAAGATGGAAAAGTGAAAATGTATACCTGCGGACCAACCGTATATCATTTTGCACATATCGGAAATCTGCGCAGCTATATTATGGAAGATGTATTAGAGAAAACACTTCGCTATGCAGGTTATGATGTAAAGCGTGTCATGAACATAACAGACGTAGGACATCTTTCCAGTGATGCAGATACCGGTGAGGATAAAATGTTAAAGGGCGCAAAGCGTGAGCACAAGACCGTTATGGAGATTGCAAAGTATTATACCGATGCATTCTTTTCCGATTGCTCCAAATTAAATATCAAACGTCCGGATGTGGTAGAGCCGGCAACCAATTGTATCCCGGAATTTATTCATATGATAGAGGTACTTTTAGAGAAAGGCTATGCATATATTGCCGGAGAAAATGTATATTTTGATACATCAAAATTAGATGATTATTATGTATTCTCCAGCCAGAGCGAAAAAGAGCTGATGGTAGGTGTCCGTGATGACGTATCTGAGGATGAAAATAAGCGCAACAAGAGTGACTTTGTATTGTGGTTTACCAAGTCCAAATTCGATAACCAGGAACTGAAATGGGATAGTCCATGGGGCGTTGGTTATCCGGGCTGGCATATCGAGTGCTCCTGCATCAGCATGAAGCATTTAGGCGAATATATGGATATTCACTGTGGTGGTGTGGATAATATTTTCCCACATCATACCAATGAGATTGCACAGAGTGAAGCATATCTGGGACATAAATGGTGTAATTACTGGTTCCATGTGCATCATCTGAATGATAAATCAGGAAAAATGAGTAAATCCAAGGGAGATTTCCTGACCGTTTCCTTATTGGAAGAAAAAGGTTATCTGCCGCTGGTATATCGTATGTTCTGTCTGCAGTCCCATTACAGAAAGCCATTGGAATTCTCTTATGAAGTAATGGATAATATGGAAAATTCCTATGTAAAGCTTCGTAAGACCATTGCAAAACTGGATGCGTCTACAGAAGTAGAGCAGGATAAATTTGATGCATACAAAGAGAAATTCCTGCAGGCATTAGAGGATGATTTAAATACTTCCATGGCACTGACTGTAGTATATGAAGTATTGAAAGCCGATATGACCGATGCAACCAAGCTTGCACTGGTAAAAGATTTTGATTATGTATTATCTCTTGATTTAGCAGCGGGAGAAGCAGCAAATCCTGCCGATGAAATCGATGCAGATTTAGAAGCATATGTATTAGAAAAAATCGAAGAGCGTAAGGCTGCAAAGAAAGAAAAAGATTTTGCCAAAGCAGACGCAATTCGTAATGAACTTTTGGAAAAAGGAATTGTCTTAGAGGATACCAGAGAGGGTGTAAAATGGAAAAAGGCATAGATTCCCATATCAAAGAATATTTTGACCTGCCAAAGGTGGATGTAGCAACCTACTCCCCTTTGGCACTTGCCTACATAGGAGATGGCATTTATGACCTTGTCATAAGAAGCATTGTAGTTGGAAAAGGCAATACCAAGGCATCCCGTCTGCATCAGACCACCAGCCATCTGGTGAAAGCACATGCACAGGCAACGATGATGGAGACACTGACTCCAATGCTTACGGAAGACGAAACGGAAATTTACCGCAGAGGCAGAAATGCCAAGTCTCCGACCATGGCAAAAAACGCAACTATGTCAGATTATCGCCGTGCCACCGGCTTTGAAGCATTGATGGGCTATTTATATCTGACGGATCAGTTTGAGCGGATTTTGGAACTGGCGAAAGAAGCAATCAGACACTATAATGTGAAGACCGGAAAGAATGATCTGGCAGGAGGAAAGTAGAATGGAAGAAATGCAGATGGAAAACACACAGGCAGAAAGCACGAAGATAGAAGGAAGAAATGCAGTTTTAGAAGCATTTCGTTCCGGAAAAACCATAGACAAGCTGTTTGTATTAGATGGCTGTAAAGACGGTCCCATTCAGACCATTTTAAGAGAAGCAAAAAAACATGATACGCTGGTACAGTTTGTGGCAAAAGAGCGTTTAGAGCAGTTGTCAGAGACGAAGAAGCATCAGGGTGTCATTGCCATGGCAGCAGCATTTTCCTATGCAACCGTAGAAGATATTTTAGAAAATGCCAGAAAGAAAAATGAAGCACCATTTGTCATTTTGCTGGATAATATTGAAGACCCGCACAATTTGGGTGCAATTATCCGTACTGCCAATCTGGCAGGTGCCCATGGCGTCATTATTCCAAAGCGCCGTGCAGTGGGACTGACCGCTACCGTAGCAAAGGCTTCTGCAGGAGCCATTTATTATACACCGGTAGCAAAGGTAACCAATCTTACCAATACCATCCGGGAATTAAAGGAGCAGGGCATGTGGTTTGTCTGTGCAGATATGGGTGGCACAACCATGTATGATCTGGATTTAAAAGGTTCTATCGGACTGGTTATCGGAAATGAAGGAGAAGGTGTCAGCAAATTAGTAAAAGAAAACTGTGACTTTGTGGCATCGATTCCAATGAAGGGAGATATTGACTCCTTAAATGCATCGGTAGCAACAGGTGTTTTAGCTTATGAAATTGTAAGACAGAGATTAAGTTAACAGGAGAGAGAGATGCAATCTTATCAGAATATGAGTGATGAGGAATTAATTGCAGCACTTCGTAGTGGTGAAAAAGAAATTACAGATTATCTGATGGACAAATACAAGAGTCTGGTTAAGAAAAAAGCAAAAGCACTTTATCTCATTGGTGGTGAGACGGACGATTTGATTCAGGAGGGAATGATTGGTCTGTTTAAAGCTGTCCGGGATTATCAGCCGGATAAAGACAGCAGCTTTTTTCATTTCGCAGACCTTTGTATTGCAAGGCAGATGTATACAGCGGTGGAGGCTTCCAATCGGAAAAAGCATGCACCGCTCAATTCGTATGTACCACTTTATGCAGATAGTGAGGATTCGGAAGGCAGGAATCTGGCGGATGTGTTAGAGACTATAGATGAGGCGAATCCGGAGAATTTATTCATCAGTCAGGAAGACCGGGAAGATTTCAAGCGGAAAGTAAATGAAACTTTAAGCAAAATGGAACAGGAAGTGTTGTCGTATTATCTGCAGGGCTTTCGCTATGAGCAGATTGCAGAAGCTATGGGAAAAGAGCCGAAGGCTGTGGATAATGCGTTGCAGCGTTTAAAGAAGAAGTTGAAAGGGAAGTAACAGCATGAAAAATATCATTCACATTTTTCGTAAGGACGTAAGAGGACTTTGCAGGAATTTTTTCGCACTGGTCATTGCAATCGGATTGTGTTTTATTCCATCTTTGTATGCATGGTTTAATATTTATTCCAACGAGGATCCTTATGCCAACACCGGAAATATCTATATTGCAGTGGCCTCTGAAGATGAAGGAATGAAATTAGAGGATGGCACAACCGTCAACATGGGTGTTCAGGTGATTGAGCAGTTGAAGGAGAATAAGTCCATAGGCTGGCAGTTTGTAGACAGCTCTGATGAAGCAATCAGAGGAGTAGAAAGTGGAAAATATTATGCGGCAGTAGTTATTGGTGACCGCTTTTCCGAGAGCATGTTCAGCATCTTTTCTAAAGGACTGGAGAATCCGACCATTACATATTATGAGAATGAGAAGAAAAATGCCATTGCAACGAAAATTACCGATACTGCAGTGAGCACATTAAAGTCCAGTATCAATGAGACATTTCTTGAGACAGCGGCAAGTGCCATGTTTGCCCAGATGGATAATCTTTCTGAGAAAATAAGTGAAGATGGCGGTGTGGATGGATTCCGCCAGAAATTAGAGCAGCTCAGCCAGAATTTAAAGGACTATGATGCCATGATAGACAGCTTCCTGTCCGGAAATGAAGAACTGAGTGCAGGGATTGATGAAGCCAATTCCAGTGTGTCAAAGGTGGAAGATAAGATTGATTCAGCTGTAAATTCCCTGAATGGAACAAAGTCACAATTAGACAGTACGGATACTACACTTTCAGATTTTTCCAAGAATGTGGAGACAACCTTAACAGATATTGAGAATTCTTTGAATAAGATTTCAACGGATATTACCAATGCCGGGCTGGGAGACTCTGCCAAGAAGACAACTGAAAGTATTGAGACAACAACGGATGATATTAAGACTTTAAATGACCAGTTGCAGTCGCTTTATGGAGCAATCAGCGGACTCAAGACAGATGAGAGCTTTACGGATGAGCAGAAAACGGATATGGATGATGTGATGTCACAGATTGAAGGTTTAAAGCAGGATGCAGAAGAAATGCAGAAGCTTTTAGAGGCACTGATGCCGGACAATGCATCAGATGCAGTAGAAGATACGGTAAATTCTGTGACAGGCGGAATGAGTACAGCCTTGTCTACCTGCAGCAAGACCATTGAAAATATGAAGAATGTATACACCAATAATCTGGTGCCTGGAGTATCCGGAATATTGGATACGGCATCCCAGATACTGGTCAATGTAACCAATCTTTTGAATAATCTGAATAATACATTAGGTGACATGGAAACCATTTTCGATGGAACCTTAGATATGGTAGATGCTACAGATGAAAGCTTTACACAGATTCAGACATTGCTGCAGACCTGTGATACAAAGATAGAAGAGGCAATCAGCAAGCTGGATGAAGCATCGGAAGATGAACAGATGCAGATTATCATGGAACTTTTGGGCGGCGATCCGGAATCCTATGGTAAATTCTTTGCACAGCCGGTAAAAGTGGAGACAAAGCAGGTTTATGAGATTAAAAATTATGGTTCTGCAGTTGCACCATTTTATACAACACTGGCACTCTGGGTAGGCGGTATTGTACTGGTGGCACTGATTAAGGTAAAGGCATCCGAAAAGGATTTGACGAATCCGAAGCGTTATCAGCTTTTTCTTGGAAGATATCTCATTTTCTTTGTGATGGGACAGATACAGGCATTGATTATTGTGCTGGGTAATATTTATCTGCTGCATTGTCAGGTGAAGAATCCGGTATTGTTCTGGTTTGCGGCGTCGCTGACGAGCTTTACCTTTACCTTATTAATCTATGCGCTGACACTTTCCTTTGGCGATATCGGAAAAGCACTGGTGGTTGTAATGGTCGTTATTCAGATTGCAGGTTCCGGTGGAACATATCCGATTGAGATATTGCCGGAATTTTACCGGCGGGTATATATTTTCTTTCCATTTCCATATGCTATTAATGCCATGCGTGAAACCATTGGCGGCATGTATGGTGGAGCCTATGAGAAGAATCTGGCAGAGCTTCTGATTTTCGCAGCAGCGGCATTGTTAATCGGACTGCTGATTCGCGTACCATTTATGGGTATCAATCATTTCGTAGAAAAGCGAATGAAAGATACGAAGATGATGTAAGAGAGCAGGTGAAGAGCAGATGGAAAAGAAAGAAGATTATGAAAAGCTTTATGACATGCTTTTAGGCTATGAGCAGGAGATTCATAAGAAGAACCAGAAACGTATCCGCATCGGATTGCGGTGCCTTATCATTATTCCACTGATTTTCCTGGCATTGTTATTCTGGACAGAAAGCTCAAAAATTGTATTTTTGATTCTGTGGATTGTATCGCTGTTTATTCTGGCAGGATATTTAATTTTCGTAGAATATTCGGACTATAAATTACAGGAAAAATTAGATGAGATTTCTAACCGGGAGCAACAGGAGAGAGATGCACTGATTGGCGATGGAATTGCCCAGGTAGAAGAACGGATTCGTACCGTACTTCAGACGGCAGAGCAGGAACTTTTAACGGATAGCACAAAGGAGTAGCAGAGGGATAACACATGAAAAATATTTTTAGAATCTTTTACCGGGATTTTAAGAGAGTCAGCACAAATGTGGTAGCAGTGGTTATTGTAATAGGTCTTTCTATTATTCCGTCACTGTACGCATGGTTTAATATATTGTCCAACTGGGACCCGTATGGACCGGAATCTACATCAAATCTTAAGATAGCAGTATATTCCGCAGATGAGGGAATTGACATGGGAGGTCTGTCTTTAAATATCGGAGACAGCGTCATTGATGCCCTGAAAGCCAATCAGACTATGGGCTGGCAGTTTACTGATACCATGGATGAAGCAACCGACGGTGTATACAGCAGTGAATATTATGCGGCACTGATTATTCCGGAGGATTTCTCCGGGAAAATGATAAGCTTCCTTAACGGAGAAGTACAGAATCCGCAGATTATTTATTATGAAAATGAGAAGAAAAATGCCATTGCACCAAAGATTACATCCAAGGCAAAAACGGCAGTACAGGAGCAGGTTAATGCAACCTTTGTTAGCACTCTGGCAGAAGTCATGTTAAAGGTAAATGATGTCATGGTAGAAAATGGAATGGATTCCGGCTCTATGATGAATCTTTTCTTGACACAGCTTAATGATTTAAGCGGAGATTTGGACGGCTATATTGCATTGCTGAATTCTTTTGTCAGCATTACCAATTCGGCATCCAGCCTGATTGATACGACACAGGTTATGCTGCCGAATCTGAATACGATGGTAGATGATGGTTCGAATACGGTAAATACCATGCAGGGAGCATTGAATTCCGGCAGCCTTAATGCCAGTGCTTTGGCTGAGGTTATTTCAGCAAATCTTAATACAGCAGCCGACAGCCTTGACAACATCAATACGCTGATACAGAATGCCTTAGATCAGTTGGATAACTATGGTGATTTATCTTCCGGCGGACTGCAGAGCGCAATTAATATGATGCCGCTGATCCGTCAGTTATTTGAAAACAGTGTGGCAGACTGGAAGGATGATGAAAGTGTTTCCGGTCAGATTGCAGAAATCGAAGCACAGTTAGATAAAATTGAAGCAGATTTAAACAGTGTCCAGAATAATGTCACAGATTTAAATACTGCAAAGGATACTTTAAACACTGAAATATCTACCGAAATAACTTCCTGTAAGACCAAAATAAAAGCTTTAAAGGATACGTTTGACTATTCGGTAAAAGGTCAGCTGGAGACAACCATTCAGTCCATGCAGGGGTCACTGAATCAGACACAGGCAATTTTAAATGGTGTCGATGGAGATTTTGATGAAGTATCGGAAGTGTTGGATGCTTATAGTGAAACCCTCGATAAGGGAAATGAAAGCTTAAGTGATTCATTGGCAGCAGCACAGGAAATGAAGACCGGACTTGACAGTGTGATTACAAGTCTCAGTGCTCTGGAAATCAGTGACCAGTATCAGGCTTTGATGAAAATTTTAGAGACCGACCCGACTTTGTTAGGAGATTTCTTATCTTCTCCGGTCAATATGGAGACGAAAGAGATTTATCCGATTTCCAATTATGGTTCGGCAATGTCACCGTTCTATACGGTACTGGCATTGTGGGTAGGTGCGTTGATTCTGGTGGCAATCATTCATGTAAAGGTACTTCCGGATGAGAAAATACCGGATGCAAAACCTTACCAGAAATTCTTTGGAAGATATATTACATTCTTCCTGATTGGACAGGTGCAGGCATTGATTACTGCACTGGGAGATTTGTTTTATATTAAGATACAATGCCATAACCCGTTCTTATTCTGGCTTGCCTGCGCATGCTGCAGCTTTGTATTTACCTTATTTATGTACGCATTAACGGTAGCCTTTGAAAATGTCGGAGAGGCTTTGGCGGTAGTCATTATGGTTATCCAGGTAGCAGGAGCAGGCGGTTCCTTCCCAATCGAAGTACTGCCGGCAATCTATCAGCGGATTTACCGTTTCTTCCCATTCCCTTATGGAATGGATGCCCTGCGGGAGACCATTGGTGGTATGTATGGAATGACTTATTGGAAATGCATTGGCATCTTAGGCATCTATATTATAATCTCACTTCTGATTGGACTTGTAATTGCAATTCCGTTCCGGAAGTTAAATATGAAGATTGAGCATAGCAAAGAAAAATCTGACATTATGCTGTAGAAAAGTATTGACAATCATAGCTCTCTATAGTATAGTATTACAAGTCGGGATTAGTTCCGACAGAATTGCTGGCATGGCTCAGTCGGTAGAGCGTCGCATTGGTAGTGCGGAGGTCACGGGTCCGATTCCCGTTGCCAGCTTAACTGAAAAAAAGGCTGTAATCCTTGATAAATCAAGGGTTACAGCCTTTTTGGTTGCAGGCATCCGTAAGAAGCTGCCAGTGGCAGGTTCAAAGGAAATTACAAAAGTAGAGAAAGATTTAATAATTTGGTTAGACACATGTGGGATAGCTTCGACTACAATATGGGGAATATGCAATATGCTGAAGACGGACGAGGAAATCAGGGAATTAGGTCGGTTTTCACTGGATATTCCAGAGGAAATGTATCGGAACAATCCGAGCGAAGCGGAGGAGCAGATACTGGCAAAAGCATTGCAGATAACACAGAATAGAAAAATAGAATGATAAATGTCAATAAATACAAAAAGGTTAAATCTTTCACTTCAAAAAGTGACCTAGCGGATAAAACTGCTTAAGGGTTACAGCTTAGCTCTAATTTTTTGGATAAGGGCGTCCTGCAGTACCTGCGAAAAATTAATATTGAGTGAGATAGCCTCTTCATTTAACCATTCCGGAATGGTAAGGGTCTTTTTTACTGCTTTTGAGTTATTGCGTTTTTGATAAGCAAGCATATCGAATTCGATGATAATGCAGTATTCATTTTTTGAAACGTTAATATCTTTTGGCTGGGAAGGAACCGGAATCTCCTGATGTTCCTGCTTACGGCTTATCAGGGCAAGACCTAAGGCATCAACAGCCATTTCATAAGCATTTTGCATATCATCTCCCTGGGTCATACATTCCGGTAAATCTGGAAAAGTAACCCAAAATCCACCTTCTTCTGCAATATGAAAAATGGAAGGATAAAATAATTTGTTCATAAGAACCTCCTTTCGATAGAAATTGGATTATCGTAGACCGGCTTCTTTTAAAATTGCCTGTTCTAATCCTTTCTTCAAGTCTTTGTTATGATAAGGAACAATGACGGTTCTATTCGTGATAGGATGAAATAATTTTATGTGAGAACCGCTTTGGCTGGTTATGATAAAACCATGTTTCTTAAGGTAGTTTACCATTTCTCTGGAAGTCATTGGCATATACGCAATTCTCCTTTGATCAATATTATATTAATACGTGTTAATACGTGTGTCAAGAGTGGAATAAACTAAAACAAAAAAGATAATAAAAATGCATGGAATAATCTGAAATAAGAAGATTAAAAGAACTACTTAAAATGATATGCACATAATATGTAAAGAAAAAGAACCAATAATGGTTCTAGTAGAAAACTAACATATAAGAAAGAAACTGTCAATCAAAAAGACAATATCTTTACCCAGAAAAAAGCTGCCCATCGGCAGCTTTTTTTAGGTTATGCAAATCGCATAAAACATATTAACATCCGAGTCTGAATAATTTGCAGATTGTGTTAAATAACTCGGAACAGCTATTGAAATTAAAACACATAGTTTCGTCCTCCTTATTTTCTTTGAAATCATGTCTTAGCTAAGTACAAATGAATTGTAACAAGTCTGTAACATTTTCACAATAGGAGTACATTGGAAACATGGGAAATATCTGGCCTTAGGATAAGCCGGGAGGAGTTGGCTCTTTCTCAAGCTTTGCAAACCAGCTATTAACGGCCTTGCTTACCTCGTCACGTTTACGAAAAGGAATCTGCACAATGGAGTGGTCTTCCATAATAAGGTCGTGCTGTAGAATTCCGGTGACATGATTTAAGTTTACCAGATAGCTGCGGCCAACCGGAAGAAAACAGGCAACAGAGGCAAAGTCTTCGGTAAGCTGTGTCAGGTTTCCGGGAATCGTAAAAGTCTCTGATATAGCGTGCAGCAGGACATTGTGCTGCCCGGTTTCAAAAAAGAGAATATCTGAGTAAGGAAGAGAATATTCCTTCCTACGGACAGAAAAGGTAAATACTTCATTGGATTCCTCTAAAAGCGTATCACAGCGGCTCATGGCATTGAGAAAATCTGTGTGTGAGTAAGGCTTTTGCAGATAGTAAAGAGCATTTACCTCATAGCTTGCCATGGCATGTTCCGTAGAAGAAGTGGTGAAAATAATGCCACCCTCATAGCCCAGTGAGCGAAGGATACGTGCTGTTTCCACACCGTCCTGGTTATTCATATAGATATCTAAAAACAGCAGAGCCGGATAACGCTTTTCTTCCTTATAATATTGAATCATCTCTTCGCCCGAAGAAAAAAGTAGAATCTCCATATTACAATGATGTTTCGTGGCATATGTATTCAGATGATGTTTCAGCCGTAAGGCATCGCTTTCAGAATCTTCGCATAAGTAAATCAGCATAATTATTCTCCTGTATATAAAAAGTAAAAACACCGGATACGAAACAAGTATATCATATTGAAAGAAAATAAAAATCATTTTTTATCGACAATCAGGAAGATAAAATCACAATTTGGAAGAATTGGTTGCAAAATTTTAAGCGTTTTCTTATGATAGAAATTGTGTGAACAAAAGAAATAGAAATAAAAAAAGGAGAGGAAATATGGGAAAAAAACGAAAAAAACGATGTCTGGCATTTTTGATGGCATTGGCTATGATGACAGGCTTATTTATGGGAGATGCTGCCGGACTACTGGTAAAGGCAGAGGATACGCCGGCATCCGTTCAAATAGGAATTACAACATTAGAGACAGGCTGGTATGTGAAGGCGGTGGATCCTCCTTCTACACCGGGACCATCTGCAACGATTCGTGGCGTCGATAAAGTAGGGGAAGAACCGGAAAGTGGTGGTTATATTTATTTTGATAAAGATACGGCAACCATGACTGTATACAATGATATGGAGATTGCTACTTCCGGACCGCAACCGGTGACAGTAACGGATGGAAATCTAACAATTTCCGGGGCGGGAAATCTTACTGTTACAGGAACCTATAGTCCGGCATTTAACTTATCTGGAACCGGTGCTGCCGTTGTCACAAAGGATTTTACCGGAAATTTCAAGGTAACAAGTAATAGTAATGTAATAAACGGTGGCAGCAGATTTGAGATAGATACAACCGGTGATATTACACTGGAAACTGCATCAACGTCTTCAGAGCCAATTGCTTTGAGCAGTGGAGTGGTTGATTTAAGTGGAAAGAAAGTTACGATAACCGCACCATGTGGTATGATTGACAGTGGAGTATCCACACTGAACCTGACACAGACAGAAGGAGACCTTGCATTAAGTTCTGCATCTGATTATTATCCAATTTTCCATGCAGAAAATGTTACCCTGAAAAATACCGGTGGAAAGGTGGAACTGGAAAATACCAGCACAGGGGTGTTGACTGACAGTAATCTTACGATTGAAGCTGCAGGAGATATTTCTTTAAAATCAGCGAAGGGAATAACAAGCAAGAGTAATCCACAGGTGAGCTTAACTTCAACCAATGGGGATGTTACAATTGAACAGACCGCAACCCCTGTCATGGCAAACGGTAAGCTGACGATTCAGGCATTGGCAGGAGCAATAAGCATTTCAACCAATGCGACTGTACCGATGTTTCAGGCAGAACTTGATATAAAGGCAAAGAATGATGTGACACTGAAACAGAATGGAACAACAGATTCATCACTTACCTGGGGCGGAGCCGGTGGAAGTATTGAGAGTACCGATGGGAATATTACAATAGAACAGGAAAGCAGCACATATGTGATTTCAACTTTGAATGCAGTCAGCCTGAATGCAGGTGGAACGGTTACGGTAAAGAGAAATACAGAAGGAACAGCTTTAGGTGATATGATAAGAAGTGTTCCTGCAACAGGTGTAATCCAGCTTGCAGACGGCACAAAGAAAGGAGCCATCGTAGATGGAACCGTATATACTGCCAGCGGATGTACGCATCCAAAGCGTATCAATGGAAAATGTGTTGTATGTGATGACCAGGAGCCGGTGGCAGCTATTGTAGATGCCAACGGAAATGTAACAAATTATAACAGTCTGTCCAATGCATTCCACAATGCCAATGAATACAATACCGTAAAATTATTTGTTGATTATAAGAACAGCAGTGAATCAATTGATTTATCCTCTGTATATAAGGCTGTAAATCTTGATTTGAATGGGAAGAGTTTAACATTAGATGCATTCAATATCATGAATCACTTAAGCGTTTCCAATGGAAAGCTGAACCTGAGTACGCTCAATGATGCAAATACTAGTCTTTCTGATAAATGTACATTAGAAAATGTGGAAGCGGATATCCATGACATAAGTTGGACTGCAAATGGTGGTCTGGAATTAAAGAGCAGTACACTTCATGTAGGTTCACAGGCATCTCCTTGCTCATTCTTTGTAGAAATGATTACAATAGCACCGGATGACGATTCTGTAATTACAGTAGAAAACATGATAAGTGGTCTGGCAAACTATAAAAATGTACCAGCAATGGAACAGGCATTGGACAAATTAATTCCTTTCGGATATTCAGTTTTTGTTGATACTGATATTACAGTACTGGATGAATCCGGAAATCGTGCCAAAAATCTGGTACTTCGTAATAAGAAGCTGGCAGAAGCGGACATTACTTTAAGCCCGGCTGCCTTTGTCTATGATGGCACAGGAAAAGAGCCGGCTGTAACCGTAACGTATGATGGAATGACATTAACTGAAGGAAGGGATTTTACGGTTACTTATGTTGATAATATTGAAGTGGGTGATACAGCTGCAGCAATTATCAGTGGTTCCCGCTTTTTAGACAGTGTAACAAAATACTTCAGCATTACCAAAGCACATCGTGGAGCACCGACAGGACTTACCGCAGTAGCAGAAACCATTGATGGCAAAAATGATGGAAAGATTCGTGGCGTGAATGCGGAAATGGAATACAGTATTGATGGAACTACCTATACTGCAATTACAGAAAATGAATTGACCGGACTTGCCGACGGAACTTATCTGGTACGTTATCAGGAAACACGTAATTATTATGCGTCTTCTGCAACACAGATTGTAGTAGAAAAAGGACTTCCTTCTTCCAACAGCTTAAACCCGTCAAACCCGGGCGGCGGAAATAATCTGGAAAATACACCAGGTGGAAGCACGCCAAATGAAAATAATAATGGAACGACATTAACCGCCGGAAGTAATGTTGTTATAACATTGCCGGGCGCATCTTCGGTACAGACACCGGCAGCAACAACGTCTGATAGCAGCACGCAGGTTAAAACCGGAGACGACAATCAGATATTCCTGTATCTTCTTGTACTGATTGCTGCAGCAGGAGTGGCTGCGGGAGCATATGGCAGATTAAATGCAGGACGCCGTATGAAATAAGTGAAAAGGGATATATCGGAAATAGAAAAGTCATGAAATGAAAAATAAAAATGCTGTACTTTCAGAAATGGGAGTGCAGCATTTTTCTGTTGCAAAGAACATAAGGACGCGGTAAAATGTAGCGTAGTCAAAGAAGAGGAGATAGAAGATGCTGACACAGTTTTCAAGAACCGAACTATTGCTTGGAAAAGAAGCAATGGAAAAATTAAAGAATGCAAAGGTTGCAGTATTCGGAATCGGCGGAGTAGGTGGATATGTCTGCGAAGCACTGGTAAGAAGCGGAGTTGGAGCTTTTGATCTGATTGATGATGACAAGGTATGTCTGACGAATCTCAACCGTCAGATTATTGCAACCAGAAAGACCATTGGAAAATATAAAACAGACGTCATGAAAGACCGTATTTTAGAGATTAATCCGGATGCCAGGGTAGAAGTGCATAAATGCTTTTTCCTGCCGGAAAATGCGGATGAATTTCCTTTTGAAGAGTATGATTATATCGTAGATGCAGTAGATACGGTAACAGCGAAGATTTCACTGGTTATGAAGGCACAGGAGATGAATGTGCCGATTATCAGCAGTATGGGAGCCGGAAATAAGTTAGATGCCAGTCAGTTCCGTGTGGCAGATATTTATAAGACAAAGGTATGCCCGCTGGCAAAAGTAATGCGCCGTGAGTTAAAGAAACGTGGCGTAAAGAAGCTTAAGGTGGTTTATTCCGAAGAGCAGCCAACCAGACCAGTTGAAGATATGGCAATCAGCTGTAGAACCAACTGTATCTGTCCGCCGGGAGCAGCCCATAAATGTACGGAGCGGCGTGATATTCCGGGCAGTGTGGCATTTGTGCCATCTGTCGCTGGACTGATTATCGCAGGTGAAGTAGTAAAGGATCTGGCAGCAAAATAAGAAACAGATAAAGAAAACCGGATGTGGAATCACATCCGGTTTTCCGTTTCTATTGATTTCCTTATCAGGAAAATTATTTCTGAGGACCTGCAGAAACAAGAGCTTTACCAGCTTCATTTCCTTCGTATTTAGCAAAGTTCTTGATGAATCTGTCAGCAAGATCTAATGCTTTTGTCTCCCATTCAGAAGCATCTGCGTAAGTATCACGAGGATCTAAGATGCCTGAATCAACACCTGGAAGCTCTGTAGGAACTTCAAAGTTGAAGAATGGAATCTGTTTTGTAGGAGCGGTTAAGATAGCTCCGCTTAAGATAGCATCGATGATACCACGGGTATCTTTGATGGAGATACGTTTTCCGGTTCCGTTCCATCCTGTATTTACGAGGTAAGCCTTAGCTCCGCTCTTTTCCATTTTCTTAACAAGCTCTGCAGCGTATTTTGTAGGATGCAGCTCTAAGAAAGCCTGTCCGAAACATGCTGAGAAAGTAGGTGTAGGCTCTGTGATTCCACGCTCTGTACCAGCAAGTTTTGCTGTAAATCCAGACAGGAAGTAGTACTGAGTCTGCTCTGGAGTTAAGATAGATACTGGAGGCAGTACTCCGAATGCATCTGCGGAAAGGAAGATGACATTCTTAGCTGCTGGAGCAGAAGAGATCGGGCGGACAATGTTCTTAATGTGGTTGATTGGGTAAGATACACGGGTGTTTTCTGTTACGCTCCTATCAGAAAAATCGATTTTTCCGTTAGCATCTAATGTTACGTTCTCAAGAAGAGCGTCACGTCTGATCGCATTGTAGATATCCGGCTCGGAATCTTTGTCAAGGTCGATAACCTTAGCGTAGCATCCACCCTCGAAGTTGAATACGCCGTTGTCATCCCAACCATGCTCGTCATCACCGATTAAGAGACGCTTAGGATCGGTTGAAAGGGTTGTCTTACCTGTTCCGGAAAGTCCGAAGAAGATAGCGGTGTTTTCACCGTTCATATCTGTGTTAGCAGAGCAGTGCATGGAAGCGATGCCCTTTAATGGCAGATAGTAGTTCATCATAGAGAACATACCTTTTTTCATTTCTCCGCCGTACCATGTATTAACGATAACCTGCTCACGGCTTGTAATGTTGAACATTACTGCTGTCTCAGAGTTTAATCCTAATTCTTTGTAGTTTTCAACTTTTGCTTTAGAAGCATTGTAAACGATGAAGTCCGGCTCAAAGTTCTTTAATTCTTCTTCAGTAGGCTGGATGAACATATTTGTTACGAAATGTGCCTGCCAAGCTACTTCTACGATGAAACGGATAGCCATACGGGTATCTTTGTTAGCACCACAGAAAGCATCTACTACATAAAGTTTTTTGTTAGAAAGTTCTTTGATAGCGATGTCTTTTACAGCACTCCATGCTTCCTCAGATGCTGGATGGTTGTCGTTCTTGTATTCATCAGATGTCCACCATACAGTGTCTTTGGAGTTCTTGTCCATAACGATGAATTTGTCTTTAGGGGAACGACCTGTATAGATACCAGTCATAACATTGACTGCGCCAAGTTCACTTTCCTGACCTTTTTCATAGCCTTCCAGTTCTGGCTTGGTCTCTTCTGCGAATAATGTTTCGTAGGATGGGTTGTAGACAATTTCTGTTGTTCCAGTAATGCCATACTTGCTTAAATTGATTTCTGCCATTTTGTTTTACCTCTTTCCTTTAAATATAGTAATATGATAATCGCCCGCAAAAAGCAGGTTTTTATGATATCTTGACTGAGAAACTATAAATCCTAGTTACGTCATCACAATTATTATACATAAATAAGTCATAAAATCAATAAAAAAACTGCAAAATTTTTGTAAAGTGAAGGAAGTTGAAAGATTTTCCCCCTAAAGAATTAGCCTCCTGCTTAAAAATGCTGCCATATAATTCGGCAGAAGTCCGTTGCGGCAGAACCACAGACAAGCTATAATACAAAGTAAGAGAAAAATATAATCTTACTTTGTAGGATAATCTTGTATAGAAAAGGAGCACATGGGCTATGAAGATATTTCACTTATCCGACCTTCACATCGGATTGAAATTAATGAATCATGATTTAAGGGAAGACCAGGAATATATCCTGCATCAGATTGTAGAGCGGGCCAGAGAAGAAAAACCGGATGCCATTTTGATTGCAGGAGATATTTATGATAAAGCAGTGCCGGCGGCAGAGGCAGTAGAGGTATTCGATCATTTTATCAATGAACTGACGGAGATGGTGCCGGAGGCTGTCCTTATGATGATTAGCGGAAACCATGACAGCGCACCAAGAGTGAACTGTTTCCGAAGCATTTTATCAAGACAGCATTTATATATGATAGGAAAGCCGCCTGAGACGAAAGAGGAATACATTGAGAAAGTGACATTGACGGATAAGTATGGAAAAGTGAATTTTTATCTTCTGCCATTTGTGAAGCCGTCTATGGTAAAGCAGATTGTGGGAACGGATGAAAATGATAACAATCTTTCTTATGATGCAACTTTGCATAAGCTTCTGGAAAGAGAAAATGTAAATGAAGCAGAGCGGAATGTGCTGGTGAGCCACCAGTTCTACTTGCCGGCAGGAAAAGCGGCGGAGGATGTTGAGCGGATGGATTCCGAAATCCGCACCGTGGGAAATATTGATGAAGTGTCTGCGGATGTGTTGGAGCGGTTTGACTATGCGGCATTGGGACATATTCATAAGCCTATGACCGTGGGAAAAGAGTGTTATCGTTACTGTGGAACACCTCTTGCCTGCTCCGTCAGTGAAGCGGGACAGAAAAAGGGCATTGTTATGGTGGAACTGGAAGAAAAGGGCAGGCTTTCCACCGGAGTAATTCCGTTAAAACCACTGCGTCAGGTGCGTATTGTGGAAGGGAAATTAGAAGAAGTATTAAAGCAGCCATCCGATAATTTTGTAACTGTGATTCTTACCGATAAGGTGGATGTCAATGTCTTTGACATGCAGGACCGGCTGCGTCATGCATTTCCCAATTTGCTGGAAATCCGAAGAGAAACGCTGCACAAAGCCAATTACGAAATGGAAAAATTCCGGCATGAGGCAGAGCTTGATGCCTTTTCGCTATGCTGTGAGTTTATTGGAGAGATGAATGAGGAAGAGAGAGAAATTCTTAAGGAAGTCATCAATAAAGTAGAGGAGGAGAGTGAGTTATGAGACCATTAACCTTGGAAATGCAGGCATTTGGGTCCTATGGAGACCGGACGAAAATTGATTTTCGAAAACCATCCCAGAATTTATTTCTGATTACCGGAGATACCGGTTCCGGCAAGTCCACTATTTTTGATGCCATAGCCTTTGCGTTATATGGAGAAGCCAGTTCTACAGCTAATAAAAAAAGTGGAACAGAGCTGCAGAGTCAGTTTGCTACAGCAGGCGCAGAGCCTTATGTGGAATTGAAATTCTGTGAAGGAACAGAAGAAAGCGGCGTCTATACAGTGCGCCGTGTGCCAAGACATGTCCGCCCATTGAAGCGGGGAAGCGGTGAAAAAGAAGAAAGCGAATCCGTTACCTTAATCATGCCGGATGAAATCGTTTATTCGCAAAAGGAAACGAATCAGAAAATCATTGATATTGTCGGGCTGAACAAGGGGCAGTTTATGCAGGTGGCAATGATTGCCCAGGGAGAATTTATGGAACTGCTCCGGGCAAAATCCGATGAGAAAAAAGTGATTTTCCGAAAATTATTCCACACAGAAAAATATGAAAAGATTGCCAATGAATTAGGAGACCGGAAAAGAAAATTAGATGCAGAGATTGCCACAATCCGTACGAAGTTTCATGCCAAAGCTGAGAATGCGGACATACCGGAAGCCTTTGAAGAAGCCGAAGCCCTGTTGGCATTGAAAAAGAAGATGCAGCAGGCGGATGCAAAAGCACCGGAGATGGAACGCTTTTTAGAATTGATGCAGCAATTGTGCCAGTATCTTAAGGAAGAGGGAAAGAAGAAAAAGAAGGAAGCAAAAGAAGCGGAAAAACTGCGGGAGCATTGCCGGAGTGCGTTGCAGGAAGCGGAAAATCTGCAAAAATCCTTTACCCAGATGGAAGAAGCACAGCGGGAGTTAGCACGCCTTTTTGAAGCGGAAGAGGAGATAAAAGAGACTGCCCGGTTAGAGCAGATGATAAAGCTTGCCTATGATGCAAAGCAGCTCTATCAGCAGTATGAAGAAGCGGTAAAGAGGCTGGAGAATTTAAAGGCAGAACAGCAGAAATTAGAAGAAAAGCTGCCGGAGATAAAGAAAGCTTTAAAAGAGGCAGAAAAGGAAAGAAACTTAGCAGAGGCGGAAAAGGAAACACAGCAGAAGAATTACAGTATTATAGAAGAAAAAGTAAATCGCACGAAAGAGGCATTGAAAGAAATAAGAAAAGCCGCACAGGAAGTAGAGCAGAGTAAAGATGCTTTGCAGCAGGCGGAAGAGACGGAAAAAGAGACAAAAGAAAAAAGCACTGTCTTAGAGCAGAATATCGTGCAGTGGAAGAAAGAAGCAGAAGCCTTCGAAGAAATTGAAGTAAGGCAGTTACAGATTACCGGAAAGAAAAATGCTCTTGCAGAAATCGAAGATGCCGTAGCAGAGATTACAGAATCAAAGCAGCTTCTTGGTAAAGAAAAGAAACAGGAGGAACATGCAAAAGAGATTTATCGGGAAGCATCCGGACAGTATCAGGCAAAGCAGCAGGAATACGAAGCATATCGTAAGCGATTTTTCGATGCGCAGGCAGGTATTTTAGCAAAGGAATTAAAAGAGGGAGAGCCATGCCCGGTCTGCGGTTCCATGGAACATCCAAAGCCATGCATTGCGGTAGAAATGCAGGAAGAATTAAGCCGGGAAATGTTAGAAGCTTTAGAAAAAACGATTGCAAAGTTACAGCAGAAGCAGGAAGCGGCATCTACAGAAGCCGGTGCATGCCACGTAAGAAGAGAGAACAGGGAGAAAGAGTTGGCAGAAAGAAAGGAAAAGTGCCGGAATAAAATAGAAGACTTTGGAAAGGAAGCAAACCCGGCAGCCGATAATGAAATAGAACCGTGGCTTGTCGCACAAAAGAAAAAGCTTGCAAAAGAAGAAGAAACACTTTCTCAGGAGATAAAAAAGAAGAAGGAATTGTCTCATAAATTAGAAGAGGCAGAAGCAAAAAAGATTGCACTTCAAAAAGAAGAGACAGAAGCAACAGAAAAGAAGCTATTGGCAAAAGAGCAGTTTGACCGTTGTCAGGCAGCTTACACAGAGCGGAACCGCACCCTTGACTATACATCTGAAAAAGAAGCGGATGAAGTCTTGGCAGAAGCACAGCAGAAGAAGGCTTCTGCAGAAAGTGCATATGCAAAGGCTGATAAAGAAAAGAGCCGTTTAGAGGAAGAGAAAACCGGTACACAGACAGGCATTGTCCGTTGTGAAAGAGAACTTCCGGAACGGAAAAAGGAAGCAGAAGCCAAGCAGCAAAAATATGATTTATATATAGAAGAAAAAGATATTTCCAAACTGGAATGGCAGACTCTGGTGGAGCAGTATTCGATAGATGCCATGGAAGAGATGCGGCAGAAAAGGGAAGATTATCAGAATCAGAAGACGATGTATCAGAGCCGCTATGAGACAGCGAAAGAAACTGTAGGAGAGAAAGAAAAACCGGACGTAGAGAAGCTTTCAGAGGAACTTAAGGCAGCAGAGGAGCAGAGTAAGCTTGCAGGCAGGGCGGCCAATGAGTGGGAGATTTCTAATCAGAAGGATACGGAAATCTTAGAAGCGGTAGAGGAAATATGGAGCGGGCGGCAGCAGGTATTAGAGCAGCACAACCGTATAACACGGCTTTATACTGTCATTTCCGGAAATGTGTCCGGCAGCCGTATGGATTTGGAGACCTTTGTGCAACGCTATTATCTGGAGCGGATTCTTTATGCAGCAAACCGCCGTTTTGAAGAAATGTCAGCAGGACAGTTTGAACTCAGAATGTTTGATGAGAAGAAGGCTGCAGTCGGAAAGAACAAGGGACTTGACCTTATGGTATATTCCAATGTAACCGGAAAAGAGCGGGAAGTCCGTACGCTTTCCGGAGGAGAATCCTTTATGGCGGCGTTATCCATGGCACTGGGCATGGCAGATGAGATTCAGGAAAATTCTGCTGCCATACATCTTGATATGATGTTTATTGATGAAGGCTTTGGTTCCCTGGATGAGCATGCAAGAGAGCAGGCAGTCCGGGTATTAAAAGAGATGGCAGGCGGCTCAAAGCTTATTGGAATCATTTCCCATGTAACAGAATTAAAGCAGGAAATGGAAGACCAGCTTCTTATTACAAAAGATGAAGAAGGAAGCCATGTCCGCTGGCAGTTAAGCTAGCGGATAGGCTCCCTGTTCTAACATTTCCGTCACCATGGAAGCCATAGCGGAAGGATGTTCTTTCATTCCGTTTTGCAGCCATTTTAAGAAAACATTATAGAGCGCACCGGAATAGAAGTAGACTTTATACCGGTGAATATCATTATAAGGCATGTCACCCATATGATTTTCTAATTCCTGATCAAAAAGGTCTAAGTAAATGTATGCAAGACCTGCCTTATATACACTTAAAATAAATTTCTTGTAAGTCTTAAAATACCGGAAAATCAGTAAAATTGCCTCATAGCTGAAAAAGTCATTTTCAAGCTTTTCTGCCCGCTTCCGGTATTCTTCCATAATATCGTCCGTAATTTTAATCAACACTTCTTCCTTGGAATGAAAATTCCGGTAATAGGAAGCTCTTGCTACTCCGGCAGTGGTAATAATATCGGTTACGGATATATCGGAAAATGCTTTGGTGTCCATGAGTTTGGTCAGGGCACGGGCAATCT
Organism: Roseburia sp. OM04-10BH; assembly: GCF_003462605.1. Classification (NCBI taxonomy): domain Bacteria; kingdom Bacillati; phylum Bacillota; class Clostridia; order Lachnospirales; family Lachnospiraceae; genus Roseburia; species Roseburia sp. OM04-10BH. The sequence continues at coordinate 40,807 of NZ_QTZI01000015.1, forward strand.
TTAATTTTACCTGGCGGTTCGCTTCGTATCGTTTGTCTGTTTCTTTCATTTAAATGCTCCTGTTCGTATGTGCTATGGATGTGTGCCGGTGGGTGGGACAGAATATGATATTCGTTTCTTACGATTTGCATTTGATATATGCATTGGTTCATTACGCAAAGAGCGTTATTTTTCTTAGCACTGTATTTTTCTTGCTGTCAGGCTGTCCTTTCCGTTGCTTTGACCGGATGCCGGCTCTGTCCGTCTGATGCGGATACAACATTCCGTCTGAAAGAGACGCTAAGAATTCCGTTAAAGTTTCCGTATCTTCCGGCACCCGGCACATATTCGCATCCATGCTTAAGATGTGCCTCACTGGCACGTCCCTGTGCCAGCGTTGCCGGTTGCTGCCGGAATTCTAAGCGTCTCTAACAGACTGCATATATCGTATCCGCATTCAGGCGAACAGAGTCCGGCATACTGTCAAACATTGGAAAGACAGGCTTTATCGGCAAAAGAAAAATGCAGTGCAAGAAAAACCGCTCTTTGACGTTAGAAGCAATGTATGTATCAAATACAAATCGTAATAACAAATATAAAACGACTGTCCCACCCGCCGGCACCACATCCGTATCATGATACAAAATGATATAAAATGTCTCACATCAAACCGTTGAAAAAAGGGAAAACTATGATACAATGCTACTTATGCAGCCACAACAATGTGATATAAATTATCTCACATATAGTGTGGCATAGATACAGACAACAGTCAAGAGATGGAGACGAAAATGAAGATAATTACAGATACAGGATCTGATATATTAGAAATCGAAGCAAAGGCAATGGGCGTGGATCTGGTGCCGATTTCCGCAAACTTTGAAGATGTTATATTTGACCGGAATACAGAAGAGAATTTCAAAGCATTTTATGAGAAACTGCGCAGCGAGGAACAACTTCCGGTATCCAGCCAGCCATCACCGGCAGCATTTTTAGAAAAGTATGAAGCGGCAGAAGAAACAGGGGAAGAAGTGTTGGTGATTCTTATTTCCTCGAAGCTTTCGGGAACTTATAATGGGGCAGTGCTGGCGAAGGAAATGTGCGGATATGAAAAGATATATATCGTGGATTCCCTGCAGGCATCCTTATCCTTGCGGCTTCTGGTGGAGTATGCCGTGAAGTTAAAAGAAGAAGGCAAAAATGCAGAAGAGATTGCAGGAATCTTAGAAGAAGTAAAGAACCGCACCTATCTTACCGGTGTTCCGTCCACATTATTATATTTGAAAAAGGGCGGACGTATTTCTCCGGTAGTTGCAGCAGTGGGAAATGTAATGGGAATCAAGCCGGTGTTGCTGCTCCGGAATGGAGAGATTGAAGGATATTCCAAAGCCCGCGGCATGAAAGCGGCCAAAAGCGGAATGCAGGCATTTTTGAAAAAAGGAGAAGTGGATTGCTGCATGCCGGTAGAATTTGCTCACAGCAATAACCCGGAAATGGGAGAGGAATTCCGGAAAGAAACCATGGAAGCTTTTTCCCTGACAGAAAGCAGCTTACATGAAGTTGGAATGGCAATCGGAACCCATATCGGACCGGATGCACTTCTGATGGCATTTATTTTAAAAGAAAGCATGAAATAAGAATTTTCAGATTTAAGGATTCTTTAATAATTGATTCGTTATAGTAGAACCAGCAAAGGAAATAAAACTTTGCCGGTTCTTTTTTTGCTTTACAGGAAATTGCCTGTAAAGTAAAAAACGCTCTGCGAGGATGCACACTGCGGCACGAAACTTGCAAAGCGTGTTTCGCGTAGTTGAGGTATACTAAGAGGATAGAAAGGAGCAGAAGATGTTTTGGGATATCTTACGCAAAGACTTAAAGCGAAAGAAAACAATTAATATTGTAATTTTGCTGTTTATTATTTTAGCTGCCATGTTTGTGGCAAGCGGGCTGAACAATGTACTGACGGTAGTAAATGGAACCGATTATTATCTTAATCAGGCAGACATTGGAGATTATGTAGTACTGACCCAGCAGGGGGATGGGGGTGTGCCGGAGCTTTTGGATACCTGTCAGTATGTAAAAGACTACCGCATGGATCATATTATGTATGCAACCAAGGGGAATATCAAGGCAGAGGGAAAAGAACTTGATATGGCAAACAAGGCAATGATCATAGAATCCATTTCCGAAAGTGAGATACATTTTTTCACAAAGGATAATAAGGAGCTTACAAAAGTGCCTGAGGGTGAGGTTTATGTCACAGGAAATTTCTTAGATGCAAATGATTTAAAAGAGGGAGATAAACTTACGATTACCCATGGCGAAAACAGTGTGGAGCTTACGATTGCCGGAAAAGCAAAAGATGCGCTGCTGGGTTCTGAATTTATGGGAAATAAAAGATTTATTTTAAATGAAGCGGATTATCAGAAATTTGCATCGGATGAAAGTCTTGCAGAATACCGTGGCGAGATCATTTATATTGACACAGACAATCCATCGGAAATAGCCTCTTTATTAAGCAATGCATCCAACATTCTATTTAACCGGGGACGGGGCATTTTTAAATTGTGTTATGTCATGGATATGATTGTGGCATTTGTGGTGCTGGTTTTAAGTGTATGCCTGATGATAGTATCCTTTGCAGTGTTGAAATTTACGATTACTTTTACGGTGACAGAAGAATACCGGGAAATCGGTGTTATGAAAGCCATCGGAATTACGGACTTTAAGATACGAAGCCTTTATCTTGTAAAATATCTGATGCTGGCTGTTGTGGGAGCCGCAATTGGATTCCTGGCAAGTATTCCATTTGGCAATATGCTGCTGCAGTCCGTGACAGAAAATATGATGTTGGGAAACAGTCATGCCATTACAGCAAATTTCATTGGAGCACTTATCGTTATTGCAGTTATCATCTGGTTTGCATACCGGTGTACCGGAAAAGTAAAGAAGCTGACACCGGTGGATGCTATTCGAAACGGTCAGTCCGGAGAACGCTTTAAAAAGAAATCCATTTACCGGCTGGGAAAAAGCCGTTTTAACAGTACCTGGTATCTGGCAGTCAATGATATTTTAAGCAGTCCAAGACGGTTCCTTACGATTATATTGTCCTTTTTCCTCTGTTCCGTTTTTATGCTGGGAGTGGTTATTACAACAGATACCATGAAAAGTAAGAATCTGATTACGACATTTGGAAAAGAAAGTGATATCTACATATCAGATGTATCACAGGCAATGGAGAATATGGCAGGAAAGACCCGGGCTGATTTGGCAAAAGAATTAGATTGCCTGGCAGAAGAACTTACGGAAGAAGGCATGCCATCGGAAATGTCTGTCGAGATACAGTATACTATAAAGATAAACTTTCACAGCTTCATATAGGGTTTAACATGGGGGAGTATCAGAATTCTCTGGTGAAAGCAGATACAGAACGTTTGCTGGAAGTATTGCAGAATATCATAGAAAATGCTATAAAATATGGTAGTGGCAAAAAAATTGGTATATCAATTTCAAAAGAAGAAGACTGTGTGCTGATTACCGTGGAAAATACAGGAGAAGTTCTTCCGGCAGAAGAACTTCCGCATCTTTTTGACAGCTTCTATCGTGGCTCCAATGCAGGAAGCCAGGAAGGAAGCGGACTGGGGCTTTATATATGCAGAAAGCTGATGCATAAAATGAACGGGGATGTTTTTCTGAAACAGGAAGAAAATCTTTTTTCGGTAACTGTGGTAGTGGGTATGGCAAATTAGTCAATGAAAAAGGCAGGAAGAAAATGTAATATGATAAAAGCAGTTTTATTTGACATGGATGGAACGTTAATTGATACAGAGAAATACTACAGAATTTGCTGGCCTAAGGCAATGGCGCATTTTGGCTATGAAATGAGTGATGAGCAGGCATTGTCCATGCGTTCCTTAGGACAACCCTTTGCACCGGCGCATTTAAAGGAAATGTTTGCAGATGAGAATCTTGACTATCCGGCTATCCGGGCTTACCGGAAGGAATTGATGGAGGAATATCTTGCAAAGAACGGTATTGAGATAAAAAGAGGAGCTGTTGAGTTATTGAATTTCTTAAAAGAAAAGAAAATCCGGCGGGCAGTTGCAACGGCAACCGACATGGAACGGACAGAAAGATATTTAAAGCAGATAGGACTATATCCGTACTTTGATGAAATCATCAGTGCAACCATGGTAGAACATGGAAAGCCGGCACCGGATATCTATACTTTTGCATGTGCACAACTTGGACTTGCTCCGGAAGAATGTCTTGCGGTGGAGGATTCGCCCAATGGGGTTATGAGTGCTTGTCAGGCAGGCTGTCAGGTGGCAATGGTTCCGGATCAGACACAGCCGGATGATGAATTAAAAAAGAAACTTACGATATGTGCAAATACACTGGATAAATTGAAAATTTTATTTTCATAAAATGGGAGAGGAAAGATGAATTTTTTATTTGATACCTCAATTGATGTGAGCCGCAGACAGTTTTATGTGCTGGCAATGGGAAGCTGTATCGGAAATCTGGCAGGATTTATTGGAAATGCATTGATTTTCGGATGGAACGGAACAACGATTTTCTGCGGAATCTGTATGTTACTTATGGCCGCAGGAAGTTTCATTGGAATTAAAAAAGGTCAGATACGTTATGCGTCTTATTTGATGATAGCAGTATTAAGCCTTGTGGAATTTCCAACACTATATTATATATATCAGACGGGAACGATTGTATACATGGTACTTGCGATGGTAGCAATTGCGATTTTTATTCCAACCGGAAATGCAATCCGGTTTGCCGGCATAGTAATTGTAGCCGATGTGGCAGCAGTTATTTTAGCCTATATGAGACCGCTGGAAAGTGAAAAATTGTCAAAAGAAGTCGTGCTGCAGAGCACACTTTGTTCCCTGCTGATCGTTTTACTTTGTGTCTTTTTGATTTCTATCCTGCTTCAGATGCAGAGACAGAGGCAGGAAGAAGAAGTAAAGAAGTTGAATGAACAGTTGAAAGATGCCGCAGATAAGGATGCACTGACCGGAATCTATAATCGTCGTTATTTAAATCAGTATCTGGGAGACCTTATTCTGGATGAGAAGGAAGAATTTGATGCGGTACTGATTGACCTTGACTTCTTTAAACATGTGAATGACACTTACGGACATGGGTTTGGAGACATTATTCTGGTGGAATTTGCAAGACTTTTAACGAAGCATGTAAAGAATAAAGGGATTGCAGTACGCTTTGGCGGAGAAGAATTTATGCTGGTTTTAAAGGGCATGAACACGGATGAAATCGGTAAAATGCTAGAGCATATAAGACGGGAATATAAGGAATTTACAAAGCATGAAAAGAATATCGAATGCTCTTTCAGCAGTGGTGTACAGCATTATACAGAAGGAATTGCTGTTACGGTATTATACCGCTTAGCGGATGAGAAGCTCTATGTTGCAAAAGAAAGGGGAAGAAACCAGGATGTATTTGATTTAGAATAATAGAAAGATAAAAAAGGGGCGAGAAACGAAAAGGAACATCAGGAGGATTCGTTTGTGAAAGGGAAAAAGTTTTTAGTAATGATATTAAGTGCAGCGTTGGGAATGTCAACGTTTGCGGCTTGTGGAAGAAGAGTCGTGGAGTCGGAGAAAAAGACCACAGAAACAGAGGCAGAGACTGAGACGGAAGAAACGGAAAACTCAGAAGAGGTGACAGAGGAGACAGAAACGGAAAATGTGGATGAAGATGACATTTTTGCACAGCTTGCAGGAGAAAGCTTTATGTTTACCAGCGGAGCCGGTGCATGGGATTCTACATTGATTTTATCCGAGGATGGCTCTTTTGTAGGAAATTATCATGATGCAGATGCGGGAGATAGCGGGGATGGATATCCAAATGGAACCCTTTACTATTGTGATTTCTATGGAAAATTCACCCAGCCGGAAAAGATAAATGATTATACCTATGAGATGCAGTTGGAGAATATTGCAACGAAGGAAACAGAAGGCGACACGGAAATTAAAGACGGCGTGAAATATATTTACACGGGACCGGCTGGTTTGGAAGAAGTTTATGATTTATATATTTATCTGCCGGGTGCACCGTTAGATGAATTGCCGGAAAGATTCCTGGACTGGGCATCCATTGGTCTTACCGATGATGATACGACGCTTCCATTCTATGCAATTTTTAATACGCTGACCTTTGATACCTTTTTAGGACCGAGTGGAGATAAGGTTACAGTAAATGATAAAACCACAACTTCCGATGTATCCATAGAGAGTGAATTGCAGAAAATCGAGGAGAAAGCAGCAGCCATGCAGGAAGACCTTTCCAGTGGAGAACTGACACAGCAGGAAATGAATGCCCTGTCTCTGCAGTTGTATCAGTTGTGGGATAATGAGCTGAATTCTATCTGGAGCCGTTTAAAAGAGACTTTGGATGAGGACACTATGGCGACTCTTACCCAGGAAGAGCGTGACTGGATTAAGACAAAAGACAGTGCAGTAGAGGAAGCCGGCAAAGATGCCGAGGGCGGAAGCCTGCAGCCATTATTGGAAAATGATAAGGCGGCAGAATTAACAAGAAACAGGGTATATGAACTGGCAGAGTATTTGAAATAAAAAGATATTTTAGCGAGGAAAAATGGTTACATTAAATGATTACTTATACTCCGGAGCAACGGTGTTCCGGATATTGAAAAAGTATACGCAGGACCTCCGGGCATCCGCAAAAGTATCAAAAAATGAAGTGGATCTGGTGCACTGCAATTTCCTGATTCAGATTATGGAGCTGTTAGAGCACAATGATTTCCTGACAGCGCAGTCCCAGAAAATCCGTGAGTTCTACAAATATATGGCAATGGAATATCCTTATCTTTCCTTTACTTTTAAAGGAAGAATCAAGTCACTGATTCGTGCGGAGGGCAAATTCAACGGCTATATTGTAGAGTACATTTATGATTATTATAAAAAGCATAAAAGCTATCCGGACATTGCAGAATTAAAGGAAAAGCTGAACTGCTTCCGTGATCTGATTGCATACCGGATTGTGATTTCCATGCCACGGTGTCATTTGAAAAATCATGAGAACCGCGAAGAAGAGGAATTAAAGCACCTTTATCAGATTGCAAATGTGCTGCCACAGTTTTTAGAGGAGCGTGGATTTACGGCAGAGCCGACAGGCGGTGTCTTAAGAAGCAGTTCTCCGCTTTTGGATGATGCTGTAAAACCATATTACCGGGATTATATCACCAGCGAAAATGAGGACGATTACAAATCCTTACATATTACTTTTTATGATAACAGTGCGAGATGTTATGTGGAAATGCAGCTTCGCACAAAGCAGATGGACGATATTGCAGAAATCGGTTCCGCCAATCATATTAATTATGAGAAAAAGCAGGAAGCATCCAGAGCACGCCGGGATACCATCCCGGAGGGAGAATGCATTTATTTTGATGAAGCTTATGAACGGTGCAGGCGTTTGCAGGAACTGGAGCTTTCCGGTGTGGATGTTGACATGTTTACAGCAGTAAGCAACAGCCTGATGAATGACGGCTGCGGCTTATACCGGGGAAGACTGATTCTTCCCTATGAGCATTTGTCGAGATTTCAGAATGATTTGATTGATTAGAAATAGAACAGAATGGAAGCGTACGAAACGGAGAAGGCAGCTATGGGTGAAAATATGGAAAAGGAACAATGGATGAAAGAGAGTCTCCAGATGCAGAAGGCAAGCTGGATTCAGGATGAAATCACAAAGCGCAGAGAGCGGGAAGATGAGTTGCTGCAGCAGATTTTTATGGAACAGAAAATGTTGCAGGAACTGGACGAAGACATGGACGAAAATATGGCACATGCCAGAGAAGGCCGCAAATACCGGGAGAACATGAAGGAGCGGGTCAATGACCGGGTATATGAAATCCATGACCTGAGTGCAGATAAGCGAGAGGGAATGCGGGAATACAAATATGCATACCGCAGAGGCTACGCCCTTGCCATGTTTTTCTTTTCACTGGCATTGTGCGTCTTTGTAGGCTTTTTACATGGAATCACATCACAAATCTGTCTGATGCTGATGTTCTTTACCGGCGTGCAGGCTGCCATTTTTGTACATCAGAAGCAGTGCTTCTTTCTCTGGAGACTCATCTGCGACATTTTCTCAGCAGTAGTTTTCCCGGTGATGCTGGTTCTCTTTATCGGTTATGAATTAAAGTACGGCTTCTATGATTTTCTGCTTCCAATCTGCCTTATCGTAGGACTGGTGCTGCTGGCACTTACCACAGCATCCTATTTCCTCTACGATCCATACCGCAGTGCCCGCCGCAGAGTCGGTGATGCCAAGAGCATGATCCGTTCTATCGAGCGTTCCGCCAAAAAGCAGGTCAAGAAGAGCCAGAAGCAGCAGGCGAAAGACGAGCTTCGCCAGAACCGCCTGCAGCAGAAGGAGCAGGATAAAGCCGAGAAGCTCCGCATCAAAGAAGAGCAACGCCAGGAAAAAGAGCTTAAGAAAGCCGCGCAGCGCGAAGAACAGCAAAAACTTCGTGACGCAAAGAAGCAGGAAGCCTTAGAGAACCGCGAAGAGAAGAAGCTTGCCCTCATGGACGTTGTGGCAGCCAAGAAAGAGCAGTTCCTAGAGAAGTTCCGGAAGGATAGGGGAGTGGAAGAAACGGAAGAAGAGGAGAAGGAGAAAGCGGAAGAGGGCGTTTTTGCTTCGGATGAAGGCACGGAAGATGCAGAAAATACAGAGCAGGGTGAGACAGTAGTTGTGGAAGATGCAGCGCAGGAAGAAAGTGTGGTTTTAGAAGAAGGAGATGTGCCGGAGGATGCAGCGCAGAAAGAAGAAGTGTTAGAAGAGGAAAGCGTGCCTGAGGATGTGGTAACATCGGAGGATACTGCGGATTCGGGGGAAGATGAGGCAGTTTCGAGTTTGGCTAAGAAAGAGAAAGTTCAGTTGGAAGAAAATTAGATAAATGAAAGTTGTAAGATAAGAGCATGGAAGAAATTCTGTGCTCTTTTTATGCTGGGAAAATAATTATATAAGGATAGAGATATAAGTATAAAATAGGAATCATAGAAAGTATTGTCGAATTGGGGCGTGAAGCAGATTGATAAGAGGGGAGATTTTGACGGTTTTTATTAAAAAAGGTTGCAATTTGGGAAAAGGAGTTGCATAATATTTATATAGAATTTGGAGGGAGAGAAAAGTTATGAAAAAGCTAAGTAAATATGATAAAAAGAAATTAGAAATTCACAAAAGATATGATGCGTAAGGGCATTGGTCGTTTGTGAATTTTTTTGTTGGGAAAGAAAATATTATGGCTCATGAAAAAATGTTGGTCATGATTGGAAAATAAGCAAATGTTTTATTAGAGTGAGACACAAGTAGAAAAGTAATTTAGAATAACATTATATACAAAGGAGAAGTAATATGGAGTTTGAAAAAGAAGCATTATTTAAACAATTGGTATCAAATAGTGGAATGAATTTGTATCTTGGCGCAGGATTTTCTGCATATGCATATAATTCGGATAAAGAGTCATTACCATTAGGGAATGTTATTAATGAAAGATTGATAGAAATGTTTTCACTAGATAAGTCAAGAAACTTTAATCTAAGTAAGTCTTGCCAAAAAATTAAGAAAGATAATAAGGATGCGTTGAACCGAGTCCTTAAGGAAATATATATGGTTAAATCATATGATGACAGATATGCGTATTTAGTGGATTTGCCTATAAATAATATTATTACGCTTAATATTGATAACTTGATAGAAAAAATATATGAGGAAAAAACAGATACAATAAGTTTGATTGATTCTAAAGTGTATGGTTCTTTAGAAAAGAGTAATTCTGTGAATTTATATAAAATCCATGGCTCTGTGACGTATCCAATGACTGAGGACATGTCTTTTACAGAAAAAGAACTTACAGATTTATTCTTGCGAGAGAAGATGCTATTTGAAACAGTATCATTTAAATTATCTACTGCGCCAACAATATTCTGGGGAATAGGGATAATGGACAATAATACATTAGATTTAATCTGCAATAGTGAAGCATATTCAAAATCAAAAAATCCTAAATGGATAGTGATTTATCCAACAAAAGAAAATCTTCAGTATGTAGATGATTTTCAAGAACAAGGATTTAATGTAATAAAAGCTGATACAATGGAGTTAATAGAATACTTGCATGATATGGACTTGACTAAAAAGGCAATAAATAAGACTAAAAGAAATTATGCAGACATTTTTCCTAAAAATTTCATATCAGATAAATTGCGTAAGATAAGTGTAAGAAGACCGGTTATAGATTTTTTTGCTGGCTCGGAGCCACAGATATCAGATGTTTTGTCGAATAATGTGACAAGGATTTCATATTTTAATGATGTGGCAAATATGATTCTTTCAAAAAATACAGTGTTGATTATGGGAATACCAGGCTGTGGAAAATCTACATTATTACTTCAACTTGCTTTTTCGGAAGAAATATCAGGGATTAAGTTTTGGTTTAATAGCATTACATGTCAAGAGGCTGAGAATTTGCGAAAACTTCTTATGCATGAGCAACAAGTTGTTACGATATTTATTGATAATCTATATAACAACATGGAGGCTTTTAAGGTTTTAAGAGAAATGACAAACGTTAATTTGGTATTGGCTGAGCGTGCTTTAAATTTTGATTACATAAAAAGGTCAATTAATATTGAATCGCAGGATATTATTGATATTAGTAATCTTTGTTCAGAGGATGTTCAACGTATATGCAAAGGGATGAATAAATCGGGTGAAGACGCAGTAAGTCTTTTATCATCAAATAATAATGTTTCACTATTAGAAATTGTATTTTATGCATCTACAAATACATTGATTAATGAACGAATTCGTGGTTATATTAATGATTTACGTGCATTTGAAGATCCGAATTTGAAAATCAACTTGTTGGAATTATTTGCACTTATTAATTATACAAGTTATTGTGGAGTACCATGTTCAATGGATATGCTATTGTTTTACTTTCATGAGGATATTGATGATTACAAGGATTTGCTATATGCACTTAATAAAATGACTAAGATTATTGTACAGTATGAAGAGGTCATAGAGGAAATAGAGGATCAAGATTATCTAATTATGAGAAGTAAACTTTTTGCAGAACGTTCATTAAAACTGATTGATAAGATTACTATGGGGAAAGTTTTAAAAGAGTTTTGGAATAGAATTAATCCTCACATTATATATCGCTATGATGTTATGAAACGAAGAGCTTATGACGCAGATATCATTACTAATGTTTATAATGTTAAAGACGGACAAGATTTTTATGAGAAGATGTTCTTGATAAACAAATCTCCATTTGTTAAGCATCAATATGCAATCTTTTTATTAAGAAAAAAACAATTTGATTTAGCATGGAAACAGATTGATCAAGCATATACAGAGAGTGAAAAGAAAGTGTTTACGATAGCTAATACGCATGCGGTTATTATGTTTGAGATGAACATAGGTGCAGAAGCAAATAGCGATAAAGAACTATACTTACTTAAGGAAACTATGCAGAAGTCTTTTTCGACTCTAGAATATTGTATAACTCAAGATGTGAGAATTAATTATCATGCATTAATATATGCAAGAAATACAATTAGATATTATGAACGTTTTGGAGGTGATCAGTATTCAGAAAAATATATTGATAGCTCAATTTCTCAACTTGAAGAGATATTGCATAGAGATGAATATATGTATTATAAGATTAAGATGGAACTAAAACAACTTTTGATGAAATTAAAACAAATTAAAGGAATTTTATAAAAATAGTTGAGGCTTTATAGCAGTTAACGATAAAATTGGTTCAGAAGTAATTTTGGGATAGAGATTTGCTTTGTAACGGTCATAAAAAGTATTTTTTCAGAATAATGGTGTTGTTTAAGAAGTATATTGGCTGTATTTTTTGGGCATCCGATATGTTTAATTGTATATGGTAGGTAATATTTTAGCGAGAAAAGGTAAGGACAACAAATATGAGTAAACGAAGAAGAAATGGAAACGAAGAAAGTAATGTTTCGATATGTGATATACCAAGTAGGCGTGATTCGAGATTGGGATCAATTATTGGGATAATTGCAATTATGGTAACATTATGTTCGGTGTTATTTCGATGCACAAAGGCAGTTATGTCTGCAGTTCCAGAGAGTGGATATGCATATTATATTATGTTGTGGAGTATTTTCTTGACTTCTTTATCAAGTGCTATTTTTATAGTTTTAGACATTATTTTTTATGTTATGGCTGATTTAAAAAGATATAATGTGCTAGATGAAAAATATGAGGATTATGATAAAGAGTCTGATATAAAATATGCTACTATGATAAAAGATTTTAAAATAGTACTTGGAACTATTTTGAGCGAATTGTGTTTATTGTTTTTAATAAGTGGTTTTTCACAAAAAAATATAGAAGGTTTATTTGGTTTTATTGTGGGGCTAGTATTACTTGTCATTGTTATTGTAGTATTTATAGAAAAACTTATAAAAAGGAAAATTGGTTGGAAAAAAATATGGGATATTACGAAAAGGTTAGCTATTTTAGGAGTAATATTAGCTATTACATTATATATTGAACTTGTACTAATTTGTAGCAGATGTGGTAAAGTGGATGTAATATTTGATGAGCAAGGAAATATATTAATTCAAAATTCTATTGATGAAGAATTTGGAAAGGGAACTTTGCGTATTTATGATGAAAATGGTGTTGTAACAGAAATAGACATTACGGAAGATGTTATTTTACAGGCTAAGACTTCAATAGGACAAACATTGAAAAATAATAAAGGTGACGAAATTGGAAAGACTCAGAAAATACCTGGGGAAATGCTTTATTGGAAGTATCAATATAATATAAATAATCTCAAATTAGAAGATGGAAAATACAGTGTTCGGATAGAGATTGTTCAAAAACAAAGAGATGTGTGTATAATGAATATGTTTGAAATCAATAATTCAAAGTATTATTTCGGAACAAATAGCATTGAAAAGGAATATTGATTTACGTATTCCACAAAGAAGGGAAAGGATATTTATACCTTTAAGACGTCTTATATCCTAGTTTTATAGACATTCTGACTATCTGTAAAAGTGGTTATATTTGGAAGAGATGGAGAGACTCCTTTGAAGTGGAGTTTTTAGAGTGAAAAAAAGAATGTCAGGGAAGTGTTATGCCAAGCAATATTATTTGAAAATGTGAAATTTGGAGATGGAAAGTTGTATGTAGAACTTGTAAGTATTTTGGGCTTAATACAGTGAACTTTGATAAAAGATAGATGAGAAAATATTTGTATTTGCAAAATGCTCTTATGAAGAATTGTAGACGATTCGTGAAAGAGAAAATCGGATTTTGGGCGGGCAGATGAACTTTAATTGAAAAGGATATAGGTTATCGAAGTAGGCACTTAGACAAGCGAACTATAGCGCAGTTAAAAGACTATCATGGAGAAGTGGAGTTATTGCTTTCAAATGAAGAAAGAGAATGTTGTTGGAAAAAGTACAGCCTTGAAGATGAGGCTATTAGGAATTGAGACTGTAAGATAGAGGAGAGAATGATTTGAAAATAAATAATAAAGAATTTAAAGACTGGACAGAAGGAGATTTGCAGGAAATTGTAGAGAATGATGCATTTAGAGAGAATGATTATTTAGATTACAAGCAAACTTTTGCTGTAATAGAATGTCAGGATAAGGAACGTAAACGTAAAAAACAGAATGAATTTCGGCATGATATTTGTTCCTTTGCTAATGCTGAAGGTGGTTATCTTATTGTGGGAGTAATGGAAGAAGAGGGAATACCCTTAGTAATAAATGGAATTGCCATTTCTAACACAGATAAGTTTGAACTAGATCGAAGAAATGAGTTATCGGGAATACTTCCAGTTGTACCTAAAGTAGAATTTTCTTTTATAAAATTGTTAAACGGAAATTATGTGGTAGTAATAAAAATTTACAGAGGTATTTATAAACCATATTTATATAGGGAAAATGAAGATAACTATAGGTTCTATGTTAGAAGAGGAAATAGAAAGCAGGCGATGAGTTACATGGAGATTAGAGATGATTTTTTACATTCTAATCTTTTGGCAGAGGAAGTTAAAAGATTTCGTAAGGATAGATTATGCTCTTATATTGAAGAATATTCCAATACACCATTTGCTATTATCCATGTTATTCCTGCGGAATTTGTAAATGTTGACTCTATGACACTTTTATATAATGAGTATAAGGAGAAAAATATAAAATTTCATGATATTTTCAATGGGCTCTGTTATGGATGCATATTTCCTAATGTGGACGGAATCTGTTTCCCTAACTATGGTTATGATAATGGGGTATATTTACAGCTTTATAATAATGGAATATCAGAACTCTTTTATAAAATGGATATTAAAGAACGGAATGGGGACAAATGGCTTTGGATGCCAGGCGTTATAGAAAATATGAGATTATTGGTGGAAGGAACAAAAGAGTTATTTGTTTTACAAGAAAAACATATGATAGCATATATATGTGTCACAATTTCTGGTTGCAAAGGAGTGTGGAGCGATTGTGATTTTGAAATTGATTATTGTGCACAAGTTGATAGGCAAGAAATTAATTGTATGCCTGTTGAAATCCTTGATATTACAGATGATGATATGGTAGAGCAAGCAATCAATACTTGTGCAATGATTATGAACTATTCTGTGGGAAGAAAAAAATGATAGAAAGCATGGCGATGGAGTTTGGCTAATAATGAATAATTTTTTTTTTTTATGGAGATTAAAAGTATAATCAAAATAGAAAAACATATAGTAGAGTGGCGGAGTTCTGGAAGCGTGTTGCTTCAAGCAGGAAAAAACCAAAAATAGAAATGATGATAGATGGGGTCAATGGTTTCCTATTTTTGGATGGCAGAGGAAAACCAATGTTAGCATATCAATGGGAAAAGAAGTTCCCAAGGTCTGTTGAGAAATACAATAAAATCTATAAAGTGGAACTGCCAAAGATTACACCCCATATATGCAGACATACCTACTGTACCAACATGACAAAGTCGGGAATATCAGTAAAGACTTTGCAATATCTTATGGGGCATGCAGACATAGCGACTACCATGAACGTATACACGCATCTCAAATTAGAAGATGCGAAGGACGAACTGGAGCAGATGAAAGTAAGGGAGCAGTTAAAAAAGGAGATGACCTTGGTGGACATGGAGTATGCCAAAAAGGAAATAAAACGAGTGAGCAGTATATAGGAATAGCCTAAAGTAAGAAGAGTACGGAGGAGTAAATTTACTTCTGTTTGTACTCTTTTTACCTACCAGGAAAGAGTAAAATGTGCTAAGATATACCAAGATAAGGTTCTATGAGAAAATGGCTAGAACCCTAGTAAATATAAGGAAAATCGAGGTTATACTAAGATATGCAAAGAAAAATAAAAGTGCTCATGGTTTGCCACGGCAGTCTGTAATAGAAGTGGGAAATGGCTAGTAAAATTGGGCTTTTAAACATTTTGTAATTAAGTTTTTACCTGCGATTTACTTATTTAGGGCTTATACTTAAGTAGGAGATATAGACCGATTATCTTTGGGTGTAATCGGTCTTGTTTATATTCATATATCAAATGTGTTAGAAAAACAGTAAAAAGTAGTAAGAAAAAAAGTGTAAAAAGAACACTGATTTATAAACGGTATTATTTAGATGTTAAATAAAAAAAGGATATTTTGTGATGAAATTATCTGGCAATCCTATTATTTTTTGACTGCAATATATTAAATAATACAAGAACTAAAACAATATTTATTTTACAAAAATGATAATTAAGGGTTATATAAAGCGATTTGTAACATAAATAAGGTTGTATACACTTGATTTTGGGAAAAGCAGTTCAAATACATGTGCTAAAAACATTACTTTTTAAAAATAATAAACATTATATAGGCAAGTTGTAATATTTATAATGTTGACAAAAAAGAAAGATGTAGATATACTATAATACGAGGAGGCGATATTTTGGAGAATAATAACATTGAAAAACTTTTAAAGGCTTTATTGGATGAAACAAAATTACTTACTGTTCAGACTAAGGCTGAAGCCATCAGAAAATTTAATGCTGATTTCCTTACATCAGATTTAAGGCATCAAATGTATGAGTCATTTGATGGAGTAAGGACATTACAACAGATTAGTACTGACATAAATTGTAAACTAAATACATTGCAAGTCTTTGCCCAACAACTTGTGGATAAGGATTTGGTAGACTATGAGATGAAAGGAAATGCACGAATTTTGAGTAAATCACTTTCGAAAATTGCAGTGTACTATGCAAATAAAGAATTAGGAGAAGCGCAAAATGGCTAATGACAAATTGGAAAACCTATTTGAAGAGTTTTTACTTATGTATAAGGTTGTTAATAGACGAAATATTATTGAAATTCTTCAAAGAGAGTTAAATACAGAGCAGCTTATAGAAATATATCAAAAATCAGATGGAGAAAAGTCGACTAGAGAAGTTGCCGCTGTTTTAAAAAATAAGTGTTCCCATTCTACAATTGCTCGATTATGGAATAAGTGGGCATTGCTCGGTTTGGTAGCTCCTGCAAAACAAAAAGGACGATATAAGGCGGCGTTCAATTTAGAGGAATACGGAATTTCTGGCGTTGTTGAGGAAGAGGAGAAAAATTAATGGATAATAAAATAAATGAACAAATTCTTGAAGAGTTGATTATGATTCGTAAATTACTTACTATTTTATCTCAAGACAAACTTGCAGATTTCAATGAACAGATAAAAAATCGGTACCTTACAACAGAACAACGAAAGAAAATGTATGATTTATTTGACGGGACAAAGAGTTTAAAAGAAATCGGTGAAGAAGTGAATACATCATCAGAAGCAGTTAGGCTGTTTGCAGTCTCTTTGGAAAAAGCAGGATTGATTGAGTATGTTTCTAACACTAAGGCGAAATGTCCGAAAAGATTATTTTGATAGGTAGGTATATTTATGAGTGAAAGTGGTGAACTCTATACAACTGTTAACTATATAAAAAACAAAGTAGATGCTCTTGAAAAAATTGAAATGCTAAATCTTCGTTCAAATAAAGAATTACGTAATGAATATGTATCTTTATTAAGTGCAGACAGTTTGCTCTTTGAAGTATACAAAGCAATAGATGGTGTGAGAGCGCAAAAGGAAATTGCTCCAGTTGTTAATACATCGGAAATGACAATATCTAATAAAATAAAAATACTTTTTGAACATGGGTTAATAGAGATTAAGGATGTTGGGACTAATGGGAAAAAAATATATAAATATTCTGTTGCTGAACAGGCATTTAAATTAACAAGGATATGTAAAAATGCGTAAAGATATGGATAAGACTGTAATAAGGATAATTCAGGATTATTGTTTCAATAGTGATGCAAGTGTTTTAAGTAATGAGTTCGTTTTAACGGTATCTCCTTTAATTGTTAAATTTATAGAACAAGGAGAACTTGGACTTGGAGCATTAAGAAAGATACTCCAAAAGAGAAAAGATTTTTTTATCGCAAATGATTTGGATATAACTGCTTTTTGTAAAGGCTTACATAAAAAATTAAACTACGAAATTTCATTTTATACGGATATTTCTTTTTATGATTCAATAATCTCCTTTAAACGTAAAGTGGAAAACGGAAATTATCGAGGCTTTCCCAAGAACTCTACGTCAGAAGATACATTGCGTAGTACACTTTCAATATACATTCAGCAGGAAACGTTTTGTGAGCCGCGTTCGGGGGCTGGAAATAGTGATATTACTGTACCATCTGAAAAAGTAATCATTGAAACAAAGCTTTGGAAAGGAAAAGAATATTATAATTCAGGTTTTCCAGAGCTTAATGATTATTTAGAAAAGGCTAATTATGATGAAGGATATTACATTGTATTTGATTATAATAAGAATCCTAATCAAGTAATTCAAGCTCATGGAGAATTTTTTGATAAGATATATGAGGGGAAATTGATACATGTGGTTTTTATTAGAATGAATTTGATAACGCCATCTCAGCTATATAAAGCTGATAAAAAGAACTCTGCGCTGATATGACATAGGAATATGTATTAAAACTTGGTAGTATGGAGTGAATAAACATAACACATTAGATAAATAATGCTGTATCAGTAGTAAATATGGAATAACAAAAGAAAGAATGAAGGACATTGAATTGTCAGCAGATATATTTGCAAACAATACAATGTCTTTTTTGTTTTGTTTGACATCGTATAAATTAATGTTGAGGAGTAAATTATTCAAAAATTTGCCTATTCAGAAAAAGTTTAGAAATTAATGAGAAAAGAAGAGAAAACAGCTTATTTTCAGGATACTAGAAAGAAAAATTGGTCGCAAAAAGTTTCCAATAGTGTCCTGTTCTATAACCGGAATTTGAATTGCTGTTATAATAAATAATTTTATAACGGAGGTTCGGCTACATGGAAAACAACATTGTAAATGTATATGGTTACATAAGGGTATCAACAGAAGGACAGATGAAAGTAAGGGAGCAGTTAAAAAAGGAGATGACCTTGGCGGACATGGAGTATGCCAAAAAGGAAATAAAACGAGTGAGTAGTATATAGGAATAGTCTAAAGTAAGAAGAGTACGAAGGAGTAAATTTACTTCTGTTTGTACTCTTTTTACCTACCAGGAAAGAGTAAAATATGCTAAGATATACCAAGATATACCAAGATAAGGTTCTATGAGAAAATGGCTAGAACCCTAGTAAATATAAGGAAAATCGAGGTTATACTAATATATGCAAAGAA
>NZ_QTZI01000015.1:59618-61040 GCF_003462605.1 Roseburia sp. OM04-10BH
AAATCGAGGTTATACTAATATATGCAAAGAAAAATTAAAGTCCTCATGGTTTGCCACGGCAGTGTTTAATGGATGCTGTGAAAGCCTAGGCTTTAAAGGATTTTTTGATGATTGACGAATAATTTACACCTTATTTATACCTTTGGAAGACCGGATCGGAATAATAGAGAAATAAAGAAATAGATAAATATAACAGGAAGCAATTTTGTCATATTGGAAATAATTAAAATTTGCTGAACCGTGTTGATTTTATTGATTGAGTATAATAAAAGTAAGAACAGAAACTTCCATGTTTGAAGCGGTTACCAGAATTGACAAAGAAATGCAAGTTAGCCAATCCGGTAGTCCAGCATATTTTTTCATTGTCACCCGACGTTTTTACAAAACATATACTTATTCCGCTTGATGCGTCATTCTTGTTCTGAAAACAGGAACAGAATCCTTACAGCGACTGTAAGTGTTATTTATTGTGCTTCTGTGCTATCATTTACCCAGAAATGGATAGGAGGCATTCACATGAAACCAATTTTGAATATTGAAAATCTTACCAAAGTCTATGGGACGTTGCCAAACCAGACGAGAGCACTGAACGGAATCACTTTTCAGGTCATGCCGGGAGAGTTTCTCGGTATTATGGGAAGCAGTGGTTCCGGCAAATCCACGCTTCTCAACTGTATTGCAACTGTGATTCAGCCTACAGGTGGAAGCATTCAGGTGGAGGGAGATACTCTGCAATCCCTCAAGGAAAAGGCTCTTGCCGAGTACCGTGGCAAAGAAGTTGGTTATCTATTCCAGAACTTTGAATTGCTGGACAACCTGACTGGCAGGGAAAATATCCTGCTCCCGACTTCCTTGCATGGGGTAGCCGAAACAGAAAGCAGCCAGCGGCTGAAGCAGTTGGCTGACTATCTGGAAATTTCTGATGTTCTGGATAAGTTTCCGTCCAAGATGTCCGGTGGCCAGCGTCAGCGTGTTGCGGCAGCAAGGGCTCTGATCTTACATCCCCAAATGATCCTTGCCGATGAACCGACGGGTGCGCTGGATTCTAAGAACGCAAGAAGTCTTATGGAGAAGCTGTCCGGCCTGAATCGTGACGAACAAGCTACGATCCTGATGGTAACCCATGATTCCAATGCCGCCAGCTTCTGTAAGCGCATCCTGTTCATCCAGGATGGCGTGATCTTTCATGAGCTTCGGCGTGGAGACGAAAGCCAGCAGGAGTTCTACGGGCACATCCTGAAGGTGATGGCGCAACTGGGAGGGGGCAGCGCAAATGTTCTCTAATCTCATTCTTCGGAACAGTCGCCGCAGCCGAAAGGAAAACGGTCTGTTTTTCAGCTCCCTGGTGATTTCTATTGTTGCATTTTACATGATTCTTTCCATCTCCACTCAAGATGTGATGCTCTTTTTGCAGAAAATGGA
>NZ_QTZI01000016.1:0-53757 GCF_003462605.1 Roseburia sp. OM04-10BH
TTATTTGCACCAAGTCATATTGTGATTTCATATAAAAATGTAAAATGATATTTACAAATTTGAATTTGGAGGGGCAACATGAATTCTTATAAATTACTCTTTGATTGGCAAATTTCTATGCCAGATAACTGGCAAGGCGAATACGATAAAGAGAGTGGTCAGTACATTTTTTATCCTGACAATAGTGATTTGACAATTCGTATAACACCGTTCCACGCAGAAAGGGATGGTATACTTGCACCAAGAGAAGTAATGGAAGATGCTTATATCAGAACAGTGCCAGTATCTGCAAGACAGCGAAATTTAGATTTCTACATTCCAAGCGGATTTGAAGCAAAGATATACGACGATGTATTAACGGAAGATAGCAACACTATTTATGTTGTTTATGTAGGGTATTATTCTGCGGGTGAATTATTGTCTATCAGCATATGGAGTACCAACAGAGATGAAGGTGAACAAGCCTTAAATGTTCTTAATACGATAAGGAAGTAAGCAATCGCCAAATCCCAGTTTCATGTTGCTTTTAATAATTGAATATTGAATGATTTTACATAGCCGTTAAGGAGTAATTTTTGCTCCCTAGCGGCTTATTTTATTTTTCAAAGTAGGAGGTGAGAAAATTGAAAATTAGAAAGGTTGATGACAAACCGATGGTCATTCACACCAAGGAGAAAGCCAAGATTCATGCCCACGAACCGAAGGGAGCCAAGATTAAGGGGAGTAACATCTATACAGTAGAGAGAGGTCCTAAGACAGCTGGTGCAAAGGTAACTGATACGGATAGAAAGAAGTCCTATCGAAAGAGTACCATTCATCAGTCAGAATCGAAGAATAAGGGACTATCAAGATTTAAGCGAAACCTTAAAGAATCCAACACTTCCATCAAGACCAAGAACACGAATCTTCACATTGCAGGAAGAACTGGAGCACTTGCAGCCGGGGCAGTAACAGAGCAGGTAGAAGGTGGGCATGAGGTATCGCAGGCAGCATATCTTGCATATGAAGCAAGCCGCCCTGTTACCGGAACTGCTTCTAAGGGTGCTGCACTTTTCAGGAAAAAGGCGGCAGCCGAGGCAAAGAAGCGTATCAAGAAGGTAGAGGCAGGAAAGAAGCTGGCAAAAAAGACAGCAAAGAAAGCTGCCAAAGATACAGCCAAGACTGTAGCTAAAGAGACGGCAAAAGAAACAGCAAAGACTACTGCTAAGGTTGCAACGAAAACTGCTACAAAGGCAGCTGCTACAGCGGCAGGAACAGCGGTTGCACCGGGAGCAGGCACGGCAATCGGCATGGCAGCCGGATATGCGGCAGGTGCGTCCATAGAGGTCAAGGATGAAAAAATGACCAACCGGAGCAGGAAGATAAAATTCTTTCTGGATAAGATGAAAGCACAGGAGAATCAGACAGACAGCGTGGCAAAGCTGGTAAAGGATCTGATTGTGCGAAAAGCGATTACCTGGGTAAAGGCAGCGGCACCGATTGTTGGATTGGTGCTTTTATTACTTGTTCTTGTAGTTGCCATGATTGCGGTTCCGGTTATAGCGGTGATAGCAATCCTTTACAATTCACCATTTGCTTTATTTCTGCCACCACTTGAATCAGGAGATACCGTGCAGACAGTAACGAGTGCTTATGTGCAGGAGTTTAACCGGGATGTGAACACGAAGGTTAATGAGCATACCGGATATGATCTTGGAGAGCTTGTATATGTGGACTATGAAGGTATGGAAGAAAACCCAAGCAATTACTATGATATCATGGCAGTCTATATGGTCAAGCATGGTGTCGGAGATACTGCAACAGTCATGAATGATACTTCTAAAGGCTGGCTGCAGGCAGTTGTAAATGATATGTGTTCATACACCACAAGCACCGGAACAAAGGATGTGGAAGAAACGGATGCAGACGGCAATGTGACTACTGTCACGAAGTCTGTTCTGTATGTGAATGTAACGCTGAAATCGTACAGGGATATGATTTCGGTCTATGGGTTTAACTCTGATCATGTGGAAATGCTTGAGCAGATCATGAGTCCGGAGTTTATGGGACAGCTTGGATATGCCGGAAGCGGAAGTGGCGGCGGAGGCGGAAGTCCGGGAGTAAGCTCCATGACTGAGGATGAAATCAATGCCATCCTAAACGAAATTACAGACAGCAGGCAGAAAACAGTCTGCTCCTATGCACTTCACAGAGTTGGCTTTCCTTATAGTCAGGATTTAAGAGACAGCGGTAACTATTATGACTGTAGTTCCTTAGCCTATTATTCATGGAAAGATGCAGGCGTGGATATTAGTTACGGCGGTGCAACCACAGCGGCAGCGGAGGCACAGGGACTGGATGAAGCCGGAAAGACAGTCGCCTTTGATGAGTTACAGCCGGGAGACCTTATTTTCTACAGTTTTACAAGCAACGGAAGATATAAGAACATCAGCCATGTGGCAGTATACGTCGGAAATGGCAAGGTGGTAGAGGCGCTTAATGAAAGTCTTGGTGTGGTCTACAGGGATGTGGCAAGCACAGGAAAGATTGTTGTGATAGGAAGACCATAACAGAAAATTTGCAGAGAGGGCATAGTCTCTCTCTGAGACTGGAGGTAAGAATGGATTTAAAAGATATGATACTGGTAACAGAAAACGACAGGGGAACAGAGACAAATATGCTGATGACTCTGGATGATTATAAGAGTTTTATAGCAGTTGATGACATGTCAGAGCTTGCAGACAATTTGTTGCAGCTTGGAAGAACACTTGGTGAAGCAGATAACTTCGCAGAGTATTACAGGGCAGCAAATGTAACTGTATCTGCGAGATTCTGTCTGGATGATATTCAGCTGGGGCACTTTCTTCAGGGACTTTATAACGATTCCAAAGAATTTCGGTTTGATAAAGAAGCCAGTTCTTCTGAATGTGTTGCAAAGCTTAAGGAGATTGGAATGACCGATAAGGGCTGGGTGGATGATTTTAACCTGCATTATGAAAGTGTGGACAGATCATTTGAAAGGGGACAGACATTTCATAACTTCAATGACCATGATTACATGGTGCTTGAAGCATTATCACCAAGGAATCTCGTGGTGATGGATATGAAGTCAGGTTCTCTTACAATCGCCCTTGGTGCGACAGAGTATAAGCGTTATCCGAAGGATGAGAAGCCTACAAAGGACAATACCACAATCGGAGTATCGTGGGAGCATGGCATTTATCTCGGTTCCACACTCTCAACCACGAATTTCAAGGCATACAAGAGGGAGTATGGCACACCGGAAAAGATAGAGGATATCTATGATTACAGGGCAAAGCTAAAGCAGAAGTTCTATTTTTATCAGGATATGTCAAAGGATGATGATGTGCCAAAGAAACTGCAGAATGATTTCCTTCACCAGATGTATGAGGATTTCGGAACGATTGAAGAGGACTGTTTTTACGACAGGCTGGAAGATGGAAAGTACGATGAGGGCTTTAAGGAAAGACAGGTAAAGGAAGAAAAGAGCCGGTGATGAGATTTTTACGGGAGGCGATATCATATGGAACAGGAATTTGATGTTGAGATAAAAGAAGTGCTTTCACGAGTACAGAAAGTAAAGGCAGAGTCGCTTGACGATGCCATCAATAAGGCAATGGATATGTATTATGCAGAGCAGATAGTCCTTGGAGCAGAGGACATGAAGGGAGTTGATTTTGCGCCTATCAGCGAAGGTCAGCTCCCTTCTTCATTAAAAGAAAACGGAGGAAAAGCAAGATGAAAAGTGATTCAACAACAGTAATTAAGAACATGGAGTTTTTAGTAAAGGAACTTCATAAGGAGTGGGACAGATCGGGTGCTTCTAAGGCATCCGTTATTATTTCCCTTGAGGAAGTAGATGGTATCAATGATAAGTTAAAAGAGATTATCTATCAGACACAGAAGTCAGTCGATGAGGATGAGCTGACCTTTAAACAGAGCATTGCAAAGTCCAAGGAGTGCTATGTGCTTCTTCGTGTGGTGCGTAAGATTGCAAAGAAAAAGGATAAATGCGAAAAACAGGCAATCGACAATGAATTTGCAATCGAGCTGGATAAGGATGAGTTAAAGCTCTTTAAGGGATTGTTTGCAGAGATGTTTAAGTAGAGGAGGACAAAGGTATGGGCGTTGATATGAAGGTCAAAGCGATATACGATTCTGAAATTGGTAACATCACCAGATCAGAAAAGAACTGGAAGGATGTGTTAAAGGTCGCAGGTCAGTTATACCGCTATGAATTTGACAATATCGTTATGATAACAGCTCAGAGACCTCCGGAAAAAAGCACACTCATGGCAGATTATGATACCTGGAAAAAGGTGGGAAGATATGTAAAGCGTGGTGCGAAAGGCTGCGCTATCTTCCCGTCAAGGGCACTGAATCCACGCATGAGGTATATATTTGATATCAGTGATACCGGAGGGAAGAATGTTAAGCTGACATGGGACCTTGAGGGAGAAAATCTTAAAGATTATGTGGATTTTCTCGTATCAGAAGGTCAGATTGAGCAGTACGATAACAGCAACAGGGAGTCTCTAAAAAATATATTAAAACAGTTTACAGGAACAGATGTTTGGCTTATAATAAAAGAAGAGTTCGGAGACCGAATGACCGAGCTCATGCAGCTATCAGGTAGTGTGATAAAGGAAGAAAGTAAGAAACGCAATGGCTTACAGCAGGAAATGGACATGGAGCAGCTTGTATATGCAAGTGTCATGTATGCTGTAGGGACGAGATGCGGATTTGACTTATCTGTGCAAGAACAGGATTTCAGTCAGATCGTAAATATCAAAGACGAAGAGATCATTTACCGTCTTGGTTCCATTGTATGCGATGTCTCCTGTAGTGTTCTTAGAGAATTTAGTCGTAACTTAAAGGCAATCGAGAGCGAAAGGAGAATTGGATATGTTAGAAGAAATGACTTACAAGGAAGTGGACGGACTGCTTTATCCGCAGATAGAGATGCCGGACGAGACGGAGGATCTCACGAAGCTGGGCAAATACGGAAGGATGGCGATGAACTATCTCAAAGAGAACGAGCCGGCAAGATACAAGACGCTGATGAGATTCGGGAAGATGTACGAGAAGATGTCAGCGGTAGAGGAGGAAGCGAATCAGCTGTACGACCAGTTAGAGATGCAGTATCTGGCGAAGCACAAGCCACAGGATACGTCATCGACAATGGAGATGTGGAAGATAAGAGAGCAGGCGAAGATGCAGGCAGAGGAAGTGGTACTGAATCAGATAGTGATGCGATTCCACTAGAATCAGATGATACAGAACTGAATAGGGAACTTGATGAAATCAATTCATTGGGTGTCAGTAAGGAAGCCGAATATACACAGGCTTCCTTTTTTTTCGACCAGAACGGGCAGGCAAGCATTGGCACCATTCATACTGAGGACGAAAACAATAATCAGTTTATGCGTCAGTTCGAGCAGGACAGAAAAGCTGCATTAGCAGGTAAATACAATTACCTGAATCCCAAAAAGTCTGCAACAGTACCAGGTGAGTATATCAAACAGGTGCTTATGAGAGGTACAGGTTTTATCGGTGGTAAGGGCAGGGTATGCAAGATTTTTGAAACAGAGATTGATGCAGGAACCAGAGCAAAGCGTATCAAAGCAGAATATGGTCAGGGAGGTGCAGGCTGGCCGGTTGACGGACTGGGACTGCACGGATATGACACATTTCATGGGAACGGACTGCGTTTTCAGTGGCGAGATGAGGATGGAGAGGTTGAAGGATATGTTTCATGGAAAGATATCGAAAAAGAGCTTGGTGTCCTTATTCTTACAGGGGAATACCAGCCTGAGACACCTCGTATTGATGAGCTTGCGATGGACGGACTCCGTGAGGATGATGAGGTCATTTATGCCGAATATCGGGAAGTGGAACCGGAAGAGGCAGAATCAGAGATTGATGATTATGCAATACCGGATGAGCCGGAGAGCTATGCTTCTAACAGAGATTATGTAAGTGCAAAAGGCATGACACCACAGGAAGCTGCTGATGAAGACCGCATGGTAACACAGGCAGAATATGGTGCCGAGATAGAAGCTGAAACAACTGAAAAAGATCCATCAGAGCTTAAGTATATTACACCGATTGATTATGCCAAGCGTATTGAGGAGCTTGATGAAGACCTGCGTGATGCGGCGGAGATTCTTGTAACAGATTGCAGCTGCTACACTCCGTTTAGGGCATTCCTTATGGATGTGGTGCAGTCTGATTTTGCATTTATGCCAAATAAACTTGACCTTATCAGGGATATTGCATTAGGGACAGATAATGCAGAAAGAAAGGCATATTCCAACAATAAGTATGGTCTTGTGGAGTACTCAATCAGAAGCGGATATGTGAAGATCAGCTATAAGAACAGGAATGGTGTGCGTAAAGAAGGTGCTCTCGATTGGCGTGAGTTATATGAAATCTTATCTTATATGGTAAAACAGCCATTTTACTGCGGAGAAGACCAGAAGAAGTATTATCAGGAGACAAAGCAGAAGGCTGACAGGGATAAGATGAATCCGGTCTATAAGAGATTCTTTGATATCGAGGATAGTGTAAAAGCCAATCGTCTTGAAACCAGGGAAAGAGCGATAGCGAATGGCTGGGATACCAAGATTGATGAGAATGGACATGTAGTTTCAGATGATGTGGTACAGAAAAAGCACAACTTCCACTACAATCTCTGGGAAATGGAAAAAGGCGGTGCTAAGACCAGATACCAGTGGAATATGGATGCAATCCGCACTTTAAAGCAGATTGAATCAGAAAACAGGCTTGCCACACCGGGGGAGCAGAAAGTTCTGTCGAAGTTTGTCGGATGGGGCGGACTGTCACAGGCATTTGACGAGGAAAACGCAGGCTGGAGCAAAGAGTATGCAGAACTGAAAGAACTTTTATCTGATGAGGAATACAGTGCGGCAAGGGCAACAGTAAATAACGCCTTTTATACTTCACCGGAGATTGCCATGTGCATGAACTCGGCACTTGTCCAGTTTGGTTTCAGAGGTGGCAATGTATTAGAGCCATCCATGGGTATCGGTAACTTTTTTGGAAGTATGCCGGAAACAATGCATGAAGCAAAGCTGTATGGAGTGGAGCTTGACAGCATTTCGGGAAGAATCGCAAAGCAGCTTTACCAGAATGCTAATATTTCTATCACAGGATTTGAGAATACCACATATCCGGATAACTTTTTTGATGTGGTTGTCGGAAATGTGCCATTTGGGGATTATAAGGTATTTGATCCGAAGTACAACAAGTATAACTTCCGTATCCATGATTATTTTCTTGCAAAAGCACTTGATCAGGTAAGACCGCGTGGCATGGTCGCAGTCATTACCACAAAGGGAACGCTTGACAAGGCAAATCCTACCATAAGAAAGTATCTGGCTGAAAGGGCAGAGCTTGTGGGAGCAGTAAGACTTCCGAATACTGCATTTAAAGATAATGCAGGAACCGAAGTGACAGCAGATATCCTGTTTTTGCAGAAGAGGGAGAGAAAGATTGATATTGAGCCTGACTGGGTACACCTTGGTGTGACTGAGAATGGCATTGCAGTCAACTCTTATTTTGCAGAGCATCCGGAAATGATGCTTGGATCTATGGAATATGATACAAGGATTTATGGACAGGACAGCAGATATACAGTCTGTGTGAATAATGATGAGAACTTCAATATGTATGAAGCATTAAACAAAGCTATCAGTAATATCAAAGCACAGATTACAGATTTTGAGAGAGTGTCAGATGAGGCGGAGCAGACAGAGGAGGTTATACCTGCTGATCCGGATGTGAGAAACTACACTTACACATTTTTTGAAGGAAAGCTCTATTACAGGGAAAATTCCGAGATGGTAAGAAAAGAAGTATCACAGACTGCCGAGGAGCGAATCCGAAGCCTTGATGAAATCAGACAGATAACAAGAGAGCTGATTGATATCCAGATGGATGGCTGCAGCGAGGAGGAGCTTTCTGATAAACAGAGACTTCTTAATGTAAAATATGATGCTTTTGTAAAGCAGTATGGAGCCATTACTTCAAAAGCAAACAGAATAGCTTTCAGGGATGACAGCGATTACCCGCTTCTTTGCAGTCTTGAGGAAGTAAATGAAGACGGGGAGGTGAAAAAAGCGGATATGTTTTATAAGCAGACGATTAAGGCAAAGACTGTCATAGACAGGGTTGAGACTGCTGTGGAAGCATTAAATGTATCCGTCAATGAATTTGGATATGTAAACCCTGCCTATATGCTTTCTATCTATGAGCCGGATATTACTAATGCAAAGGAAAAGCTTGCAGAAAAGTCCGGGCAGACAGCGGATGAGATAACGCTAAGTGATGATGCTTTGGCAGAGCTTAGAAGAGCAGTTCTTGTGGAAGAGCTGGACGGACTGGTTTTCCTAAATCCTGACCGTTACAACGAGAACAATCCGGACATCGGCTGGGAGACAGCAGACGAGTATCTGTCCGGAAATGTGAGAGACAAGCTTCGTGTAGCAAAGGCTATGGCAGCGGATACAGACAATCCACAGGCAGAAAGATTTGCAGGCAATGTGGCAGCACTTGAAAAGGTGCAGCCGGAATGGATTGAAGCATCAGACATTGATGTAAAGATTGGTACGACATGGATTGAGCCGCTTGATTATGAGCAGTTTATCTATGAACTTCTCAATACGCCAAGGCGGGCAAGGGCAGTCAGAAGCCAGTTTTACAATACAGGCATTCAGGTACACTTAAATAAGATGAGCATGGAATGGTTCATCGAGAATAAAAGCATGGATAAGCATTCAGTGGCAGCTACTAAGACTTATGGTACAAGCCGCATGGATGCTTATTCTATTTTTGAGGATACGCTGAATCTTAAAACTGTAACAGTAAGGGACAGGATTGATGACGGAGATGGCAGGTATCATTATGAAGTCAATAAGAATGAGACAATGCTTGCAAGGGAAAAGCAGAACATGATCAGGGAAAAGTTCAAGGAGTGGCTGTTCTCAGAACCGGAACGCAGACAGAAGTATGTGGAGTATTACAATAACACATTCAACAATATCCGCCTGCGTGAGTATGACGGAAGTCATCTGCAGTTTCCGGGAATGAATCCGGCGATTGAGCTAAAGCCGCATCAGAAGAATGCGGTGGCTAGAATCCTTCTTGGAGGAAACACCCTGTTGGCACACTGTGTCGGTGCCGGAAAGTCCTTTGAGATGATGGCTGCCTGCATGGAGCAGAAGAGACTTGGACTTGCCAATAAGACGATCATGGTTGTTCCAAAGCCACTTATCGGGCAGACTGCATCAGAGTTTTTAAGGCTTTATCCGTCAGCAAACATCTTAGTTGCCACAGAGCGTGATTTTGAAAAGAGCCGTAGAAAGCAGTTTGTATCAAGGATTGCAACAGGTGACTATGACTGTATTATCATGTCCCACTCGCAGTTTGAGAAAATCCCAATCTCCGCAGAGAGAAAAGAAAGAATGCTTAATGAGCAGATAGCTGAAATCAGCTATGCGATTGATGAGATGAAGGAACGTAACGGAGAACGCTGGACAGTAAAGCAGATGGAAAGTCAGAAGAAAAAGCTGGAGGAACAGCTGAAATCCTTATCTGATGAGAGCAGGAAGGATGACCTTATAACCTTTGAGGAGCTTGGTGTAGATTCTATCATGGTGGACGAAGCACATAATTTTAAGAACCTTGCCATATTTTCAAAGATGAATAATGTGTCTGGTATCAGCAGTTCAGGGGCAAAGAAGTCAACGGATATGCAGCTTAAATGCCAGTATTTGTCTGAGATAAATGATGGCAGAGGCATTGTGTTTGCGACAGGTACGCCAATATCCAATACCATGTGTGAGATGTATGTCATGCAGCTTTACTTACAGAAAGCGGCACTTGAAGAGATGGGAATTTATCACTTTGATTCGTGGGCAGCGAACTTTGGTGAAGTGACAACAGCACTGGAGCTTACTGTAGAGGGAAGCGGATTCCGTTTTAAGAGCAGATTTAATAAGTTTACGAATCTGCCGGAGCTTATGAACATTTTCAGAGAGGTTGCAGATGTGCAGACTGCGGACATGCTTGACCTTGATGTACCAGCTTTAAGAGGCGGTAAGCCTATCATTGTGGAATCGGAGCCGGACTGGTATGTAAAGCAGGTGATGGAGGACTTTGTTGTAAGGGCAGAGCGTATCAGAGGCGGAGGCGTAGACCCAAGTGAGGATAACTTCCTAAAGATTACCCATGAGGCAAGGCTTCTTGGGACAGATGCAAGACTGATTGACAAGGATGCACCGAATAATCCGGATGGAAAACTCAATAAGGTAGCAGAAAATGTGTGGAAGGAATATGAAAAAGGAAATGCTGATGGTCATATAGGCTGTCAGCTTATTTTTTCGGATATTGGAACACCGGGACCGGATAAGGATTTCACTATTTATGATTATCTGAAGGAAACTCTTATCCAGTATGGTATTCCGGCAGAAGAGATAGCATTTATCCATGATGCCAAGACAGATGCACAGAGGGATGCACTTTTTAAGGAGATGAGGACAGGTAAAAAGAAAGTTCTTATTGGTTCAACGGACAAGTGTGGAACAGGTGTCAATGTGCAGACACACCTTGTAGCAATGCATCATGTGGATTGTCCGTGGAAGCCAAGCTCCATTGAACAGAGGGAAGGACGAGGCATCAGGCAGGGCAACGAAAATGAAGAAGTAGCAATCTACAGATATGTCACCAAAGGAACCTTTGATGCATACAACTGGTCGCTCGTTGAAAATAAGCAGCGTTTCATCAGTCAGGTCATGACAAGCAAGGCAGTAAGCCGAAGCTGCGAGGATATCGACGAGGCAACACTTTCCTATGCAGAGATTAAGGCGGTTGCCACCGGTAATCCTTTGATCAAGGAAAAGATGGAGATTGACAATGATGTCCAGAGATTAAAGCTCTTAAAGGCATCCTATGACAATCAGAGATATGGACTTCAGGACAACTTTATGATTAAGTACCCGAAGCTCATTAAGACAGCAACAGAAAAGCTTGCCAATGTAAGAGAAGATGTAAAGGCAAGGGATAAAGAACTGATTGATAATCCGGAATTTGCCATTACCATAGGCAAAGCAACCTACACAGAGCGTGTGGATGGAGGAACGATGATGCTTGAAGCAATCAGCAAATGTAAGACCGGAGAGACAACTGCAATCGGCAAGTTCCATGGATTTGAGCTGCTTGTGGAAAAGAACTTCCTTGACATCAATTATATGGTGCTTCGTGGAAAGACTGAGTACAAGGCAGAACTTTCCACAAGTCCGGTCGGCAGCATGGTAAAGCTGGAAAACCTGTTCAATGGACTCCATGAGAACATTGATTTCTTAGAAAAGAAGATTGAGCAGTACCAGAATGACCTTGAAGCATCAAAGGCAGAGTATGACAAGCCATTTGCATACAGCAAGGAACTGGAAGAAAAACTGGCAAGGCAGTGTGAACTGAATGCTCAGCTTGACCTTGAGAACGCAAAGGCTGTGGATGCAGACCTGAGCGGACCGGAGGAAGAAAGAGAAGCAGATGACAGGATGGAATCTGCAGCAATTGTAGCAGAGGATAAAGGTGCTTATCCAGCCGACAGAGAGGGCAGAACACGATAGGAGAGTGAATAATATGAGCATAAGAAAAGTGGTCGCAGGACTACTGATTACAGCAGGGATTGCCATTATGGCAGTCCCTTTTTTCTGGCGGGCAACAGGAGAAAAACAGACAGAACAGCTCATAAGTGAATTTGAGCAGACATTGGAGGATGATTACGATGAAGAAACAGGTGTGGAGGAAGAGCAAACCTCCATTAGTGAAGAGGATGAAGCCATTTTTAAAGAAGGCGGTGTTATCGGTATCATTGAGATACCGGGCATAGATATCCGGTATCCGGTAATGGAAGGAACCACAAGTAAAGTGCTTAATGCCGGGATCGGTCATATAGAAGAAACAGCAGGGATTGGGGAGAGTGGCAACTGTGTATTGTGCGGTCACAATGGCAGCAGATATGGCACATTTTTTACACCACTAAGTCAGATATCCATAGGTGATGAAGTAATGATAACCGACAAAAATGGACAGAAGCATATCTATGAGGTAACAGAGACAGATGTAGTAAATCCGTATGATAACAGCATCAAGACACAGGGTGATGAAAAAGAACTAACTCTTTTTACCTGTTCCCAGAAAGGAACCATGCGTTTTGTAGTCAGGTGCATTTATAAGGAGGCGGAGATGGATGAATAAGAGATACCGGTTAGGTGAGATAGAAGAGGCAGTATCGGAAATGGAAGAGCTAATTGACATCGAGGATGATATTGCAGAGATTGATGATGAATTTCAGATAGTCGTAAGCGGCTGGTCTGTGTATGTCGAAAGCCTGAATCTGACACTCAGACAGGGAATAGCCTGTGTATGGGATGCAGTGGAAGGATTATTTATGCCTGATTTTGATGTGACCATCGTGTATGAGGGGAACATTGAAACACAGGAGTGGCTCTACTATGAGCAGGACGGAATGGTCGTTACACTTGGCAACTGGTTAAATGGCAGATTGTCTTGTGAACAGATAGAACAGCTTTGGTGTGAGTTTATCATACCGGAGTAAAACAAAGAACAAAAAGAAAGCGAGGAATAGCATATGAAGTATTCAATTAAGGTAAACGAAGTAAGGGCAAAAGAGGGCAGCAATATCAAAGGATTTGCAACAGTGGTATTCGGTGATTCATTTAAGATCACCAATATTGCAATCCTTGAGAATAAGGATAAGGGAGAGCTTTTCGTATCAATGCCAAGATACCGCTCCAATGAGCGTGATGAAAGCAACGGTGTGATCTATAAGGATGTGTGCAATCCTATTACAGCAGAGTTTCGAGAGGAACTCTATACCAATATCCTTGATGCCTATGCAAGAATTAAGGAACCGGAGAAAGAGGAGACACAGAAGCAGGAGCGTACACAGGAAATGCCGGAGTTTTCCGTAACTGTGACACCTTATGAGAGGGAAGGTAGTAACATCAAGGGACTTGCACGCATTTATTTTGAAAACAGTTTCATCGTAAATAATATCAATATCGTGCAGGGTAAAGAGAAAATCTTTGTATCAATGCCTTCTTATAAGACAAAGCAGGTGGATGAGCAGGGCAAGCCAATCTATCAGGATGTCTGCTATCCGGTCACAAAGGATTTCAGGGAAAAACTCTATAATGAGATTATCTCTGAATATGAGAAAGCAAAGGATAAGAGCAACGAAAAGGCAAGAGAGAGTGCAGAGAAACATCATGGCAATCCCGATAAAGAGAAGGACAAAGAGGCGACGCCCTTTCGATAATCAGTAATCAGAGTACAGGGGCGGCCAAGGCTGCCCCATTTACAGAATGGAGGAAACAGAATGGATATGGAAGCAGGAAAAACACTTACCAATGAGGAGGTTATAAGGGAACTTCTCAAATTACTAAAAAAGAATACCATGAAAGAGCAGGCAAATGATGTATTTGAAATATGCAGTTATGTGGATGGTCTGGAGAAAAAGATTGATTCCATGATGGAAGAACTCACCAACATGCAGAACCAGATCAAAGAAATGCAGGAAGATACACTTGTCAATAATGCAAAAAAGGCATTGTCAGAAGCACAGGAGCGACTTAATACCAGATGTGAGCAGATAAAGTCACAGGTATTAGAAGTGAAAGAACAGGTCAAATCTACAGCAAAGAGCATAGTTGATGAAGCAAAGGCAAAGGGAAGAACTGCATTATACAGGGTGTCGGAGTTCTTAGCAATTAAGAAAAGGCTTCTTGATATCCGAGAGAATGTAAGAGGTGCAATCAAGACCACGGATAAGGATATAGCAAAGACAGCGCTTCTTACAAAAGGATTTCGTGAAGCTGGTCAGACAGCAGCTAATGCATTCCGTACTTTTGCTGACAAGCCAGAGGTGGATTATTCACAGAAAGAGCAGAAACATCCCATTACAAAGGCGGTGCTTGCACCTATGAAAGCAGTGAGAAAGTTGTTTGTATCAATGGAGCTGCATTTGGATGCATCTATAGATAAGCTGGATAATCTGGCTATGAATGTGCAGCTTGATAAGGAAAAGTATATGGAGAATGTGAAAACAAAGGAACAGGAACAGACAGAGCCGGAGAGGGCAGAAGCTGAGCGAGTGGAAGCAGAGGTTGTATATTCACCGATGGTTGCTGAACCACAGGAGTATCAGTATAATGCAGATGCATTTGATGCTAGAGGTGTGGATGAGGTGAAGCAGGAAGCGGCACATAAGGAAGTATCAAAGGTAAGAGAAGATAAAGCCAGATAGTTTTGAGGACGTGGGAGAGATTCTGCGTCCTTTTTTAGTGCGGATCAATTTGATAGATGTTATAATGTGAAAAGATAAATGCGAAACATGCGCTATACTAGCAAAAGTTATTAATTATATAAAGGTGGGAGAAATTTGGCAAAAAGTAAAAAGACAAAAACACATAAAAAGATAGATGGTCAGCTTTTACAGATGAACAAGAAGTTTAGTAATCTCAAGATGAAACAGAAGGATAAGATTACAGGCTGGGTGTATGAAGAATATAAAAAATATGTAGCAGAACATGAAAAAGCCCCGGATTCATTAGCTGATGAACAGATTGTTGAAGCTGTACTTGATAAGATAAATGAGGCACAAATCTGGATACCAGATGGAGAGATATACGATTATTATCGAAGAAAGAAACCACAACTTCAGAAGAGGCTTGATAGTGAAAAGTTGATTGAGTTTAAATCATATGTCAGCTTTTATAAGAGCATTGTTGATCAGGACAGGGCATCCGTTGTTATATGCAATCTCAAACATGAGATTATCTACATGAATCCGGCAGCTGTTACCAGCTATGCGAAGCGAGGAGGCGACAAACTTATCGGAAGAAGCCTGTTAGACTGCCATAATCCGGAATCAAGAGATAGAATACAGCAGGTAGTGGACTGGTTTGCAGCAGATGAAAGACATAATATCGTTTATACTTTTCATAATGAGAAACAGAATAAAGATGTTTACATGGTGGCACTCAGAGATGAGGGTAATCTGATAGGATATTATGAGAAACATGAGTATCGAAATTCAGAAACCATGAAACCATACGATTTGTGGTGATGATATGACTAAGGATGAATGGTACAAGCAGTTATTTGAGAGACTGGATAATTCCAAGTTCAGAAGCAGTTTCCATCTGAAGCAGAAAGATATTGATTACATAAATGAAAAAGGTCTTGATACAATAAGACAACATGCAAAGGATTTTATTGCAAAGAGAGAAGCTCCGGCATATATAGCAAATGATGGCAAACAGACACCAATGCGTGGACATCCAGTATTTATTGCTCAGCACGCTACAGCAACATGCTGCAGGGAGTGCATCCGAAAGTGGCATAAAATGCAGCCTGGCAAGGAACTAAGTCAGGTGCAGCAGGATTATCTTGTAGATGTAATTATGACATGGATTCAAAAAGAAATGGAGAGGCAGGAACATAAAATATGAGTTTGAAAAATGTATTGATTATTGTTGATAACATTGACGAATCAATTGATTTTTATGAAGAACTGTTTGGACTGCGTGTGATTACAAGGCAGGAAGGTAATGTGATAATGTCAGAGGGGCTTGTATTGCAGGATGTAGATGTATGGTATGATAGTACAAAAATACATACAACTCCACATAACAATATGACAGAACTTTATTTTGAAGATAATGATATAGAAGGTATTATTGAAAAACTGGAGTCTGGCAAGTATGTTGTAAGTTATGTTACGGATTTAATGGAACTTGAATGTGGACAGAAGCTTGTAAGATTTTATGATCCATCAGGAAATCTTATAGAAGTACGAACACCAGTTAGCCACAACTGAAGAAAGCGGATTTGAGAAAAAATGCAGATATTTGTAGATGCGGATGCGTGTCCGGCAGTGGACATTGTTGAGACAATAGCAGAGAAATACAATATTTCCATCACATTGCTGTGTGATACGAATCATATTTTGTATTCTGATTACAGTGAGGTGATTGTGGTAGGCGCAGGAGCAGATGCAGTAGATTATAAACTAATTAGCATATGTCATAAAGGGGATGTAGTAGTATCGCAGGATTATGGTGTCGCTGCAATGGCACTTGGGAAAGGTGCATATGTTATTCACCAATCAGGCAAGTGGTACACGAATGAGAACATAGATCAGATGCTTATGGAGCGACATCTTAACAAGAAGGCAAGACGCAGCTCTCATAAGAATCATATGAAAGGACCGAGAAAGCATACGGAAGAAGATGATGTACGCTTTGCACAGTCCTTTGAAAAACTTATACTGATGGCAAAGTCAAAAGAAGGTGCTCAAAGTGGGACTATTTAGGAAAAAGACAGTTACAAAGACATATGATAAGGAAAATAAGAAACCGGTAATTAAGGCCAGCATATGTAATGGTGAACAAGTTGCAGGTTTTAAGGATATTCATACAGGTAAAATAGAAGAGGTTATGCTGATTAAGAACCAGGCAGACCTTGATGCATTCAAGAAAATGTATGGAATAGATGGAGAGATAGAAAAGGAATACTGATATGAATATACAGATATTTGGAACAAAGAAATGCAATGATACTAAGAAGGCGGAGCGTTTTTTCAAGGAGCGGGGCATAAAGTATCAGTTCATTGATATGAAAGAAAAAGGTATGAGCAAAGGAGAATTTAATTCAGTAGCTCAGGCAAATGGTGGATTAGAAAATATGGTTAACTGGGATGGTAAGGACAAAGATTTACTTGCTCTTATTAAGTATATCGCAGATGAAGATAAGCTTGAAAAAGTGCTTGAGAATCCACAAGTAATTAAAACACCAGTAGTAAGAAACGGAAAGCAATCAACATTTGGTTATCAGCCGGATATCTGGAAAGGATGGAACTAAATGTACTTAATTAAGACTTTAATGGGAGATATAACAAAAGTAACAGATGTGCAGGCAATTGTGAATGCAGCAAATAACTCTCTTCTTGGCGGAGGCGGTGTAGATGGTGCAATTCATAGAGCAGCAGGACCGGAGCTTCTGGCGGAGTGCAGGACACTACACGGATGTGAGACTGGAGAAGCAAAGATAACAAAAGGATATAATCTGTCATGTGATTATGTGATACATACTGTAGGACCGATGTAGGACGGATTTTGCGGACATTCAAAATAAAAAAGAATGTGGAGGTAACAGACAATGGCAAAATCATTATTTGAGGAACTGGGCGGCAAATACGAAAGGCAAGGGGATTATTTGATACCGTGCTTAACTGTACCCGCCGAAGAAGAACAGGCAATAGGCATCTGGGGGCAACGGCATTTAGATTATCTAAAACAGTACCGTAAAGTTACATACACCAATCTTCTTACAAGCGGCAGGCTAAACGCCTACCTTGCCGACATCAACAGACAGGCACAGGAACGCTTTGAAAGGCTCATAGAGGGTATGAAACAGGCACAGGGCATAACGGAACAGCTAAAGGCAGAAAACGCCTTAGAATGGACAGGATGCCTCAATAACATAAGGGCTTGTGCGAGGGAGATTGTGGAAAAGGAAATTATTTTTGCATAAACAGATGATTAGTGGCAGGGGGAAATCCTGCCGCTTTTTCTGCTTTAGTTTGTCAGCTTGACAAATAAAGGGTTAAGGAATATAATTAGATTCAGTATTATACAAGGAGTTAATAAATATGCGGCAAGGTATTCTTAAATAAACTGTCAATTTGATAGTGGGAACAAAAAGTAGCAGTCCCGTTTCACTTTTAATATGGGGCTTAGTTTTTTGTACCCAGTTTAAGAATACTTTTATCATGTAATTTTATATGCCCGAAAACATATAAGTGTTTTGGGGCTATTGGAGTTATTTACCCAGTGATAGGAGTATTTATCACTGGGTATTTTTATGCCCTTTTTTGGGTGTTGATAGGAGGAAAATCACATGAAAATAATTAACTTAGGCATTCTGGCTCACGTTGACGCAGGAAAGACAACATTAACGGAAAGTTTATTGTATACCAGTGGTGCAATTGCAGAACTAGGGAGCGTAGATGAAGGCACAACAAGGACAGATACAATGAATTTGGAGCGTCAAAGGGGAATCACTATCCAGACAGCAGTGACATCTTTTCAGTGGGAGGATGTAAAAGTCAACATTATAGATACGCCAGGCCATATGGATTTTTTGGCGGAAGTATACCGTTCTTTATCCGTATTAGACGGAGCAGTATTATTAGTTTCTGCAAAGGATGGCATACAGGCACAGACCCGTATACTGTTTCATGCACTACAGATAATGAAGATTCCGACAATTTTTTTCATCAATAAAATTGACCAAGAGGGGATTGATTTGCCAATGGTATATCGGGAAATGAAAGCAAAGCTTTCTTCGGAAATTATAGTGAAGCAAAAGGTTGGGCAGCATCCCCATATAAATGTAACGGACAATGACGATATGGAACAGTGGGATGCGGTAATTATGGGAAACGATGAACTATTAGAGAAATATATGTCAGGGAAACCGTTTAAAATGTCAGAACTGGAACAGGAAGAAAACAGGAGATTCCAAAACGGAACGTTATTTCCCGTTTATCACGGAAGCGCTAAAAACAATCTGGGGATTCGGCAGCTTATAGAAGTAATTGCCAGTAAATTTTATTCATCAACGCCTGAAGGTCAATCTGAACTATGCGGGCAGGTTTTTAAGATTGAATATTCAGAGAAAAGGCGGCGTTTTGTTTATGTGCGTATATATAGCGGAACATTGCATTTGAGGGATGTTATTAGAATATCTGAAAAAGAGAAAATAAAAATCACAGAGATGTGTGTTCCGACAAACGGTGAAATCGTCCCGGCTGACCATGCCTGTCCGGGAGAAATTGTTATTTTAGCTGATGATACTTTGAAACTGAACGATATCCTGGGAAATGAAAAACTCCTGCCTCACAAAACACGGATTGATAATCCCATGCCATTACTTCGGACAACGGTAGAGCCGCAAAAGCCGGAGCAAAGGGAAGCCCTGTTAAATGCCCTCGCAGAGATTGCTGATACAGACCCTCTTTTGCATTTTGACATTGATACTGTTACCCATGAGATTATGTTATCTTTTTTGGGGAATGTGCAGATGGAAGTCATTTGTGCCATCCTTGAGGAAAAATATCATGTGGAGGCAGAAATAAAAGAGCCTACTGTTATATATATGGAAAGACCGCTTAGAAAAGCAGAATATACCATCCACATAGAAGTCCCGCCAAATCCTTTCTGGGCTTCTGTCGGGTTGTCCATAGAGCCGCTCCCTATTGGAAGCGGAGTGCAGTATGAAAGCAGAGTTTCACTTGGATATTTAAATCAATCGTTCCAAAATGCGGTTATGGAGGGGGTTCTTTATGGCTGCGAGCAGGGGCTGTATGGATGGAAAGTGACAGACTGTAAAATCTGTTTTGAATATGGATTGTATTATAGTCCTGTAAGTACCCCCGCAGACTTTCGGCTGCTTTCCCCTATCGTATTGGAGCAGGCTTTAAAAAAAGCAGGGACAGAACTATTAGAGCCATATCTCCACTTTGAAATTTATGCACCGCAGGAATATCTCTCACGGGCGTATCATGATGCTCCAAGGTATTGTGCAGATATTGTAAGTACTCAGATAAAGAATGACGAGGTCATTCTGAAAGGAGAAATCCCTGCTAGATGTATTCAAGAATACAGGAACGATTTAACTTATTTCACAAATGGGCAGGGAGTCTGCTTGACAGAGTTAAAAGGATACCAGCCAGCTATTGGTAAATTTATTTGCCAACCCCGCCGCCCGAATAGCCGTATAGATAAGGTTCGGCATATGTTCCACAAGTTAGCTTAACAGCTTGCAAAAGTCATATAAAATGAGATTTGAAAGGAGAATGTAACTTCATGTTTGCTAAAAATTCAAAGGCATATTCTGTCTACCTGCTGTTCCGATTTGTCTGTTCCCTGGCGGTTTCTATGTCCACAGTGCTTTCCATCGTGTACCACCTGGAGGTGGTGCAGCTGGATGCTTTCCAGCTTGTCCTGGTAGGGACGGTTCAGGAGACCTCCTGCTTTCTGTTCGAGATGCCCACCGGTGTGGTGGCGGATTTGTATAGCCGTCGGCGCTCGGTGCTGATTGGAATGTTCCTCTACGGCCTGGGCTTTCTGATGGAGGGTGCGCTACCGTGGTTCGCGCCGGTTCTGCTGGCCCAGGTTGTCTGGGGTTGCGGTGATACCTTCATCACCGGCGCTCTGGAGGCGTGGATTGCCTCGGAGGAAGAGGACAAACCCATAGACAAGGTGTTCCTGCGGGGCAGTCAAATGGGGCAAATCGGCGGCGTTCTGGGCGTGGTGCTGGGCACACTGCTGGGAAACATAAACCTGCAAATGCCTCTCATCTTGGGGGGCAGTTTGTGCTTGTTGTTGGGGCTGGTGATGGTTCGCATCATGCCAGAAACCAACTTCTCCCCTGCTATTGAGGAACGGCAGGGCTTGCTTAAAGACTTTGTCTGCCTGTTCAAGCTCAACCTGGGCTTTGTGAAAGGCGCACCTGTGTTGCTGGCGCTCTTAGCAATCACACTATGCGGGGGACTTGCCAGTGAAGGCTTTGACCGGCTCTCCACCGCTCATTTTCTGGATGACACGGTAATACCCGTTATCGGGCCGCTGAACAGCGTCACTTGGTTCGGTGTTATCAGTCTTATCGGCAACGGCTTAGGTATTCTGGCTTCTCAGTTGCTCATCGCCCGCATGGAGAAAAAAGGGACTGTCAGCCGAACCAGTGTGGTCATGTCCACCAGCGCCGGGTATATCCTGTTCCTGGTTCTCTTCGCGGTGGGGCGGAGCTTTTGGTTCATGTTGTTGGTGTTCCTGCTGGCGGGGCTTATGCGCACCATCAAGGAGCCTGTGCTGGCCGCCTGGATGAACGACCAAGTGGATGAGAAAATGCGCGCCACAGTCTTTTCCACCAGCGGACAGCTGGACTCTTTCGGGCAGATCATCGGCGGGCCTATTGTGGGGCTGGTAGCCCAGCAGGTGTCCATACCCTGGGGGCTGGTCTGTACCGCTTTCCTGCTGTTGCCCGCGCTGTTCTTAGTGCCGGTGGCGGGAAAGAAGCGGGATTGATATGGCATAGTTAAGTTTACTGACGAGCGGGAGATTACTTCCGCTCGTCTTCATTTAGTAGCGCAAAATTTGAGGACTCTTTATTTCCTTATTCGGTATAGCGGAGGCGGCTGTCAATTCGACATAATTTTCTTGTGATACTTTACCGTACATGAGCATTTGTTTCGTATTTGAAAGAACAAACTCACCAAATAAAAAAAACGATATTCGGGTGGGTTATTTTGTTATACCCTAAATTACCCTCTGAATTTGTTTTTAAATTTGGAGGGATTTTTTTATGTCCTTTTTTCGGGCAGTTATCTATCTGCTCATACGAAGCAAAATTTATCAATACATAGCATATCAGAGAACGGCAGGAAACCAGTTAAAAAAATTTCTGCCAGTGCAACGGTACTTCTCACCTTGAAAGTAGAAGTACAATCTCCATACAATAGAATTACTATTTCCTATAACCGTAAAGGTCACAGAGCCTTTGCGGTTTTTCTTTTGTCGATTTTTGTTGGAAAGTGCCGTAGGGCTGTTTCTGATATGCGGTGTCGTTCTCCGCCTCTCCATCTGGATTTTTTACATTTCAAAAATTCAGATGGGAGGTATTTATGGTGAAATATGCACCAAGAAAGGTATATATCAGAGAAAGTGGCGGCTATGTGGAATTATCCTACACGGAGTTCTGCCGTTGCAGGGAATCCGACCAGACCTATATGGACAAGCTGTTTATCCCCATTCAAGGCTGTCTGCTTGAAGTCGTGAGGGAGCAATACACGGACTTCTACCGAGATAAGGAACGGTGGCGTTATCTGAAAAAATTAGATACGAAGAACAGCCTGCTTTCTCTGGATGGATTTACGGACAGCGAGGGGAAGCCTTTAGACTTTATCGCTGATGAAGCGGCAGACATTGCGGAAACCGTTGTCAATGCGGTTATGGTGGACAGGCTGAAAGCCGCCCTGCCTTTGCTGTCGGATAGTGAACAGGAATTGATACAGGCAATCTTTTTTGACGGACTTTCTGAGCGTGAAGTCGGGGCGAGGTTCGGCATAACCCAGAGCGTTGTGAACAAACGCAAAGCCAGAATCCTAAGAAAACTAAGAAAGATAATAGAAAATTAAAATTTAAGGCGTTCAGCCCCCTTGTTTTTTCCTTTGGGAAAATGAGGGGGTTTTTCTCTGCCCTCTCAATCAATTCTGATTGGAGGAAAAGAAGCATGGCATATAACCACGGACGGGAGGACAGGAAATGGCGTATCTGGAAAGAAGCGGAGGAAAAGCTGCTGCGTGAGTGCGGCGTTGATGAAGCGACCATTGAGCAGATACGCATTGCGGACAGGGCAGACTTCAATTCCAACAGGCGGTTTTACCGATGGACGAATGACATTGCGGAATACCTTGAGGACATGGCAGACAGGGAGCGGCAGACGGAAGTGGGTACGGTTGCGGAGTTACTGGACGAGATTGAGAGCGAAAATCTCTATCAAGTATTAGTCGCGGTGGACGGGCGTACCTTGAAAATCGTCCTGCTGAAAATGCAGGGGTATTCCACAAAGGAGATTGCCCCGCTCGTGCATTTGACGACTGGTGCCATCTATGCGAGGTTAGACCATCTGCGGAAGAAGCTACGAAAATTTTATAGCGTCTAAAACAGCCTGCCGTCCTGCGGGCTACTGGGTGAGGGATGGAAATCCCCTCACTTATTTTTTGCAGGAGGCAAGCGGGATGGCATACAGAGTTAAGGCGTACACGCTTCGGGAGGAATCCACGGAAAGCGGCACAAGGTATTTTATCAGCTTTAAGGACGGGCAGGGCAAATCCCACGAGTTGGAAGTGTCGGAACAGTTCTTTATGGAGTTTCGGCAGATGGAACGCAGGAACAGGAATCTCCTCCAATGGGACGAGCGGCACAGGGAGTTTTCGGAAGTATGGGACGAAACGCTGAACAGGCGGGCGTTGAAGCTGCCTAAGAGCATAGAGGAACAAATGATTGAGGCAGAACGGGCAGAACTGCTCTGTAAGGCGGTTGACGGACTGCCAGAGATACAAAGGCGGCGTTTCCTGCTCTACTACGAGTATGAGTTCAATTTTTACCAAATCGCCGCTATGGAGCATTGCACCGCTTCGGCAATACAGAAATCTGTTGCGATTGCAAAGGAGAAAGTAAAGGCGGAAATGAGGAAGTATCTCCAACCGTGACCGACACCGCCCGAAAAAGAAATCTGTTTTTTATTTGTGTGGGATTGGCGGCATTACATACTCTCACTTTTTCTTCGTGGGAGTAAATCTATTTTTAAGGAGGTCAACGCCTATGTGCAACGAAAACAAAAACACCGCCCGAAAGGAGGAAAGCCATGCAGAAGTTACAGACAGTCAACGCCGAAACGCTCCTTTATGAACCGCTTGAGAAGCCGTCCTTTGTGGTGGACAGCCTTATCCCCACAGGCTTGTCGCTGTTCTGCGGCTCACAGAAGATAGGAAAGAGCTGGCTCATGCTGAAGCTATGTTTATGCGTGTCGCAGGGACTTCCCTTGTGGGATATGCCGACAATGGAGGGCGACGTGCTTTACCTCTGCCTTGAGGACACGTTCTGCCGTATACAGGACAGGCTGTTCCGATTGACGAACGAAGCGAGCAGGCGGCTTCACTTTGCCGTGGCAAGCTGCAAGCTGTCAGACGGTCTTATCGTGCAGCTTGAAGATTATCTGAAAGATTACCCAAACAGCAGGCTTATTGTCATTGACACTTTGCAGAAAGTCCGTACAGCTTCAAAAGACAATGCCTACGCAAGCGACTATGGGGACATCTCACTAATCAAAGACTTTGCCGACAGGCATTCATTGGCGGTCATTGTCGTACACCACATCCGAAAGCAGAATGACAGCGATGTGTTCAACAAGGTGTCTGGGACGACAGGCTTAACGGGGA
This sequence comes from Roseburia sp. OM04-10BH, assembly GCF_003462605.1. Taxonomy (NCBI): domain Bacteria; kingdom Bacillati; phylum Bacillota; class Clostridia; order Lachnospirales; family Lachnospiraceae; genus Roseburia; species Roseburia sp. OM04-10BH. The sequence continues at coordinate 24,119 of NZ_QTZI01000016.1, forward strand.
GTGCGGACGCTACCTTTGTTCTGGAAAAGGAGAAACGGGCATCCGACACCGCCAAGCTGTATGTGACGGGCAGGGACACGCCCTATCAGGAATACACGCTGCGTTTCCGTGATTGCAGTTGGGAACTTGTGGAGAGAAAAACGCAGGAGCAGCTTGCGAAAGAAACGATACCAGACGTCCTTTTTCGGTTGGTGGATTTTATGAGGGATAAGGAAGAATGGGCAGGCACGGCAACGGAGCTGTTAGCCGCTATGAGGGAAACGGAAACCATACCCACGGTGATTACGAAATGGCTCAATGAATACCGCACCACATTTTTAAATGAGAACCATATCGTTTATCAGTACAGCCGCAAAAAACACGGCAGGCAGATTTCGCTTGCAAAGCGGGCGGGTGACAGCGGTGACGGTGGTGACAGCGATATTGGGATACCCCCTGTTACTGTCATTGACGCTTAAAGCCGTGTAAAGCTGGCGACTCTGCCCTGCGGGTGACAGCGGTGACGGCGGTGACAGTGATTTTAGGATACCCTGCCGCTGTCATCCCTGCGGGAGAACACCCCGTAAACGCAAAGTGCAGGCGTAGGATTTACCCGCCCTTTTCGGCGTGTAAAACCACCCCTGCGGTCAGAAAAATCCTTCCGATTTTTCCGACTGCGTTTACAGGGTGTAACACACTACACTTTGCCCTGCAAAGTCGTGTGCCAGACGTTCCCTCTGGACTCCCTTATGGCAGGTCTTACGCCCTGCTTATCCTACGCTCCACGCTTCGGATAAAAGAATGGCAGCATGACGGTGACGGCTCTTGCGAGGGGGTATTCCAAAAACACCGTCATCATCGACATGACCGTCATGCAGGGAATAAGGGTGACAGTTGAGGCAGTCGGTAGGGGGTATCCCAATATCGCTGTCACCGCCGTCACCGCTGTCACCCAAAGGGCAGTTTACCCGCCGAAGAAAGGAAGATGATGAATTATGCCCTATGCAATCCTGCGTTTCCAGAAACGCAAAGCGGGCGGCGTTGCGGCTTGCGAACGCCACAACGAGCGTAAAAAAGAAGCCTATAAAAGCAATCCAGATATAGATATGGAACGCTCGAAAGATAACTACCATCTTGTGAATCCGCCGAGGTACACCTACAAGAAAGAGATTAACCGCATGGTAGCCGAAGCAGGGTGCAGGACGAGGAAAGATAGCGTGATGATGGTGGAAACGCTTATCACGGCTTCGCCAGAATTTATGAACAGCCTGCCGCCCAAAGAACAGAAAGCGTATTTTACGATGGCTCTGGATTTCATTTCAGAGCGTGTCGGGGAGAAAAATATCCTCTCCGCAGTCGTCCACATGGACGAGAGAACGCCGCATATGCACCTCTGTTTTGTGCCGATTACACCAGACAATAAGCTGTCTGCCAAAACAATTTTAGGCAATCAAAAGAGCCTGTCCGAATGGCAGACCGCCTACCATGAGCGGATGTCCTCACGGTGGAATCAGCTTGAAAGAGGTCAGTCCTCAATGGAAACGAAGCGGAAACATGTCCCCACATGGCTCTATAAGTTGGGCGGCAGGCTTGATAAACAGTATGAGGAAATTGTGTCTGCACTGTCCGACATCAACGCCTTTAATGCAGGGAAGAAGCGTGACAAGGCTCTGGAACTGATTGCGGCATGGCTCCCAGACGTGGAGAAATTCTCAAAGGAAATCAGTAAGCAGAGTGCCTATATCAATAGCCTAAAGGAGCAAATCGGGCAGGAATCAGACTATGCGGGGCGTATGCGTGATGAAAAGTATGAGCAGGAACTAAAGGTGCAGAAAGCGAACCAGAAGATATTTGAGTTGCAGAGAACCAACGAGCAGATGGGGCGGCTGCTCTCAAAGATACCGCCCGAAGTGTTGGAAGAATTGCAGAAAAACCATAAAAGCAGAGCGAAAGAAAGGTAGATATGTGAATGAAGAAACAGGATTTTAAGGTGTTAAAGACCAAAGACTTGTACCCGTTTCCCGACAATCCGTTTCATGTGGCAGAGGATGAAACGCTGTCAGAATTAGCGGAAAGCATCAAGGAATTTGGCATTGTCACGCCGATAATCACACGCCCGAAAGAGGACGGGAACGGCTATGAAGTGATTGCAGGGCAGCGGCGTGTCCGTGCGTCTGAACTTGCAGGGATAAATACCGTGCCTGCGTTTGTCCTGCCCTTAGACCGTGACCGAGCCATCATCACCCTTGTAGACAGTAATTTACAGCGTGAGAATATCCTGCCATCAGAGCGGGCGTTTGCCTACAAGATGAAATCCGAAGCCATGAAGCGGCAGGGTTTCCGCACAGACTTAACCTCGTCACAAGTTGTGACGAAGTTGCGGACGGACGACAAGGTGGCACAGGGCTTCGGCGTAGGCAGGATGACCGTACAAAGATTTATCCGTTTGACGGAACTGATACCGCCGATTTTGCGGATGGTGGACGAGGGGAAAATCGCCCTCACGCCTGCGGTGGAACTGTCCTTTTTGAAGAAAGACGAGCAGGAAAACCTCTTTGCCACGATGGAGAGCGAAGAAGCAACGCCCTCACTCTCACAGGCACAGCGGATGAAAAGCCTAAGCCAGAGCGGGCGGCTTGACATGGATACGATATTTGCAATTATGACGGAGGAAAAGGGAAACCAGAAAGAAACCTTGAAAATCAACACAAGCAAGCTGAAAAAGTATTTTCCGAAGAACACAACGCCGAAGCAGATGGAGGAAACCATCATTAAACTTTTGGAGCGTGAATTGCAGAGGAAACGGGGCAGGGACAGCCGCTAATCTTCTCTTTTCGGGAGGTAAATGCAGAAAATTGAGGTATGAAGAATGAAAGAAATCCAGTATGAGATTGTAAAGGAAATCGCCGTATTGTCTAAGGGCGACAGCGGCTACACAAAAGAAATCAATCTTATCTCATGGAACGGAAGAGAGCCGAAATATGACATCCGCAGCTTTTCCCCGAACCGTGAGAAGTGCGGAAAGGGTATCACGTTGAACGCTGATGAAGCAGCAGCACTCCTTGAAGCATTACAGAAAGAAGTAAACAGCGGGGATTGATGGTATCTGATTGACAGGGCGGGGCGTTTCCAGACGTTCTCCTGCCCTGTCTGGAAAGGAAGATTTAAGTATGGGCGAGGATAAGAAAGCAGATAAAAAGAGAAAGCGTATCGTGCCGAAAGCACCAGTTCAGATGATAATCAGCCGTGAATATGTCGGCACGCAGACAGTCACAGAAGCGTTTATCCCGATTATTTCCGAGGATATTCGGAAGAAGATTGCCGAGGGCGACACCTTCGACAATGAGGGGCTGTCCGCTTAGAATGTACGCAATGGAACATGAAAACAGATAGGACAGATATGGAGGTTTTACAGTATGGCAGGAATAAGAATGGAGAACAAGATTTATGAAGTCGGCATGTACTGCCGCTTGTCAAAAGACGATGGCACGGATAACGAGAGTGCGAGCATTGCGACACAGAAATCCATCCTCACGGATTATGTGAAAAAGCAGGGATGGCACTTAGCAAAAACGTATGTGGACGACGGTTACTCTGGTACAAATTTCCAAAGACCAAGTTTCCAGAACATGATTAAGGACATTGAAAGCGGTCTGATAAACTGCGTTATCACGAAAGATTTATCTCGTCTGGGGAGGAACTATCTTGATTGCGGACTGTATCTGGAAGTGTTTTTCCCAGAGCATAATGTGAGGTATATAGCGGTCAATGACGGCGTGGACACGCTCAATAAATCCGCTATGGACATCACGCCTTTCCGCAACATCCTAAACGAAATGTATTCCGCCGATGTGTCGGTCAAGATAAAATCGGCGTACCGAGCGAGGTTTCAGCAGGGGAAATTCATGGGGACGACAGCACCATACGGTTACGTCAAAGACCCCGCCGACCACAACCATCTGCTGATAGATGACAAAGTTGCCCATGTGGTAAGGGAAATATTTGACCTTGCGTTAGCGGGCAACGGAATCGCCAAAATCCGCAAGCACATCAACAAACAGCATATCTTACGCCCCGCCGCTTATGCGGCGGAGCAGGGGGCAACAGGCTATGAGAGGTATTTTGAGGAGAATGAGGAGAACCGTTATATTTGGAGCGAGAACAGCGTAAGGGGCATTTTAAGAAGCCCGATATATGCGGGAAACCTTGCAGGCTACAAGCGGATTGCCGCCAACATGAAAAGCAAGAAACGCCCCTCTAAGCTGCCCGAAGAATGGGAAGTGATACCAGACACCCATGAGGGGATAGTCACGCAGGAGGAATTTGATACCGTACAGCAGCTTATTACAAGCCGCAGATTACCAGAAAACAAGGGCGGCTTTGAGAACATCTTTGCAGGCGTTATTAAGTGTGCGGACTGCGGCTATGCGATGCGGGCTATGAGTGCCAACAGGAGGAAACGCCCCGACATCATCGACTGCGTACAATATTCCTGCAATAATTATGGCAGATACGGTAATATCATGTGTACCGCACACAGCATTGAAGCGAGGGACTTGTTCAACGCTGTCCTCACCGACATCAACCGATTTGCGGATATGGCAGTCAATGATGAAAAGGCAGTGAGGGCGATTGAAAAGCGGCTCACGGAAACAGACCAGAGCAAGGCAAAGGCACTGGAAAAGGAGCAAAGAAAACTGAACAAACGCCTTGCAGAACTGGACAGGCTGTTTTCCTCACTCTATGAAGATAAGGTGATGGAGCGTATTACCGAGCGGAATTTTGAGATGATGTCGGGAAAATACCAGAAAGAACAGCTTGAAATTGAAGCAAGGCTGAAAGAGGTAACGGAAACGCTCAGCGACAGCTATGAGAAGACGCAGGGTGTCCGTGATTTCCTCTCCCTAATCCGCAACTATCAAGGCATTAAGGAACTGGACGCAACCATCATAAACGCACTTATAGACAAGATACTTGTTTCGGAACGTGAGAAACTTACAGACGGAATGGTGCGGCAGGAAATCAAGATTTATTATAAATTCATCGGCTTTGTCGGTGAATTACATATCACACCGACAAAGCGGTGGACTGCGTTAAAGCCTAAGAATTGTACGGTGTGCGGTGTTGAATATGTTCCCCGCTCTGGCATATCGAAGTATTGTCCTGCTTGTGCCAAGAAGATACAGAGGGAGAAATCAAACGAGAGCAAACGCAGGAGCAGGGAGCGAAACAGACAGGCATGTATTGAACTGTCCGCAAAAAATGACCGACTGACATTGAACAGCAGGAGGGAAGAATCTTACGACAGGGCAACCAGAATGATAAGGTCAAGATATTTCGTTATGTTACGGAAGGTACATTTGACAGTTACTCATGGCAGCTCATTGAGAATAAGCAGAAATTTATCGGACAGATCATGACCAGTAAATCCCCGGTGCGAAGCTGTGAGGATGTGGACGAAGCGGCACTTTCCTATGCGGAGGTTAAGGCACTTGCAACAGGTAATCCCTACATAAAAGAAAAGATGGATCTCGATATTCAGGTATCGAAATTGAAACTGATGAAGGCAAACCATACCAGTCAGAAATACAGGCTGGAGGATAACATCACACAGCATTATCCGCATCAGATCGCTATTTTCAAGGAACGTATCGAAGGTTTTACCGCTGATATGGAAAAATATGCGAAAAATAAGCCGGAGGATAAGGAACAATTTTTCATGCAGGTGGGAGGAAAGCCATATACAGATAAAAAGGAAGCAGGAACTGCAATCATAGCCATGTGTAAGGAAATCAAAGGCATCAATGCCAGTGCGGATGTAGGGGAATATCTTGGATTTAAGCTGAATGTAACTTTTGATTCTTTCAACAATAAATTTGTAATGAATGTCAAAGGAGCCATGAGCCATCCGATGGAAGTCGGCACTGATCCGCTCGGAAATATCACAAGAATCAACAATGCACTGGAAGCAATGCCAGCACAACTTGAGGAAGCACAGACGAAACTTTCCAATGTGGAACATCAGCTTGAAACAGCAAAAGCAGAAGTAGACAAGCCATTTCCGCAGGAAGCGGAGCTTTCCGAGAAACTGGAACGTCTTGCAGAACTTAATGCCTTGCTTAACATGGATGAAAAGGGCGATGATGCGATTGGCATGGATGACGAAGCCACGGAACCGGAAAAAACACATGAAGATGTGAAATCGGTGGATAAAAAAGGGGATGAGGTTGCTGATATGCCAGCAAAGCAGAGTAATCTTGGAAAAACGGTTACGGATGATAAGCTGTCAGACCGACCAGCAGAACGGACTTCATTGCAAGAAAGGCTCGCAGCAATGAAGGCAAGAGTGTCTGGGACACCTGCAGGAAGGGATGCAGTGGATAAGGCAAAGGGGAAAGATCAGATTTTATAAAAAAAGTTTTATTCCCAACTTTATTCCCAACCTGTCAGCACTATTCGGGTTGGGAATAAAAGCAGGATTATTAAAAATGTTATAGCAGTTGATGTAAGGGCAGTCAGTAGTGGCTGCCTTTTATCGTACAAAATGGAGGTCATTTATGGCAGAAAATTGTTATTGGTAGGAGCATGTGGCAATGAGGATTGGCAGATGTTACCGTTTTGCTTGGATGCGCAATCAGGAATTGTATCAGATTGTGAAAATGCAAAGGAGTATCGAAAACTTATAGGGTTACAGATATAGTAAGAGGCACGCCCAAATTTCAGGTTTCGTTCCATTCTGTAAAGAAAAATGAATAAATGTCGATAAATATTATGAGCTAAGGATGGCGTCTGTTTTCAAGGGATTGAATGTGAAAATAGACGCTGTTTCTGTTTGGATTGGAGGTTATATTATGAGAATACAAGCGGCAAATACATTTTATACAGGTACTTACTCTGTTTTGAATACGAAGTCATCATTTCCATATGCTGTGAAAGTTGAAGGTTACGGAAATACAAGAAACCAAAGGAGTTTATTTCAGTTTGCACATGTGACAATAACAGAACATATGGTAAATGCAAAATATGGTACAAAGATTACAAACGGTTCGAGAGTGCAGATGCAGACCGCAGGTAGTAAGAAAAAAGAAGATTGGACTGAGGTTTCCAAAGAACAGTTGGCAGAAGTAAAACTACCGGCATCATTTGATAAATTGAAAGAACAAAATTCTTATTTTTATCATGGAGAAAACATATCGGATTATGAACTAGTGCAAACTGCAGTAGCATTGGGGAAAATGGAATTACCAACAGATGAGAAAAAGTGTATCCCAGACAGAGTTGCAATGGATGCATTTGAAGTGCTTGTCAGAGACCAGGCGGCTCCAAAAAACTCATGGTCAAATACATTGTATTCGGAGGATGGAAAATATACCTTTACAAAGACTGAAAGCGGAAGATGGCAGATGCATTTGATTGATGATGCTGCCATAGGTGCATCTTTGGAAGATATAGCAAATTGGATGATGAGCGGCACGCCCAATAGAAATATTGAGACACGCTACCTAAATTATCTTCATACTGTTGATCCGGATTTATATAATGTGGCGATGCGAATAGGTTCCGAGGTTCGTTCTTATGGTTTTATGGAGGATTTACATCAGCAGGGAGTATTAAGTGATAGTCAAAATCAGTATGATATGAGTCTGTTGGGTATGTTATTCGGTAAAGATGCGGATAGTATGCGTATGATATTGAATGGGTGTAAGGAGTCTGGTAATTTTTTGGAATTATTGGATTTGTATAGCCCGGATGGAGCAAAATCGTTGGATAAGCTTCGGGAACAGCAATATAAGCACGGTGGAATTGTTTAACATAGCGAGTTTTATGACAGGATATGAAAAAGCAATTAATTCTCGAAGTAGAAGAGTGTGAAACACTAATGTAGCAACGGAGGTAAAGACAAACAGCAAGGACAAAGTGCAGGAATACTATGAGAAACTGTGTAAAAAGTTCCCGGAGATTACTTTTAATACGGGTAGCAGTCTTATGAGTGGAAATGAAAATAAAGTGGTAATAAATCTTTCTAGCGAATGTCTAAAGAAAATGGCAAATGATCCGGAATTTGCCAAGAAAGTAGAGTTTAATTTAACTGGTGCAGTACCGGGACAGAATAGAATGTTTGCACAAGCCAAAGCTGATAATGCAGTGATACATGGTGTTACAACTGTAATAGATGCCGATGGGAATGCTTCTGTTACTTGCGGAGGTATGACAAGAACCAGTGGTTCAAAACAAAATTCAACTACATTGAATGCGGAAAAGAAACAAAAAGAAAGATTATAGAAAAAGCGTGAGGAAAGAAAAATCTCAGAAGAAAAGGCAGCTAAGAGACGGGCAGAGAAAAAGGCGCAGTTGGAGAAGCTGACAGAAGATGAAACGTTTACAATATCAGCTACTGGCACTGATGTAAAAAGTGTTACGCAGAACCTCTTAGCTGCGGTTTCTGGTACATCTGCGCCGACAGGGGCAAGTTTTGATATAAAGGCATAAGGAGAAATTGTTCATATTCCGCAAGGCGCATAAACCTTTGCTTTTGCGGACTGCCCGGACTTATTGCAAGGGGGCAGGGGCGGCAATATAAAAAATTGATGACAATGGAGGATTAGGAAATGGCTATTAATGGAGTCGGACATAATTATGATTATTTGGGAACGACTACAAATTATATACGGGGAAAAGCAACTGTTAGGGAAGCAATCTCAAAGATGGTGAAGCAGTAGGCAAATCTTTCTATTTCTGATGCAGGAAGAAATATGCAGCGGGAAATGGCAAGCAAATTTGAACCCGATTCGGATTATACCAATGTCAGGGAACTGACAATACAAAATACAAATGAGGTTGCTTGGGAACACTATACCGCAATGCGGGATATTAGCAGCCTAACATTAAAAGACGGGAATTATAATGTTGAAGATGTGATGAAATCTATAATGGATACATATGAAACCCGTTATAATGAAATCGTAAAAGAACATGAAAATGGAGATCGTGAAGTTTCCTACGAACTTACGGGGAAAAGGTCATTGACACTTGACGAAGATTTAGCCGGATTGGACGAAGCCTTTAAAATGCGTCTGGCAAATTTAGAAGGATATATTACCTGTCAACAAACCAATAAAGCATTTGAAAACGCAGGCAGTTCATGGTATTTCCATAGAAATAGCCCTCAAAATGAAGTAAAAACACAAGATAAGGCTCAAATGTTTGATACAAAATATCAGAAAACCGCAGTATCAATAATGGAGCAGGCTAAAGAGAAGTTTTTGGTAGCCTTTAAAAGTATAAATTACAAACAAGGAACAGCAACAAGCATACTATCGGATATTATGAAAAAGTGCTGATAAAGGAGGATTAAAAATGGCTATTAGTGGAGTAGGACAGAGTTATTATCAGAACAATGTTGCAACAACGAAAAGTACAAAGAGCGTAAACAGCACGGGAGAAACGGGCAATACAAAGGAATTATCAGAAGCGGAAGAAATGGCGATTTTCAAAAAGGAATTTTATGCTGAAATTGATAAGATACCCAGAAATAGAACTATAACCAATGTGGCTATCAACATATCAGAGGAAGCATTTAAGAATATGAAAGATGATCCGGAGTACAGGGAAAAGATATTATCAGCACTTAAACGTGACTTAACTTCGTCCTTTGCACCGTTGGAAGCTTCTATGGTGCTCACTGTAGGAGCTACTGCTAAAGATTATAGGGGCGATTCATGGTCTGGTGTTAATAATCAATCGGAATTTTATGCTCGTTCACAAAACAGTTTTTATAAAAAGACAAGCAACAAGAAAGATAGACAAAAAGAGCTTTTGGAAGAATATCTGGAAAAACGGGCGCAGGTTAAAAAACAGCAGCAGGAAATGTTGAATGAAAAGATTGCAAAGCAGGAACAGGAAAGAAGCCGATTATTACGGTCGTGGAACAATGAAAGGCTGTTGTCAAAAGCGTCTAATGCTTATGAAGCAAATGCTATGACGGAAGCGGTTACGGATAGTGCTTTTAAGTAAGGAGAAAGAGATATGTCAATTACATTTTTAAGTCATCCTATTCATCTGCCGGATTTTTTCAAGTTTGATAGGGAATATTTGGGAAAACAGGAAAGCCAAAATGAAGACCAGAAAGTGTTTCATAAGGATATTTTAGAGGTTTCTCAATTATCGAAAAACAGGGAAAATTTAATGGATAAAATTAAGCATACAGTTGTGCATTCGGTTACATCGTTCAGCGATATGAGAGCCGGAATATTAAAAGAAATTAGGGAAGAAAAAGGGCAGTATGACTATACTGATGTTGTAAATGCCTGCGGATTGAGTTATGCAAGGCTGTATTCTGAAATTGAACAGCGCTATGAAAATGAACAGTATTATAAGGTAGATGGGACGCCGCTGACAAAAGAAGATGAGATAGAGTGGCTGGATATACAATTTGAGCAGGAAGCGGCATGGCAGAAATCCTGTGCAAGAATAGCAGCCCAGGGGCAGGTCATTCAGGGGAAAATTTTTGAAATGCCAACAAAAGAGATGGAAGAATTGGAAGACAGCTTTTATCAAGCGAAGGATGCTTATATGAAGCTGTACCGGGAAAGCAGGCAGGTGGGGAAGCCGCTTGTTTTGCAAAATTATATATTTGGCAATGGCCGGATGTATGAAGTGCTGAACAGATTAGGTAATTTACAGGAGAGGGTGGAATAATGCGGGTTAATTTATCCAACAGTTCATTGCAGAACAGATATTTTTCAGGAACAGGAAGAAGTCATTCAGATGTCAGGTATGAACGAGCATCTGTTGAATTTCAAAGGTCTTATGATAGATGAGGTTCAACGGGTAATCATTCGGGAAAATCAGGAGATAGAGCTTACATATACCGAGTTTGAAATCTTGAAGCTTTTTGCAAAGCATCCGGGAATAGTGTTCAGTAAGGAACAGATTTATGACATTGTGTGGAAAGAATCCTATTCCGGCGATTACAACATCGTCATGAGCCATATCCGGAATATTCGGGAGAAGATAGAGGATAATCCTAGCAAGCCAAGCTATATACAGACTGTTTGGGGAGTTGGTTATCGGTTCAATAAAAATTTAATAGCATAGAAACAGGCAATTAAGAAACAAAATCTTGGTTGTCTTTTTTATTTGTAAAAACATTTACAGTGACAGGTGCAGAAAGGAGACAGGAGTACATTGCAGAAATCAAAACGAATACGGGCAGTAATGATAAAGGTTTATAAGTGAATATCGTAGTTATGCAAAGGCAGTCAATAATGGCTGCCTTTTGTCATGCAAAAAATAAGCAGATGGAGGAAATACTATGGCAGAATCTAAAACAGAAAAACAGAAAGTACAGGAAATAACGGAGAAGCTAGAGCAGGGTATCAAGGAGCTTTTTGAAAGCGAGAAGTACAAGACTTATCTGAATACCATGTCAAAATTCCATAATTACAGCTTTAACAATACTATGTTAATTGCGATGCAAAAGCCAGACGCTACGTTAGTGGCCGGATTCAAGGCTTGGCAGAAGAATTTTGACAGGCACGTTAAGAAGGGGGAAAAGGGTATTCGTATCCTTGCCCCGGCACCCTATAAAATCAAAGAGGAGAGGGACAAGATTGATCCGGTCACACAAGAACTTTTACTTGATAAGGACGGAAATCCGCAGAAAGAAGAAGTCGAGATAACAATTCCGGCATTCCGGGCAGTATCCGTTTTTGATGTGGCGCAGACAGACGGAAAGCCGATACCGGAACTTGCGGCAAAGGAGCTTCTTTCAGATGTGGAAGGGTATCAGGATATGATTCGTGCAGTAGAAGCCATTTCACCAGTACCGATTGAACTGGAGGAGATAGCCGGAGATTCCAAAGGCTACTATGACAGGGAAGCAAAGCGGATTGCGGTGCAGGAAAACATGAGCGAGGGCCAGACCTTAAAGACCATGATCCATGAGGTGGCTCACTCCAAGCTGCACAGCAAGGAAGTGGAGCAAGATGAGCAGATGAAAAAAGACCGCAATACCAAAGAAGTGGAAGCTGAGAGCATAGCTTATACAGTATGTCAGCATTTTGGAGTGGACACTTCCGATTATTCCTTTGGATATATTGCCGGATGGAGCAGTGGCAGAGATACCAAGGAACTGAGAGCTTCCATGGATACGATACGGAGGACAGCTTCGGAGTTGATTACCGGGATAGAGGAACAATTACAGGAATTACAAAGGAACAGGGAAGTATCACAGGAACAGACAAAGGAAAGTATTCTCCTCATACAGAATACTGACCTTTCAGAGTTCAGTCTGCTTGATGTATATGGCATGGACAGACCGGAACTGATGCAGGCATTGTCAGAAATGACAGACGATGACAAGTTGAGCATACAGGCATATTTGGAAAGCAGGGGTGCATGGACAACGGAAATCGGCAATCAGGATTCCAGAGAGTACGGAGAGTATCATCTGGATGTGCGTTATAACACAGATACAGATGAGCTGATTGATATGAAGGAGAGAAAGGCGATCTATGATAAGGCAATGGAGCCGATCAATGCCGATGATGTGGTTGTTAAGTTCGCTTCCGTCTTTGAAAGCGAATGGGAGGTCTTGAAAATCACAAATATATCGAGGGAAGATGTCGGGAAAATTCTTAAAGATATGGCTTCTCTTTATGAAAATGAATGGGATGGCAATTACCTTTCATATATGGAAAAGCAGGGAGCGAAAATCACGTTACTTGCGTCCAGTAGTAAGGGATTAAATGGAAATATGCCGGATTTTTGGGATTATGAATACGATTTTGATGCAGGTCTGACGGATGTGGAGGAACTGTCTGTCATGCAACATGCAGAGCATATCATTAACCGATTGGAACATGGACAGCCTGCCTTTTCCGAGGCTGAAAGAAATTTGATTGTAAATTATGCCTACAAGCTGGGGAACATTGAAAAAACCAGGGAGCTTGCAGAACATATCTATGCACAGGAAGTGGATGGAAATCAGGATGTTGCATTAGCAATGATTGATGCAGAGGCGGAAATCGACGCACTTCCGGATAGCATGGTAGGTGTATCTGAAATGCAGGAATATGGCTATACATGGAATGAAATGTTTCCTCTGACACAGGAAAGGGCAATAGAACTATTTGATCATGATTTGCCTGTGTATCTTCTGCATACGGACGGTTCCGAGACTACTGTATCCGATAGAAAACAGATTACAGAACATGACGGGATGTGTGGCATTGAAAAAGGGGACTGGCTGAATGAACGAAAGCTCCAGATGATGCAGGAAGAACTTTCAGAGAGTGATTCCAACAGGGAAGCACAGCTTTTGTATGGAAATACCGATAAATATGGCATTTATCAGTTGAAGGATGATCCTGAACTGGATAAGTTTCGCTTTGAAGGAACGGAAAGCCTGAAGCGTATGAGAATAACCAAAGATAATTTTGATGCTGTATTGCCGGAAAATTATAAGCTCGTGTATATGGGAGAACTGACGGAATTGCAGGGACAGACACAGTCGGAAACATTGGAAGCAATCTATACAAAGTTCAATATTGACCACCCGGCAGATTATAAGGCTCATTCGCTTTCAGTCAGCGACATTGTAGTATTGCATGAGGATGGCGAGAACAGCGCACACTTTGTTGATTCTTTTGGATTTACGGAACTGCCGAAATTTATGCTGACATTGGAAGGCAAGGAGAACGAAATACAGACAGAGCTTGCGGTACATATCGCAGACCGTTATATCCTTATGCATGAATGTGATGAAGGATACGATTACTCCATTCTGAATGAACAGTATCACTTGCTAGATGGCGGTGTTTATGACAATCCGGATATTACGATTCAAAGAGCAATGGATATGGTAATTGCAGATCTGAAAGAACCACGCTTTTCATCAGTCACAGAGCAGTATTATCGTGACGAATATTTGCAGGGTGAAGTGTATGCAGGTTCCGAAGCAGAGATTGTTGATTTTGTGGAACTTTCGGAGAAAGCCGAGGAAGTGGAACAGGCAGATTTAGAAGCAAAGCAGGCAGAATTTAGAGAGAACAATCCGGATGTGGTTGCAGATTTCCGGGCAAAGACGGAAGAACTGTTTCATAGTCTGGACGGACAGAGTGCGGACGATATAGAAAAAACGGTATATGCCTATGTACAGTCGCAGATAGACGAGTATGGACTGGATGCACAGATTGTTGATGTGGTGGTATCCGGAAGCCGATGCAGAGGTATTGAGCAGGAAAATTCGGATTTGGATGTAGTTGTGGAATACACAGGCTCAACCAGAGAAGATGACCTTTTCAATATGCTACATGAGGACAGCATTTATATCGCAGGTATTCAGGTGGATATTAACCCGATTACAGAGGGTAGAACCGGAACACTAGAGACATATCTTCCGGAGGTGGAAACCTACCTGCAGGAGAAGGCACAGCAGGAGCAGATCAACAATCAGCTTGTCACGCAGGGGAGAGAATTGGTGCAGGAACAAAACGCACTTGTATCAGAAGAAAAAGTGCTTTCTGAACTGGAAAAAGAGCCTGTAATTGAACCAGAGACAGTCCATATCACATTTACCGTTGCGGAGTGTGGGGAATTTCATAATATGGGTGAATACCATGAGGGCATTGAAACGATAGAGGAAGCTATGAAACTTTACAATGCCATTGATCCTTCCCGTATGCATGGGATTCCTTCTATTGGTGTAAATATGCACATCGAGGGGACTGAAGAATGGGAAGATGAGCAGGCAGACATTGTAAGCGGCAAGAGAATTGATGTGGATTTCCTGAATTATACACCGGAGCTTCGTGATACACCAAAGGTGCAGGACGCAATTAAAAAGCTGATTGCGGCATATCCGGAGAAAGATGTGATTGATATGGAGACAAAAGAGCAGAAGATACAGACACTTGCGGCAGAGCTTGACCAGTTATCCTATGATATTGACACTTTTGAATACAGAGATTCGGTGCCGGACAGGGAAGCACAGGTTCAGATGATTGCAAATGATATAAGAAGTGGCAATGTAAAGCCATTACAAATTTTTTTGCAGACATCTATTGATGAGGGGATAGATGCAGACAGCGAAAGACAGGCAAAGGAATTGCTTGCAAAGCTGGCAGAATATAAGCCACTTGCCAAAATCGAGGAGATTGAGGAACAGAATTACAACATGATTGATGACAGGCTGAACAATGGCGTGGAGAAATTCAATCGTGAGGAAGAAAAAAAAGAACAGCAGGAAAAGCCTCAGGCACGTTCTTCCCTAAAAGAGCGACTTGCAGCCAAACAGAAGGAAGTGGCACAGGGAAACAATAAGGATACGAAGGAACTGGAAAAATCAAAAAATTCACATAGGGAGATGTAGGATGATGAATAAATTCACAGTAGAAGAAATCAATTTCATGTGTGTTTTTGAGACACAGAACAGAATGAAGATGATGGAAAAAATCAGATGGATAATGCCGTACATAAAGGACAGCGATATGGAAGATCTTTCTAGGCAGGTGTTGAGAAAGTTGGATGGCATGACAGATAAGGAATTTGCGAAAAATTCATTAGAAGCGGTAGAAGAATAGCAGTATCGAGTGGGTAGTCAGTTGCAATGGCTGGCTACCTGCTTTTTTATTTTGGCAAATTTTTGGCATATAAAATTGATTGAGAAAAATCATGGGGTAAGGTATAATTTCGGTATGAGTCATGAGATCAGATGAAAAATGAATGTTTCTATTTTAGAAAATACCTGACAATTATAGACAGTTTGGAGGTTCTAGTGTGAAAAATGAAAAATTAGAAATAATAGAAAGTAACGAATTTCAAAATTTATTTGATAAATCAAAAAAGCTGATTGACAGTGCCAGAAGTAATATGGGACAAATGGCAAATGCAATTACAGTTCTTACCAGTTTTCTGCTTGGAAGATATATTATCGAGCAGGAACAGCAGGGTTCAGAAAGAGCAAAATATGGAGCAAAAGTCTTGGATTCTTTGTCATCATATCTGACAGAAGAATATGGCAGAGGTTTTTCAAGAAGCAATGTTGCTGGAATGCGTCAATTTTACATGGCTTACAAAGATAGAGAAGATGAAATTATCCAATCGGGAATTGGACAATTTGAACAGGCTTTTGGAATTGTCCAATCAGGAATTGGACAATTAGAAACGGCATACAAAAAAATACCATTTAAGTTGAGCTGGACGCATTATCAGATTCTTATGCGTATAGAAGATAAGGATGAAAGAGATTTCTATGAGAAGGAAGCAATACGGTCTAACTGGAATGTAAGTACCCTGAAAAGACAATTCCATTCCAGTTTATATGAAAGACTTGCACTGAGCAGGGATAAAAATGATGTGATGCGTTTGGCAAATGAAGGAGCTATTCCGCAGAAACCGGAAGATATTTTACATACGCCATATGTATTGGAATTTGCAGGACTGGAGGATAAAGCATCATACCATGAAAGTGATTTGGAATCAGCCGTAATAGGAAAAATGCAGAAATTCCTTCTTGAATTAGGAAAAGGCTTTCTCTTTGAACAGCGGCAAAAGAGATTTACATTTAATGACAAAAATTTTTATGTTGATCTGGTTCTGTATAACAGGCTTTTAAGGTGTTATGTTTTGATTGATTTTAAGATTGATGAGCTTACACATCAGGATTTAGGACAGATGCAGATGTATGTAAATTATTATGATCGCTATGAAAAAATTGAGGGAGAAAATCCAACAATAGGTATTTTACTCTGCAAGCAAAGTGATGAGGCTCTGGTAGATTTGACACTTCCGGAAAATGCTAATATTTATGCAAAAGAGTATAAATTATATTTGCCGGATAAGAAACTGTTACAGAAAAAATTAAAAGAATGGTTAGATGAAGAACAAAATTGATTTAGAGGGGAGAGTGCTATCTATGGGATAGGATTCTCCCCCCATTTTTATAAGCTGTGATTTCTGTTTTTGGTCTGTTGTGCCTGCACCGGATCGGTTTGTGTCCGTCCGAGATAACGATTAAGATTTTCCTGTTTCCGCTTCAAATCCCGCACCTCTTTTTCACAGCTCTTGTAGGTTGCGGTCAGTTCTTTTTTCTGCGTTTCCAATGCCTGATATTCGGCTTGCAGCTTATCTACATTCAATCCTTTTAGCTTGATGCCTGCCTGCTCAAGCACACGCCTTGCTCCACCATATAGGATGATCTGGCTCTCGTATCTGCGGAAATAAGCGTCCGGGTTCTTGGCTTTCTTGTAAGCGATATGATAGGAGCGGTTGTCTCTGTACTGCTCGGCATATTTGATGATTTCCGCAAGGTTTTTCATGCGGTGTTCCAGTTCCACAACGCTCTGTTTGGCGGACTTGCCCACTTCGGCTTTTACAGTAATTTTATGCTCCAGATCGGAGAGAGAACCAGCTTCATTATAGCTTTGTGCGGCGATCTTTAGATTCTCGATTGCCGCCCACTGTTGCAGTCCGGGACTGTTCTGGAATTTCTCGTCCGAGGTGTCAATGATCCTGCGGGCGGAGTAGTCCTTTTTCGGGATCACTGCCTTTCGTTCCCGTTTCTTTTCGATGCGTTCCCGGATACGTTCCTTTGTGTATTCTTTCCCTAAAGACCTCGTACTGCCACGGACAAAACGCTCCTTGTCCAGAGGTCGGAAAGAAATATATTTCGCAGCATTTTCTCCAAAAGTTTCCCCTTTGATTTCGTAACCTTTTGCCCGCATTAGAAGCAGAAATTCTTCGTAAGAGAAAGCCGATTTGATACAAAAATTGATGTCCCGTCTGAGCTGTGTTTTCCAGGTCGAACCATTCTGATCAGACTGCCATTCCTTGTATTTTTTGCCACGTTCACCGCCGGGAATGATGACAGAAAGATTGTGTTCCTTACACAACTCATCACTCAAGTGGCGGATGCGGTGGTAGGTATGTGTGCAGTCATGGTATTTGTTATATTCAATATTGTCAGCCGCACAAAAGATGATATGGTTGTGTATATGCCCCTTATCAATATGCGTGGTGACAACATACGAATATTGCCCCTCTAAAACCTTGTCTGCAAGCTCTTTTCCGATGCGGTGCGCTTCCTCATAACCGACCTCGCCCGGAGCAAAAGCCTGTATGAGATGATAGGCTTTGTTGGGACTGTTTTCCCTGCAATGGTCAAGTGTATATTTAAAGTCGATCGCCGCAGTTTCGGGCGCACACGCATAAGACGAAACATAGATTTGTTCGTCGGTTTTGTCCGGGTTGCAGATATATTCTATGGCTTTATCAACGGTTGCTTTGATAGCATGGATTTTTGTGTATGCCATACTTTATTCATCAACTCCTTCACTTCGTCTATGTCCTCCTGATAAATGTTTCCGGTGCTGTTTACCCGCTTTGCGATTTGGTTCAAACTGGAGCTAATACGTCCCAGTTCCGTATTGTAATTTCGTAGGTAACTGTAATCGACATCGTATACATATCCATACAAAATGAGCTTACGCAGGAAGGCAGACATACTCTTCATGCCGGATGCTTTGAATTTGGTATGGAGGATGTACTGCTCATCATCATTTAGATAAAATTGTACCGGGGTGGTTCGGTTTCGCTTTGCCATTTCTGTCACTTCCTTTCTGGTTTTGGGTACAAAAAAACTGCTGTAAAATGTTCGATTTTTACAACAGTTTGTTTCAAGTTTTGTTCAGTTTTGGGTATAACTATCCACAGCAAATTGTAGCAAAAGCGGCAGGAAAGGTCAAGGTATTCAGGTGCAGAACTGAAGAACTGAAGAAAACTAAAAGAGGGTTAGGGATACTTCCCTATGGAAATTCACCAACACAGACGGTAGGAAAGTGCGGGGAATTTCGCCTGTGTCATGACACAGGCAGTGCTTGCTATGTGTGTTTTCGACACTCCAAAAGGGTGTGTCGGTGTTCCGATTGCTTAGGCAATCTGATTGGAACACATATCTTGGGCTGATAGAATTACTTTAGCTATTTTTTGTCCACTTGCGCTATTAAACTGTCCATTTGCGCTATCGGCTTCAGAAATTTTTATATAATTTCCGATATAATAATCGAAAAGAAAAAAGAGGTGGAACATGATAAGAATTGCAATATGTGATGATGAAAAGAACATACGAACCTATCTTTCATCACTTGTCAGGAAACAGAACATAGAATGTGAAATCACAGAGTATGCTTCCACTGATGAATACCTGTCAGATCAAAAGGAGCATGATTTGCTGTTTCTGGATATTGAAATGAAAAGCGTTGCGTCCGGTATGGACGGTATGAGCATGGCAAAACAGATCAGGGCAACGGAGCTTACAAAGCAGCCAATTATTATATTTGTTACAGGCTATGAAAAATATGTCTATGATGCTTTTGATGTAGGAGCATTTCAATACCTGTTAAAGCCTATTGATGAACAGAGATTTGCCCAAGTTTTCCGGCGGGCAGCCGAACAGATTATATCAGAAGCGGAGCAGCAGAAGAAAACGCTGGTTATCCAATATGCCAATACGAGCAAGGCTATACCGTTAGATCATATTTACTATCTGGAAAGCCAGAGCCACAAAGTTGTAATTCATATGAATGAGGAAGAACTGGAATATTATGCAAAGCTCGGAGATTTGGAAGAAGAATTGCAGGGTCAGTTTTTCCGTATTCATAAGGGATATTTAGTCAATCTTGCCTGCATAGATGAGTACAACAAGACAGAAGTAACGCTTGTCAATGGAGATAAGCTGCTGATTTCAAAATATAAATATCCGGACTTTGTAAAAGCATATCTCCGGTATATGCAGTAGGAGGACAGCGGATGAGTGAAACAGAGTTTGTGTTGTTCCAAAATATAATAGGCGGAATTGAAACTTTTTTATATGCAGTCTGTCTGACAGCTTTTTTCTATCCATTTATGACAGAAAAGAAAGAACGACAGGGAAGTAAATTAAAAAAGATACTAATAGTTTTTGGAAGTTATATAGCCATATCCCTTATTGGAAACTTTGTTCCTGCTTATGGGTGGTTAGGTTTGATGATTGTAATAATTTTATTGACGGCATCTTCTGGCTATTTAGGCATGAATAGAAATTTTACATTTTTTATGGGGATTATATTTTTCTGCATTAGAAATTTAAGTATGCTGATTGTGGAAAGTATAGATTTCTTTACAAGCAGATATTGGGTGCAGGAAAAAACATTAGTAGAGGATATTTTTCGTAATGCATCATTGAATTACATTTTTATTGCCGCATTTAGAATCTTCTTGTTTTTAATTATGCTTTTTGTTGTTGGACACCGATTAGGAAAACAAAAGATAGAACTGCAAATAAGGGAATTGTGCTATCTGATTTTGACACCGATAGTGGCAATTTTATTTGGAAATATTATTGTCCGGCTTTGGATAGTGGTGAAAGATGATTTGATTTTTCAACTTTATGAACAATATCCAATATTTCTGGGAATAGTGCCAGTAATTGCAATTTTATTCTATGCAGGAATTTTAATCACAATAGTGTCCTATCAGGAGATGGAAAAACTTCAGGAAGAAAAGAAAAAGCATTTTATTGAAGAACAACAGGTTCATTCAATACAGGAGCGAATGGAGGAAGTAGAGCAGTTTTATAACGGAATACGGCAGATGAAGCATGAAATGAGAAATCATTTGACGAATATCAAGGGACTTATGGAGAGTGGCAATTATGAGGATATGCAACAATATCTGTCAAAAATGGATGAGAGTATGAATGTGTTTGAGATAACTATTCAGACAGGCAATGCTGTTACGGATGTGATTGTAAATGATAAGCAGAAAGCAGCAAGCAAACAGGGAGTACAATTTCAATCGGAGTTCTCTTATCCGGTATCAGACAGATATGATGCGTATGATATTGGAATTATCGTCAACAATTTGTTGCAAAATGCACTTGAAGCCTGTGAAAAAATGAATACGGGGGAAAGATATATTACGCTGTCTGGAAAACAAAAAAGAAAATTTTTTCTGATAGAAGTAAGAAATTCTTTTGACGGGGAAATCAAGTTTGATAGCAATACAAATCTTCCAGTTTCCGATAAAGAAAAAGATATTTCCTTACATGGAATAGGATTATCCAATGTAAAGAGAGAAGTAGAGAAGTACATGGGAGATTTAGATATTAAGGTAAAGAAAAATGAGTTTAGTGTAACAATATTGTTACAAGAAAGGAGAACAGAAAATGAGTATTAGTGGTGTAAATGGTATTGGCGCAACTGCCTACGCTTATATGAACAGCAGTATGAAAACAACAGGGGAAGGCAATTTTGCAAGTGAAGTACAAAAGGCAGAGGAAAGACAGAGCACAACATCAACTACCTCTGCATGGGCGGGGGATATGGTTATTTCGCAGCCACCAAATTATAGTGGCTTTACATATGATAGTTCTATTTCCAATAAGACCAAAGAGGAAATGACAATGGACGAATATAAGCAATGGGTTATGAATGAAATGTCTCAGATGCCTGTGAGCGGATGGTATCGTTCCACATGTGTTGGAGGTTCACTGATTATTACAGATGAAGCATTTGAAAAGATGAAAAGTGATCCAGAATGGGAAAATACTGTCATGAATATGGTAAGAAAGATGTATTCCACAAATGGCATAATGGGATCGAAAATGATTGGTTTTCAAGTCATTGGTGCTTCGCCGGAAGAATGCTATGGTGAAGGTATACCCGTAAAAAGTGACAGTAACTCGGATGACTTATCAGATGATGAAGAATCATGGTGGGAGAAACGCCATGAAGAATTTGAAGAAATTATAGCAGAACAAATAAAGGAGGCACAGGAAAAGGCGAGAGCACAAAAAGAACTAGCATGGGCAAATTATTTAAACAGTCAGTTGGTTAGTCAGCAGAGATTACAAAGCTTTCTTATTGAGAGTGTGCAAAGTGGACAGGATAGAACAAATATATCAGCTTTTCAGCCGATGGGTGTGTCAGCCTACGAGGACACAATAAGTACATTTAGTAAGAGCGTGATAGAAAGTCAAAAGCTTTAAACGAGGAGGTTTAAAAGTATGGATATACAGGCACTTGGAATGCTGAGTAATATAACAGCAATTGTGCAAAAACAAAATGTGAATACTATTGAAGGTGATATAAATGTAGAAAAGGATTTTTACGGAACTCTTAGAGAACAGCAGATAAACTGTGTAAAAGAAGATATATATAATAAATTTCATATTGATGTGGGAGCTGCAAATGGCTATTTTGAGTGTTATATTCCAAGTGATGTGCTATATAAAATGAATACAGATACAGCATTAAGACAAAAAGTTTATGATATGCTTGCAGATTATAGCAGCGATAAATTCAAACTAACGATGCAGACACTTAATCCGCCTGTAAAAAAATGTACACTGGTTTTTGATGATAATGGTGAGATAGTTGCCACATTAGAGCCAGATGTAGGTGGAGAGAAGGCGATTTCGGAGAGGTCAATGGATACTTATATGCGATACATAAAAGAAGTTGGTATATATTCTGCTATGACAGGCAGAAGTGCATAGGCAATTCAGACTGACAGAGGAATTGCAGAAAGGTTGAAAAAATCATGGATATACAGGCACTTGGAATATTAAGTAGTATTACAATGCAGGAAAATGTTAATGTGGTAAGAAATACAGGAAATGACTTTAGGGAAGTGTTTGAAAAAATCACAGGTGGAGAATTAGCAAGAGAAATTGGTAATAGCTATAATGTAACATTAAATGTGGGTAGCATAGTAAGTTGTCAGCAGTTGCTTGATGAATATGATATGAGAGGTACAAATCATGTCATAATTTCCCCGGAAACATTATCAAAAATGGAGAGTGATCCAGCTTTGAAGAAGAGCGTGCTGAGTAAAATTGAAGAATTTTGCAGTTCTGAATCTCAGAAAGAAATACAAGCTTTATCGCCGCCGGTAAAAAGCGCTGGAATGATAATATATCCGGACGGAAGCACACTTTATTGGCTGGAGGGTTATCCGAATGAAATAGGAAATGAAAAGGATAAAAAAATAGTAAATGAAATGTCGATAAGTGAATCGTTTCAAAAGTATAGTGATACAAATTATCAAGCAACAGAAAATAATTTGGAATCTATTATGCAGATTATGGCAACGGAATATAAAAGGAAGAGTATTTCATAAATATTGTAAAAAAGAGAATGCTTGGACTCATAACGAGGAAGCATAGGCAATTCTGACTGACAGGGGATTGGCATAAAAGGATAATATTCAGAAAAAAAATTTATGATTTTAGGAAATAAGTTAATGCAGGATTTGTTTTACTGTAAAAAACAAAATATTTCAAAATAGGAGGGAAACAATGATTAATATAAAATCTTATTATGTGAATCCAAACAATAGAGTACTTACATCTAATATCAAGAATACAGAATTAAGGATAGAGAAGCTTTTAATCTGAAAACATCAGGAAGCAGTTTGGAACAACCGGAAAAATAATTTTCGTTATAGTATATAGGATAAATAAGAAAAACCAAACAGCAGATAACGTACTGCTTGGCTGGATATGGAAATCATTCTTTTGTATTGACCAGAGCTTTAGCAGTAGATAAAAGTAATAAGGCAGGTGATGTGTATGGGAAAATGCTAGTTCTGACATTTGAAGATAGTGAGGAAGAAATTCTGAATCATATAATATCCTGTGTCAGTATGGGAGTAAGAGCATTTCAAGTAATTGAAAATACAAAAACGAATTTGAGTTTTAATGGATTGGAAATAGATGATATAAATCGTTCGGTAAGAAAACAGAAACAGGAAATAGATTTGACATTTACAGAGTTTGAAATCCTTTATCTGTTAGCCAACAATCCAGGCAGAGTGTTCAGCAAGGAGCAGATTTATGATATTGTCTGGAAGGAATCCTATTCCGGCGATTACAACATCGTCATGAGCCATATACGCAACATACGAGAAAAGATAGAGGATAACCCGAGCAAGCCTGTTTACATACAGACGGTATGGGGTGTAGGCTATCGTTTCAACAAAAATTTAAGCAGCGGTCTGTAAAGAACAAATACAGATCACTGCTTATTTTTCATTTCTGACACCTAAAAGATATTCACAAGATACATGAAAAAATTCAGCAAGGGCAACCACTTCATAATCCGGTACAAAGCGTGTCCCTTGTTCTATTCGTAATACGGTCAAATCGCTAAATTCATATCCGGCAAGCTGGAGCTGTTCTGCCAGTGCTTTTTGCGATAGCTGCCTTTCAGTTCGCAATTCCTTTACTCTCTGACCTATCAGATTTTTGGAATTGCTTTCTTTATTCCAGTAAATTTTCATATCATCACCAACTTTCTAAAGATGAAGTGCCACATGATTGATTTTACGGAATAATCTTGATAATATACTTCTAAAGATGAAGTACGAAAAAATATTGTTGTAAGAAATTTTAGGATTGATAATACTGCCTGTAAAATGCAATACTTATTTAGAGAAAGGTGGACACAAAATGAATGAAGTATTTGAAAGATTATCTGATGTTTTTGAGGAGCTTCGAAGCGATGCAGGCGAACGGGAGTATTCCATACAGACGGAGGAAGCAAAGAAGGCGGATAAGGAACTGAAAAAAGAAAACCGGGAATATGAAAAATTCTTATCTGACCTTTCTACAGAGCAGAGAAATTTTTTAGAAAACTATATGGATATTGTAGACCATGCACACTTTCAGGAACAACAGAGAGCCTATTATCAGGGGATAGTAGATGCAGTACAGATACTTGCTGGACTTGGGATTGTTAAAGAGAGTGTTAAGGTAAAAGAGTTACTGAATACAATAATGAAATAAGTAAGCAGGGTGGAGCGTTTAATCATGGAATTTCCACCCTGTTTTTCTTCAGAATAATTCAGAAACAATCCAGAAAAAATCGAAATCTTTCTGCTATTCTGTCTCATGGGTTTTATATGTACGAAGATAGGCTTCCACAAGTGCAAGAATAGTGGTGATCTGATCGTCCGTACATTCTGAAAGATAAACCAGCAGCCTTTGGTAATCCAGATTATCGGTTGGAGCTGCCGGATAAAAAAACGGATCAGCAGAGATATGTAAAGCACGAATGAGTTGTCCGAGTTTTTCAAGACTTGGAACATTGCCATGATTTTCAATCTCTTTGATATATCTTGATGAGACACCGGATTTTTCGGATAACTCATCATAAGTCAGCTTTTGGTCTAATCTGGCTTTCTTCAGGCGAAAACCCATGTCTTTATCAATTTTCTTAGATTTAGCCATATCATGCACCTCCGTATATAGTGTATAGTTCACCATTTAAAAAGAAAATGAACTAATAACACACTATATAAGAGGGGAATAATGCACTTAAATAAAATAAGAAACTTTGGATATTGCATATAAAAAAACGCAGTATTCAAAGGTTTTTTCTCATGTTTTTATCCTTTGAATGTGTTTGGGAGAGTTATGGATTCTGAACCGTTGAAAGGATATTTTTGTATTTGGGAAATATTATCCTGCCCATTGCGTGGAAGGACAGCTAAATAGGTCGCATTTTAAGTAATGCGGCAAATTCTACAATTGAAAGTGCATTATATACACTCGTAGAATGTGGAGAAAATTTAATATCAGATATAAACAGCGTCCTGTGGGTATATGCCCATAAGGGCGTTTTTTATATACAGAAAAATTTTCCTAAAAATTTTTCAATCCACCCGAACATCTTTCCAGTTTCATTTGGGAGATACACCGGAAGGGAAAAAGGGCAAAAGCCTTGGCATTCGGAACGGGAGGAGGTGAACTCGTATGGGGCAACCTTCTTCTAAGGATGAAATGACTATCCGGCACCAGTTTGACCGGTTATGCCAGATGGCATTAAAAGGCGAAGCTGTAAATTATTACAAACACATGGACTATCGCAGGAAACACGAAGTTACATTCTCTGAACTGTCGGAAAAGGAGTTGAGCAAATTATTTACTATGGATGAGTATGGAACAGAATATCATCATTTTGAAGTGCATGGCTATGACATTGAAGTAAAAAATACCCTGATTGCTGAAGCTTTGAAGGAACTTACAGAAAGAAAAAGGAATGTTATTTTACTTTCATATTTTATGGAAATGAGCGATGCGGATATTGCAAGAGAAATGAATCTGGTTCGCAGTACCATTCATGAACACAGGACACGCTCACTTGAAATTTTGAAGCAGATCATGGAAGGAATAGCAGATGAAAAAGATGTATAAAAGCAGAAATGAGGAAAATTTGTTGCCTTTCCATATTATAAAGGCAGCATCAGAGGGCGATGTAAGTGCCATCAATACAGTGTTAAAACACTATGAGGGATACATAATCAAATTGTCTACCAGAAAGTTATATGACGAAAGCGGACAGGTGCATTACTGCATTGATGAAACGCTGCGCCGCAGATTGGAAACCAAGCTGATTACAAAAATATTGGCTTTTGAAGTTGCATAGCATCCGGTCAGAAAATTCCCTTTCTATTCATTGATTGGAAATGATGCAGCGTTGTACCTTGACAACTGAATATTGATTTGCATACAGGACGTGAGGATATGTGGAGCCACTAGGTAGGTTCGCAAAGATGTACCTGCTCTTTTTTGGGTGAACGTGAAGAAATGTTGAAACATTACATTGAAGCAAAGGTATGGAGCGAGAAAAATCTGACAAAATGTGTGGCAGTAACACAGGGCGATGAAGCATATCTGTAATAATGATACTTCCGGATTGTAAAGAAATTTGCAGTCCGGTCAATTTGAATGACGGTGCAAGACCGATGTGGGCAGAGTAATGACCTGCCACCTGTATTGCATTTTTATCTGCCGATGAGAGCCGGCAAGTGAATTGTAGGTTGTCATTGGCAGATAAAATGCGTGTTAAATTTAAGGAGGATTTGAGTAATGCAGAGGATGCCAAAGGCAATAAATAAAAAAAGACTGGTCAGATATAAGGAAGGGGCAGAAATGTACAGCATGGGTATGAATAAATTTCAGACTCTTGCCAAAGATGCGGGAGCAATTCTGAAGATAGACAGAATGGTGTTAGTAGACCTTGATGTGTTTGACCAATATCTTGAGTCATTTCGGGTGAAATAAATTTTGCAGACAAGGAAAAAGATTTTGGTTTAACCAAAATTCACTTGACTTTTGGTTAAACAGAAAGTATAATGATTATGAAATGGATGGAGGTGTATATTGTGGCTAGAACAGGTAGACCGAAGTCTGATAATCCTAAAAAAACTCTTATCGGATTAAAACTGACGGAGGAAGAAGCTGCAAGACTGAAAGGATATGCGTCCAAACATGACATGACCATAACGCAGGTGCTACAAAGAGGTATTGATATGCAGTATGCAATGGATAAACCGGCTGAGTAGCTAGTACAAAATCTCTTTCCTTGAGAGAGGAGACGAGATGGCGAAATCAAGAAAGGATAACAAAGGGAGAGTATTAAGAAAAGGCGAAACTCAACGCAGTTGCGATGGTAAGTATGTATATACTTATGTTGATCCGGAAGGAAAGCGCCGGAGCATCTATTCTAAGGACATCATGGAATTGCGGGAGAGAGAAGTTAAACTGATGAAAGATCAGCTTGATGGGTTGGATGCGTATGCAGCCGGAACATCTACAATCAATTTTGTTTTTGACAGATATATATCGACAAAGGCAGAGTTGAGGGAAACAACAATGCGGAACTATAAATATATGTATGATCGCTTTATACGAGGTGGATTTGGCAAGAAGAAAATTGCCGCTGTGAAGTATTCTGATGTATTGCAGTTCTATCAGCATTTGTTGAAAGAAAAGGAAATGCAGATAAATACGCTAGAAACAATTCATACTGTTTTACACCCGACATTTCAGCTTGCTGTGCGTGATAACATCATTCGTGTTAATCCAAGCGATGGAGTAATGGCACAGATTAAAAAGCAACCGGGGAAAAATCATGGTGTGAGACACGCTTTGACAGTGGAACAACAGAGAGCCTTTATACGCTATATTGATGAAAGTCCTACATTTTACCACTGGGCATCATTTTTTAAGTTCCTACTTGGAACAGGTTGTCGAATTGGAGAAGCAATCGGTATCCGATGGGAAGACATTGATTTTGAAAAAAGGACGATAAGTATCAATCATAGCGTGGTTTATTACAGTAGAGAGTTCAAAGAACATCCGATATGTTCATTTGCTGTATCTCTTCCAAAGACAGAAGCTGGTATACGCACGATTCCGATGATGGATACGGTTTATGATGCACTCCAGATGGAATTGGATGACCAGAAGGAACATGGATTTAATGAAACAGTGATTGATGGGATGAAAGGATTTATCTTTATGAATCGTTTTGGCAATATCCATAATCCGCAAGCTGTAAACAGAGCAATCAAGCGTATATATGAAGCACACAATGCAGAAGAAGTGGTAAAAGCTGCAAAACAGCACAGAGAGCCTGTGGTAATACCACATTTTTCATGTCATCATTTGCGACATACCTTTTGTTCAAGGTTTTGCGAAAATGAAACAAACTTAAAGGTAATTCAGTCTATTATGGGACACGCAAATATCGAAACAACCATGGATATTTATGCGGAAGTTACCGATACTAAAAAGCAGGAAGCAATTCAAAATTTAGCACACAATTTAGATGTATTTTAGGAAAGAGTCCGGCATGGACTGACGAGAGTACGACAAAATGTGTGCCATACGACAAGAGTACGACAAATTCAAGTGGTGTAATCAGCATAAATATGTTATTATGATAATGTTGGAACACCGAAAAAGGCTTTATTAAAGGAAAAAGCGTCAATGTAAATTAAATTGATGTGAAATCCCGACGATGAAGTCCTTAGATGGTGTAAATAAGAAAAATGATGTAAATAATATAGCTTCTGAAGCACCTGAAAAAAATGTAAAAACTGAGTCTGAAAAGATTGATTTTTCTAAAGTAAAGATTGAGCCTTTGTTTGAGGAAATGGTAGACTTTGATACATTCAGCAAGTCAGATTTCCGTGCAGTAAAGGTTAAAGAGTGTGTTGCAGTACCGAAGTCAAAGAAACTGTTACAGTTTACTCTTGATGACGGAACAGGCACAGACAGAACCATTTTAAGCGGTATTCATAGCTTTTATGAGCCGGAGGAACTGGTTGGAAAGACTCTTATCGCTATCACAAATCTTCCACCGAGAGCGATGATGGGCATTGACTCTTGCGGTATGCTCCTCAGTGCTATTCATGAAGAAGAAGGCGAAGAAAAGCTTCATCTTCTGATGGTAGATGACCACATTCCGGCAGGTGCAAAGCTCTATTAAGATGAGAAACTGAGCCTTGCGGCGGTGTGCGCTTGCGAACACCGACATAAGGCGAAAAACGCACGGAGACGCCAGTCGACGTGATGTAAAGATGTACCGTTTTACCAAATAGACGGGACGTACTTCATTTGATAAAAAACTAAAAAAACAGCGATTTACATCAAACTTACATCAATTGATGCAGAAATCGGTGCAAGCAAGAAAAAATCGCATAATTAGTGCAATGAGTGGGCAATTCCAATCGGAGTTGCCCATTTTTAAAACAAACAGAAATACAAATCAGAGTTTGTGATGGTAGATAATATGGAATGGTTTAATGTTTTTGGGCTGATTTTTATTGCA
>NZ_QTZI01000017.1:0-48608 GCF_003462605.1 Roseburia sp. OM04-10BH
TGGATAAATCTTTTACAGAATGGGATTAGCCATCAACACGTTTTGTCCTATAACCCTGTAAAAAAGAGAGGAAAATTCAGAAGATGAAATTTCCTCTCTTTTATGTTGCATTTTTATGGCGTAAATGAGCTGTTTTTATATCAGAAAGACCAAGAAAATAATCGGAAGAAACACTATAGTAATGGCAGAGCTTCAGAAGATGGCGGATAGGAAGCTCATTAGCACCACGCTCATAGCGGGCGTACATGGTCTGGGAAGTTCCGAGAACGTCGGCAATTTCCTGCTGGGTTTTGTCATGGTCTTCGCGTAAATTACGCATTCGCTGTATATAATCCATATAATCTCCAAATCTGAAAATAAATCCGGAATTTTTCAAAAATAAATTTATATAATTCTCAAAAAAATCCAGAATATATCCTAAAAATAATATGTCTTGCAGAGGACTTTTTTAATTTATCATAATAAAGATGTTTACTATTGATTTTAGTAAATATATGTACTAAAATAGAAAGCAGTTCAAATGATAAAAGGAAGATAAACAGGAAAGGCGGACATTTATGAAAAACAGAAAGATTTCAACAGCAATAGCGGAAAAAGTTATGACAGGAGTATTAACGATACTTATGGCAATATCAGTTACAGCCTGTGGCAGCACGAAAGAGCAGGCAAATCCAGCTGCCACAGAAGTGACCGAAGCAGTTGTCACAACTGAGACAGAGAGCGAGACAGCAACGGAGGCAAAGGTAGAAAATGAGATCGTGACAGAGACCGAGTCAGTGACGGAGACAGAAACAGAGGAGCCGGTGCTGTTTCGGGTGAAGGTTACAAGTGAAAATGGAGCATATATTTCGGAAAAACCTACAGATTTTGCGTATGGTGAAATTATGCTATATGATTATGGAACAGAATTTAATGTTTACGAAGTTTATGAAAATTCGGAAGAAGATTCCATTTATTATAGAGTTAAGAATGAATCTGGTGAAAATAAATATATATGGGATGGAGATGTTACAGTTATTGACTAGCATTTTAATTCATCATGATTTTCAGTAACACAGTATTTTGGATATAAAGAACTGCAAAAATTTTCTTAAAAGAAAAATCGCTTAGACCGTGAATGTGCCAAGGCACATTCTTATTCCAGAAATGAACATGGATATAGTAAAAAGTAACAAAAATCCCTTCCGAATTTTGTTATGGGTTTTATGGTTTTACGATGGTTTACGATGGGTTTTACGAATGGAAAACTTGATAACATAGTCAAATCATGATATGATGTGACTATAATATAGGCGGAGGTGTTTTTTATGCATGCATTACAGGAAACAATACGACCATCTGCAGATTTAAGAAATCATTATAGTGAAATTTCAAAACAATGCAGAGAAGAAAATGAAGCGGTTATAATCACAGTAAACGGTCGTGGTGATACAGTCTCTCTTTCGTATGAGGAATATAAAAGAATGAAGTCAAGAATAGAACTTTTGGAAATTCTTACAGAAGCGGAAGATGATGTAAAGAATGGTAGAGTAGCACCGGTTCGTGAAACATTTGATGATTTAAGACAAATGCTTGGGGAGGAATAGAATTATTGAAATATGAAGTTGTTCGTACAGAAACGGCAGATGCGCAGATTAGAAAAATCGTATTGTATATAGCCGAAAATTTTGGTAATAAGGTTGCACTGGAAAAATTAGAAGAACTGGAACAGAATATTCTTGATTTGGCAGTTCATCCATTAAAGGGGGGAGAAACGCATTATCTGGTATTGAAAAGACAAGGGTATCGGGTGTTGATATTGGAAAAAAATCTGGTTTTCTATAAGATAAATGAAGAAAATAAAAGAGTTATAATCTATGCTGTTGTTGACCAACGCCAGGATTACTTAAATATAATCAGAGGATTGTAGAATCCCCTTGCGTAAATCCACTCTCCGCGCTATAATAGGAAACAGAGTAAAAACAGCGTTTGACGAAAGCTAAGATTGACGGAATAATTCAGAGAGCCGGCGGCTGGTGTGAGCCGGTATTAGGAAGCAATTGGTCCACTTTCGGAGGCTGGTGGTGAAAGCCACGGGTTCGTACCCCTTATGATACGCAATGAAGTGGTCGCAGGCAAAGAAGAGAAGACGTAAAAAGAGATGCGGCAAAATGGGTGGCAACGCGGAACGGTAGATAGGCCTTTCGTCCCATGTATGAAAATGCATGGGATGGAAGGCATTTTTTATGCGAGTAGCGAGAAAAATCGCATGCTTACGAATCAATCCTATAAAATTTTCAAAAAAAGCACATGATATCAAAGAAGGAGAACAAAGATGATTGATTTAAAATTCTTACGGGAAAATCCGGACATCGTAAAAGAGAACATTAAGAAGAAATTCCAGGATCACAAATTGCCACTGGTAGACGAGGTAATTGAGTTAGATGAGCAGGCAAGAAGTGCACAGCAGGAAGCAGATGCATTACGTGCAAACCGTAACAGTATTTCCAAGCAGATTGGTGCATTGATGGGACAGGGCAAGAAAGACGAAGCTATGGCATTAAAAGAGCAGGTAAGCAAAGATGCAGCCCGCCTTGCAGAGTTAGAAGAGCAGGAAAAAGATTTACAGGAAAAGATTACCAGGATTATGATGACAATTCCAAACATCATAGACCCATCCGTTCCGATTGGAAAAGATGATTCCTGTAACGTAGAAATTGAAAAATTTGGTGAGCCGGTTGTTCCGGATTTTGAAATCCCATATCATACCGATATCATGGATCGTTTCCATGGTATTGATTTGGACGCAGCAGGAAAAGTTGCGGGAAATGGCTTCTACTATCTGATGGGAGACATTGCAAGAGTACATTCTGCAGTTATTTCTTATGCAAGAGATTTCATGATTGACCGTGGATTCACATACTGTGTACCACCATTTATGATTCGGAGCAATGTTGTAACCGGTGTTATGAGTTTTGATGAAATGGATGCCATGATGTATAAAATCGAAGGTGAGGATTTGTATCTGATTGGTACTTCTGAGCATTCCATGATTGGTAAATTCATTGATACCATCAATGATGAAGAAAAACTTCCATATACCCTGACCAGCTACTCTCCATGTTTCCGTAAAGAAAAAGGAGCACATGGTATTGAAGAACGTGGTGTATATCGTATCCACCAGTTTGAGAAGCAGGAAATGATTGTTGTATGTAAGCCGGAAGAGTCCAAAGAGTGGTATGATAAGCTCTGGAAGAATACCGTAGATTTGTTCCGCAGCTTAGATATTCCGGTACGTACCCTTGAGTGCTGTTCCGGAGACTTAGCAGACTTGAAAGTGAAATCCTGTGACGTAGAAGCATGGTCTCCACGTCAGAAGAAATACTTCGAAGTAGGAAGCTGCTCTAACTTAGGCGATGCACAGGCAAGAAGACTGAAAATCCGTGTCAAAGGCAAGGATGGAAATAAATATTTCGCACATACCTTAAATAATACTGTAGTTGCACCACCTCGTATGCTGATTGCGTTCTTAGAGAACAACCTCAATGCGGACGGAAGCGTAAATATTCCAAAGGCATTGCAGCCATATATGGGTGGAAAAGAAAAACTGATTCCACTGGATTAATAGAAAATAAGAATTTTGGAAACTGATTTTAGAAAATGAGTTTCAAACAGTGAGAAAATCAAAAGAAACAGGAAACTGTGTTTTGTGTATAAAATTCACAAGACACAGTTTCTTTTTTATGAAGAACTATTGTGAAAAGTGTGATAATTATTGATAAAAATAACCGGATATTGTATAATATATACAAATACTGTGATGAATCACGACAAAAAACAACCTGTGAGGGGAGCAATACAGGTATCATACAAAGGAGGGGCACATGGCAGAACCAAGAGAATTGATTCTGAAACTCGGTCAGAAAATTACAGACCGAATCGGAGTGAAAGTTACGGAAAATGACCCGGAATACTGGGGACTTGCCGGAGTGGTAACGGATGAGATGGCAGAAGTTGCACTGGCAATGAAAGTCAGAGTACCGGCTACCGCAGCAGAAGTAGCAAAGAAATGTAAGAAGAGCGTAGAACGGACCGAAGAACTGTTAGAGCAGATGAGTGTCATCGGACTGATTGAATACAACCGGGAAAATGAAGACCATCATAAGCAGTACATACTGCCAATGTTTGTTCCGGGCTGTGCAGAATTCATGGTAATGAATAAAGAGCAGGTGGAAACACATCCGGAGATTGCAGATTTCTTTGAACAGATGTCAAAACTTCCGCTGGAGAAAGTTACACCTATGGTTCCGCTGGGTGGAGCAGGAATCGGAATGCATGTTATTCCGGTAGAAAAAGCAATCCCGGCAAACCAGCAGTCGGCAAGCGTGGAGCATATTTCCCACTGGCTCAATAAATATGATAAATATTCCGTTGGTGCATGTTCCTGCAGACGTCAGCAGCGAATCCGTGGGGAGGGAACCGGAGACTTAGAGGATGATTTGTGTATCGGTGTCGGCGACATGGCAGATTACTGTGTAGAGACCGGAAAGGGCCGTTACATTGATTATGATGAAGTAATGGAGATTCTGCAGCGTGCAGAGGATAATGGCTATGTCCATCAGATAACAAACATC
This sequence comes from Roseburia sp. OM04-10BH, assembly GCF_003462605.1. Classification (NCBI taxonomy): domain Bacteria; kingdom Bacillati; phylum Bacillota; class Clostridia; order Lachnospirales; family Lachnospiraceae; genus Roseburia; species Roseburia sp. OM04-10BH. The sequence goes on from NZ_QTZI01000017.1 coordinate 4,614, forward strand.
GATGGTGAAGATAAAATCTTTGCAATCTGTAATTGTGCAGTTGGTGTATGTAATGCACTGCGTACATCCCAGCTTTTCAACACACCGAATATGTCACGCTCCGCATACCGTGCCAGTGTAGAGCCGGAGAAATGTGTAGCCTGCGGAAGATGCGTAGAGTACTGTCCGGCCGGAGCAGCAAAGCTTGGACAGAAACTATGTACCAGAGATGGCGGACATATCACTTATCCACAGCAGGAACTTCCGGATACTACGAAGTGGGGACCGGAGAAATGGAATCCGAATTATAAGGATGATAACCAGATTAACTGCTATGATACCGGTACTGCACCATGTAAGACAGCATGTCCGGCACATCTTCCGGTACAGGGCTATATTAAGATGGCATCCCAGGGAAGATATCTGGATGCATTAAAGCTGATTAAGACGGAGAATCCGTTCCCGGCAGTCTGTGGTGCAATCTGTAACCGCCGGTGCGAGGACGCCTGCACCAGAGGAACTATTGACCAGGCAGTTGCTATTGATGAAATCAAGAAATTTATTGCGGAACAGGAACTTCATGCAGAGAAGCGTTATATTCCGCCGATGTTAAATTATTCCGGAAAGCCTTTTGAGGAGAAGGTAGCAGTAATCGGAGCAGGACCGGCAGGAATGTCAGCTGCATTCTATTTAAAGAAAATGGGTTATCCGGTCACTGTATTTGAAAAAGAAAAAAGACCGGGTGGTATGCTGATGAATGGTATTCCGTCTTTCCGTCTGGAAAAAGATGTGATCAATGCAGAAATCGATGTGCTGCGCGAGATGGGGGTAGAATTCAGGTGCGGCGTAGAAGTTGGCGAGGACATCACTATAGCACAGCTGCGTGAACAGGGGTATAAAGCATTTTACATAGCAATTGGTGCACAGGGTGGACGTATGACCGGAGTACCGGGAGAAGACGCAGTAGGCGTAGAAACCGGAGTAGACTTCTTGCGTCGTGTCAATTTAAATGAAGAAGGCGTGAAATTATCTGGCAAGACCGTAGTAATCGGTGGAGGAAATGTAGCAGTAGACGTTGCAAGAACCGCACTTCGTACCGGATCTTCCGATGTATCCATGTTCTGTCTGGAATCAAGAGATATTATGCCGGCAGCCGATGATGAGGTGGCGGAGGCAGAAGAAGAGGGCATTGTGGTAAATAATTCCTGGGGACCAAAGGAAATCCTTACCGAGAATGGCAAAGTAACCGCAGTAGTATTCAAAAAATGTATCTCTGTACTGGATGAGAATAAACGGTTTTCACCAAAATATGACGAAGAAGAATTATTAACGGTTCCTTGTGACCAGGTATTATTATCCATTGGACAGTCTATTAAGTGGGGGGCTTTATTAGAAGGAACCAAAGTGGAATTTAATCCGAACGGAACCTTAAAGGCAGACCCGGTAACATATCAGACCGCAGAGCCGGATATCTTTACCGGTGGAGATAACTATACCGGACCAAGATTTGCCATTGATGCCATTGCAGCAGGAAAAGAAGGCTGTGTATCTATTCACCGTTTTGTTCATGAAGGACAGAGCCTTACTTTGGGACGTAACAGAAGACAGTTCATTGAGCTGGATAAAGACAATATTAAAGTTGAGACCTTTGACAATGCAAAACGTCAGGTGCCGGGACATAAGGCTGGAGATGCAAAGCATACTTTCCGTGATTTACGAAGCACCTTTACCGAGGAGCAGGTACAGAAGGAAGCAAACCGCTGCTTAGGCTGTGGTGCTACCGTAGTAGACCCGAATAAGTGTATCGGCTGTGGAATCTGTACAACGAAGTGCGAATTTGACGCCATCCACTTAAGCCGTGACCTGCCGGATGCAAGCCGCATGGTAAAATCAGAAGACAAGTTAAAGGCAATCTTCCCATATATGTTAAAGCGTGAGATTAAGATTAAATTCAAAGGCAGGAAGAAATAAAAAGCAGGATGTGAGTGTATGCATGAACTGGGAATTATCATTCATATTTCCAAAACATTAAAGGAAGTAGCAGAAGAAAATGAAGTGACGAAGATAGGTTCTGTTACTTTGGAAATTGGAGAAGTCAGCGGAATTGTCCCGGAATACCTTTTAGACTGCTGGGACTATTACCGGAAGAAATCGGACCTGTTATCGGAATCGGAATTGCGTATCGAGACGCTTCCGGCGGTAACCATGTGCGAGAATTGCAAAAAGACTTATCCGACTGTAAAATTCGGCAGACAATGTCCGTACTGTAAGAGTGATGACACCTATCTGCTGACGGGAAATGAATGCAGTATCAAAGAAATGGAAGCCTGCTGAGGCAGGCTTTCCAATAAATAATCTATCAAAGAAAGAAGGGGTTAAAATGTTGTTTCATGTTTATGGAGGAAATGGAATTTATCAGTGGATTGCCATGCTGGCAGTCTTAGCCGGACTTATTTTATTAAATGAGTTTGCAAGAAGAACCAAGTTTGGTGGACTTATGATGTTTGGAATTATTCCGCTGGCACTTACCGTTTACTTTGTTGTAATTGCAGTATGCGCAGGACAGGGCGTAGAATGGGCAGTAAATAACCAGACACATCTTTATATGAATGGCTGGTTCCATTATGCAAAACTGTATGCAGCACTTGCCGGATGTATCGGCTTTATGATGATTAAGTATGAATGGGGTATTGGAAAGAAACAGTGGTTCCGCGCATTCCCGTTTGTAATTGTAGCAATTAATATTTTGATTGCAGTAGCCAGCGATTTCGAATCCGCAATCAACGGCTGGTATTCCTGGTGGTTATCTTCCGAAGATGTATGGCTTTATGGTGGCTGGCACAACGTAATGAACGGAATCGCAGGAATCTTAAATATCCTTTGCATGACAGGCTGGTGGAAAGTATATTCCTCCAAAGACAAGAAAGATATGATCTGGCCGGATATGATCTGGGTTTACATTGTAGTATATGATATCTGGAACTTTGCTTATACCTACAATTGTCTGCCAACCCACTCCTGGTTCTGTGGTGTAGCACTGCTTTTGGCACCTACTATTGCAGCATTAATCTGGAACAAGGGTGGCTGGATTATGAACCGTGCAAATACACTGGCAATCTGGTGTATGTTTGCACAGATTTTTCCACTGTTTCAGGAGACTGCTGCCGATGGAACAACCTATTATCCATGGGCAACCATTTCCAGACAGTATGCAGACGGAACGGTAAATGGCATTGTAGCAGGAACTTCGAACAATGCAGATCCGACCGCAATGACAATCGTCAGCGCACTGGCACTGATTGTAAATGCCATTGCTTTAGGATACATCATTTACAAATCTGTAAAGAATAAGAAGAATCCGTATACCAACGAAGTATTTACAGACTTCAAGTATTATAAAGATGCACTGGCAAGAGCAGATGTAAAATAGGGTATAATTGAGGAACTGGAAATGAAAGTAATTGAAGTAAAAAGAAGTATATTTGAAAATAATGATAAGGATGCTGCCAGCTTAAGAGAACAGTTAAAGGGAGAGAAAACATTTCTCTTAAATCTGATGTCTTCACCGGGAAGTGGTAAGACTTCTACCCTGGTGCCAACGGTCAATGAACTATTAAAGGACTACCGGGTAGGAGTCATGGAAGCGGATATTGATTCCGATGTAGATGCATGGACGATTGCTGATAAGACAGCAGCAAAGGTTGTACAGCTTCATACCGGCGGTATGTGCCATCTGGATGCAGACATGACCAGACAGGGCTTGAAGGAGCTTGGCACTGAGAATGTAGATATTGCTATCCTTGAAAATGTGGGGAACCTTGTCTGCCCGGCAGAATTTGATACCGGAGCAGTGAAGAATGCAATGATTTTGTCTGTACCGGAAGGACACGACAAGCCATTGAAATATCCATTAATCTTTACCGTATGCGATGCACTTATTATCAATAAAATTGATGTGCTGCCATATTTTGACTTTGATATGGATAAGGTAAGGGAGTATGCATGGAAACGGAATCCGAATCTTAAGATATTCCCAATCTCAGCAAAGACCGGAGAGGGAATGGAAGCATGGTACTCCTGGCTGAAAGAAGAAGCAGATAAATGGATGAAATAAAGCATCCTTTTAGGTGAGAAAACAGCCGGAAACATCACAAAAAAACTAGCAAAAGAACAAAAAATAATTAATTGATTTAAAAATACCCTTGCAATAGGGATAAAAAAGTGCTATAGTCCTAGTTGTAGACGAAGATGTCAAAAACACGGAAACGTGTTTTTGGCATCTTTTTTTACTTTACAGGAAATTGCTTTCCTGCAAAGTAAAAAACGCTCCGCGAGGATGCACACTGCGGCGTATAAGGCAGATATCGTAAGCGACCGCCGCAGGCACGAGAATGTGCCAAGGCACATGCTTTGCTCCGTGCGCTACTCGCATAAAGAGTTTCTCAAGTGAAAAGAAGGAGGATTAGATATGAATACTGGAGATACAGCCTTTATGCTGATTGCAACAGCACTTGTGTTTTTTATGACACCGGGACTTGCATTTTTCTATGGAGGTCTTGTACGAAGAAAGAATGTATGTAACACGATGATGGTATGTGTGGCAATCATGGGATTGTCGGTAGTGCTTTGGACACTGTTTGGTTATTCCCTTGCATTTGGTGGCAACCATGGAGGTATCATCGGAGATTTCCGCTGGATAGCCTTGAATGGTGTAGGCTGGGAGGCAGGACCTTATGCAGATACCATTCCACATCTTTTATTCTGTGCGTTCCAGATGATGTTTGCCATGATTACACCGGCACTGATTACCGGTTCCTTAGTAGGAAGAATGAAGTTTAAGGCACTGTTTCTCTTTGTAACACTATGGTCCTTTGTTGTATATTATCCACTGGCACATATGGTCTGGGGAGAAGGTGGACTTTTAGCAGCGATTGGCTCTGTTGATTTCGCCGGAGGAGATGTGGTACATATCAGTTCCGGAGTCAGTGCATTGGTTCTGGCAATCATACTTGGAAGAAGACGTGGCTATGAGCAGGTAACTTATCGTATTCATAATATTCCGTTTGTTGTATTGGGAGCATCCCTTTTATGGTTTGGCTGGTTTGGATTTAATGCGGGAAGTGCACTGGCAGCCGATGGACTGGCAGCCCATGCATTTATGACATCTGCAATTTCAGCAGCAGCAGCCTTATTATCCTGGATGTTTATTGATGTTGTAAAAGAAGGAAAGCCAACCCTGGTAGGCGCATCCACCGGGCTTGTAGTAGGACTTGTGGCAATTACACCGGGTGCAGGATTTGTTCCAATCTGGTCAGCATTTATTATCGGAGCTTTGGTCAGCCCGATTTGTTACTTCGGAGTTGCACTTATTAAGAAAAAACTGAAAATTGATGATGCGCTGGATGCATTTGGATGCCATGGAATCGGCGGTATCTGGGGTGGAATTGCCACCGGAATTTTTGCACAGAAATCCATTAACAGTACTGCAAAATGGGATGGTCTGGTGTTTGGAGATTACCGTCTTTTCCTGGCACAGCTGGAAGGAATTTTAATTACCATTGTAATTGCAGTGGCTGGTACCCTGCTTTGTGTAGCAGTGGTAAGAATCTTTACTCCGCTTCGTGTGAGCTTAAAAGAAGAACAGCTTGGACTGGATGTAACACAACATGGAGAAAATGCTTACCCAAGCTTCAACGGATTAGACCAGTAGGAAAGAAAAGGAGATAATCAGATATGATGATTAAAATAGATGCAATTGTGCGGGAAGAAAAATTCGAAGATGTAAAAGCAGCATTAAATGCCATCGGAGTCAACGGTATTACGGTATCGCAGGTTATGGGCTGTGGTGTGCAGAGAGGATATAAGGAAATCGTCCGGGGCATGGAAGTGGCAGTGCAGATGCTTCCGAAAATCAAATTTGAAATCGTAGTATCTTCCGAAGAATGGGAACAAAAAACCATCGAAGCCATACAGAAGGCAGCCTTTACCGGGGAGGTCGGCGATGGCAAAATCTTCAGCTATGAGATTCGCTCCGCCCAGAAAATCCGTACCGGAGAGACCGGCTATGACGCATTACAAAGCAATAATTAATTGTGATGAATTAGACGATTACACCGGAGAGTAGCTATTTTTTAATTACAGAAGAAAATAAATTGCACCGTCCGTTGTGAAGTGATGTCTTTTAAAAACAGCTAGAGGGACATGGAATTTCGTTTGGTATCTGGCAATGCCGGCACATGGAAGTGCCGGCAAGGCGCATTTGAGCATGGATGCGAATATGCGCCGGTTGCCGGAAAAAACAGGATATAACCCGAAATTCACAGTTCCTCTTGCTGTTTTTATGTGACATCCATCTCAACGAATGGTGTAATTTATTTGACTCTGATATTGAGAAAAAGCGGCCACTAATGGATCGATAGATTAAAAAAGTAATATAAAATTGATTAAATTTAGACCTTGACATTAAATTTAAAAGGGAGTAAAAACAATAATTAAATAATTCATATGAGGAGGAATTTGAAAATGAATGGTTTAGTTATTGTATTAATAGCCATCGTATTGTTGGCTGCCGGTTATTTACTTTATGGACGCTGGCTGGCTAAGAAATGGGGAATCGACCCGAAAGCTGAAACCCCTGCAGTAAAATATGAAGACGGAGAGGACTTTGTTCCTTCATCCAGATTTACCGTATTCTCACATCAGTTCTCATCTATCGCTGGTGCAGGCCCTGTAACGGGACCAATCCTTGCCAGTGTGTTCGGATGGGTACCTGTATTCTTATGGATAGTAGTTGGTGGATTGTTCTTCGGAGCAGTACAGGACTTCGGTGCTCTGTACGCATCAGTTAAGAATGAGGGAAAATCCATGGGTATGATTATTGAAAAGTACATCGGTAAGATGGGAAGAAAACTTTTCATGTTATTCTGCTGGTTATTTACCCTTTTGGTAATCGCAGCATTTACAGATATGGTTGCCGGAACCTTCAATGCATATCCGGCAGGTGATGGTAATGCTGTATATGCTAATGGTGCAGCAGCAACCGTTTCCATGTTATTTATTGGTGTTGCAGTTATCCTTGGTATTATCTTAAAGAAAGCACCAAAGATGAACGAAATCGTAAAAGGTATCGTTGCAATTGCATTAATCGTAGTAATGTTTGCAGTAGGTATGAAACTTCCAATCTATACCAATAAGACCATGTGGATCTACATTATCATGATTTACTTATTCTTGGCATCGGTACTTCCAATGTGGCTTTTGATGCAGCCAAGAGATTATATGACAACCTTTATGCTTCTTGGTATGATTATCGGCGCAGTTGTTGGTGTAGTAGTTGCACATCCTGCAATGCAGTTAAATGCATTTAACGGATTCGTTTTAACCGGAGCAGACGGAAGCAAATCCTATCTGTTCCCGACCTTATTTGTAACCATTGCCTGCGGTGCTGTTTCCGGATTCCACAGTCTGGTATCTTCTGAGACATCATCTAAGACCATCCGCAATGAAAAAGATATGCCTATGGTTGGTTATGGTGCAATGGTAGTAGAGTCATTACTTGGAATTATCGTATTGGTCGTTGTTGGTGCAGTAGCTGTAAATGGTACAAAACCAGATGGAACACCATTTGCAATCTTCTCATCCGGTGTTGCCGGTTTCCTTGAAATGTTAGGTGTACCAAATGATGTGGCAACTGTATTTATGACCATGTGTGTATCTGCATTAGCACTTACTTCACTGGATTCTGTAGCACGTATCGGAAGAATGTCCTTCCAGGAATTATTCTATGAGGATACAACAGACCCTGCAAAAATGGGTGGTGTCCGCAAAGTATTAACCAATAAATATTTTGCAACAATCGTAACCTTATTCTTTGGATACTTATTAACACTGGGCGGATACAACAATGTATGGCCGCTGTTTGGTTCCGCAAACCAGTTGCTTGCAGCACTTGTTCTGATTGCACTGGCTGTATTCTTAAAGACTACCGGACGTACCGGCTGGACGCTGTATGTACCAATGGTAAGCATGCTGGCAGTAACCTTTACTGCACTGGTTCAGAAATTCATTGCACTGGTAAGCAATGTAATGAATGGAACTGCAGTATTCTTAGTAGATGGTTTGCAGCTCATTGTTGCAGTTCTTCTGATGGTATTAGGTGTTATGGTAGCAGCAAGCTGCTTTACCAAACTATTAAAGACCAAAAAACAGGAAGAAGCATAAATTGAATAGAAATTAAATTGAAATTTTTAAATGGAAATTACATTTACTTCTTTTCAAATGGGGAAAAATAAGATACAATCTTGAGTTATGAGATAGTAAAGGAGCAAATGACGATGATTAAGGTAGTTAAATTTGGTGGAAGTTCACTTGCAAGTGCAACGCAGTTTGCAAAAGTAGGCAGGATTATCACATCAGACCCGGAACGCCGCTATGTGGTACCAAGTGCACCGGGAAAACGAAATTCCAAAGATACCAAGGTAACAGATATGTTATATGCATGTTATGCTCTGGCGGAAAATGATGAGGATTTCGATAAGGAATTAAAAAAGATTGCAGAACGTTATGATTCCATTATTAACGGATTGAACTTAAAGCTTTCTCTGAAAGATGAGTTTGAAGTAATTGAGAAGAACTTTGCAGCTAAGGCAGGTTCTGATTACGCAGCTTCCAGAGGCGAATATTTAAATGGTATTGTAATGGCGAACTATTTAGGCTATGAATTTGTGGATGCAGCAGAAGTAATTTTCTTTGATAAAGATGGTAACTTTGATGCAGACAAGACAGATAAAGTGTTGAGCAAACGTCTTTCCAAGGTTGAACGTGCTGTAGTTCCTGGATTTTATGGTTCCATGCCGGACGGAAGTGTTAAGACCTTCTCCAGAGGCGGCTCTGACATTACAGGATCTATTGTTGCAAAGGCTGTTCATGCTACAGCATATGAGAACTGGACTGATGTTTCCGGTTTCCTGATTGCAGACCCAAGAATTATTGACAATCCGGAACCAATTAAAGTAATTACATACCGTGAGTTAAGAGAGCTTTCCTACATGGGAGCAAGCGTATTACATGAAGATGCAGTATTCCCGGTCCGTAAAGCCGGTATTCCAATCAACATCCGTAATACCAATGCACCGGAAGATGAGGGAACATGGATTGTGGAAACAACCTGTCACCAGTCCAAATATACCATTACCGGTATTGCCGGAAAGAAAGGCTTCGTATCTGTAAATATTGATAAAGATATGATGAATTCAGAAGTTGGTTTTGGACGTAAAGTGCTTTCTGCATTTGAAGAAAACGGTATTAACTTTGAACATATGCCATCTGGTATTGATACCATGACCGTATTTGTACATCAGCCGGAATTTGAAGGCAAGGAACAGGCGGTTGTATCTGCAATTCACCGCCTTGCAAAGCCGGACAGCGTAGAATTAGAGTCTAACATCGCCCTGATTGCAGTTGTAGGACGCGGTATGCGTTCCACCAGAGGAACATCCGGAAGAATCTTCTCAGCACTGGCACATGCAAATGTCAATGTTAAGATGATTGACCAGGGGTCATCTGAGTTAAATATTATCATTGGAGTAAGTAATTCTGATTTTGAAAATGCCATCAAGGCAATTTACGATATTTTCGTAACAACGCAGTTATAAGAAAACTGAAGAAAATATATAAAGAAGATGTAGAAAAAGAGACCTGTTATTTTGCAGGTCTTTTTTGCTTTACAGGAAATTGCTTTCCTGTAAAGTAAAAAACGCTCCGTGAGGATGCACACTGCGGCGTATAAGGTAGATGCCGCAAGCGACCGTCGCAGGCACGAGAATGTGTGATAAATGTCTGGTAAATAAATTTAAAGAGTTTCATAAAAAGCAGGTGGAAAGTCGGAATATTTGTGGTAAAATAAAAGAAATATGCTGGAGGGAACATAATGGAAGAACTGGGTAATATTGCAGTCTTTTTAGCTGGATGGAATAGTGAATATCAGACCAGATTAATCAATGGTATTATTCGTAAGGCAAAGGAAGCAAACTATGCAATCTCTATTTTTACCTGTCAGGCAGGGAGTGAGATTTCGGACAAGCATGTGCTTGGAGAAAATAAAATATATTCGCTGGCTAATCTTTCGCGTTTTGATGGCGTAATTTTTGCGACCAATACAATTTGGGAGAAAACAACAAAAGAGGAAATTATTCGAAGAATACATCACGCTGGCATTCCTGCAGTAAGCTTTGAGGAAAAGGTAGAAGGCTTAAGCCTGATTGGAATAGATAATTATAAGGCAATGCGGGAGATGATAGAGCATGTTGACAGTCATGGCTATCATCCAATTCATTTTGTAGCTGCAAATGCAACAAATGAAGAGAGTAATATCCGCCAGAAGGCATTTGAAGATTTTGTGGAAGAAAAGAACTATTCAACAGAAGATTATACGGTATGGCATGGGGATTTTTCCTTTGACAGTGGCGTACAGGTAGTGGATGCCATGGAAGAGGCTGGAAAGATACCACGGGCACTTTGCTGTGTCAATGATGAGATGGCATTAGGCGCCTGCAACCGTTTGAAACAGTTGGGATATCAGGTGCCACAGGACATAGCAGTAACAGGATTTGATGGCTCTTATGATACCCAGCGCTATATTCCGGGAATTACTACGGTAGCCAGACCAAAGGAGACACTGGGATATACCGCTATGCAGTTACTTTTGCAGGAAATTGAGACAGGGAAGAAACAGGAGCTGATTTTATCTTCCCGTGTTGCAGTGCATGAAAGCTGTGGCTGTGTTTTAGAGGATAAAAAGCGCGTGGTATCTGCGATAGAAACGTTATACCTTGAAAAAAAAGAAAATGAAAAATATACTTATCAGATACGCAATATGGAAGATGAGATGATGGAGTGCGAATCATTGGAAGAATTAATCTTCTGTATCCGCCAGAATATTGGGAAGTTTACGACAGAGGATGTATATCTGTGCCTGAATAAGAGTATTTATTATGAGATGACCGGCCGTGGTAACAGCATTTTACGCAACCGCACAATTACCCGGGATTATGAAAACAAGATATACATAACCAAATTAAATAATGAGGACGGCATGCCGGAATTTTATTCTTTTACCAGTGAGCAGATGTTCCCGGCAATGTGGAATGGCAGAGGTTCAGGGGAATATCTCTATATGCCGGTTCATTTCAGGGATAATTGCCTGGGATATATGATACTGACCGGTACATTGGATACAAAACATATTCCGAATTATTATGTCTGGATTCGTAATATCAGTAATGCATTGGAAAAGTTAAAGAATGTATCAGAACTTCGGAATGCTGCCCGTAACATTGATAATATGGCAGTCCGCGACAGCCTGACAGGAGTTTATAACCGGATGGGAATCAACCGATTTGTGGTAGATATGGTAAAACAGGCAAATACCAGCAGACGTCGATTGTTATTTATCTTTGCTGATATGGACGGGTTAAAGAAAATCAATGATGAGTTTGGTCATGAAGCGGGTGACCAGGCAATCTGCCTTGCAGCAGAGGCGTTGCAGGAGGCGTTCTGTGAAAAGGAACTGATTATCCGTTATGGAGGGGACGAATTCTTAGTGGTTTCTGATGCTTTAATCTGGGAACAGGCTGAAGAAAAGAAAGCTCAGATAACAGCCTTGTTAAAGCAGTGGCAGAGGGATGAGAAGCTACCGTACCGTCTGTCTATGAGTATCGGTTATTACCAGAAGGAGCCGGATACCGAGGCATCCATGGAACAGTATATTAACTGGGCAGATGAGCGAATGTATGAGATGAAATGTAAGAACCGTGAGCAGCGAAAATAAATAATAAGTAGAAAAAGCATGAAAGGCATTGGAGCAGAAAAATTTCCTGTTCCGATGCCTTTTTGACAGTTGCAATGCATCTGCAGGTTAAGCCATCTGATTTGCAGTTTTATAACGGTAAATCATTTCTGCATGCTGCTGTTCTTCCGTCTGGATATGGTTTAAAATCTGACGGACTTTTGGAGAAGCAAAGCTGAATAAATCGTTGTTGTATGCGGAAGATACATACTTTTCACTGGAAATGGAATCACTGCACAATAATGCATCATGCTTCTTGTCGGCATTTTCACTGGATGCATGGTAAGCAGCTTTTGGCTGATAGTTCTTCGGGGCAGCTATACCAACATCAGGCGTATCACCGGAAAGCAGACTGCTGATGGTGTCATAGTGTTCTGCTTCTTCTTTCTGAATGACCTCAAATAACTGTTTTAATTCAGGGTCTTTTGCTTCGCTGCTGTAAAAGGCATATTTGTCGCGGCAAAGTTCTTCCTGCTGTTTTAAATCATTTAACAGCATAGTCTCTTGTTCGGTTAAAATCATTTTGTCATCACCTCATCCGTAATATAACCCTAAAGGAGTATTTTTATACAAATTATGCAAAAAAAAGATAGAATTATTGATTGCACTTGATAACTGTGCTATGCTAAAGTGTATTTAACCATTTAAATTGGAATCAAAAGAGAATAGGAGCGAACAAAAATGTTAGACCAGATTAACAACATTCTTGGTAAAATTGATAATTTTGTCTGGGGTGTACCACTTATTGTATTGATCCTTCTGGTGGGAATTTTTCTTACCATCCGCCTGAAGGGACTTCAGATTAGAAAATTACCATTAGCAGTAAAATATTTGTTTGAAAATGAAAAGAGTGGCGAATCCGGCGAAGTATCCAGTTTTGCAGCACTTTGCACTGCATTATCAGCAACCATAGGAACCGGAAATATTGTCGGAGTAGCAACTGCATTGGTAGAAGGTGGACCGGGTGCGTTATTCTGGATGTGGATAGCAGCACTGGTTGGAACTGCCACAAAATATAGTGAGTGTCTACTGGCAATCAAGTACCGTGTGGTGGCAGAAGATGGTCATATCATCGGCGGACCATTCTATTATATTGAAAATGGAATGGGATCAAAGTGGAAATGGCTTGGAAAATTATTTGCCTTCTTTGGTGTGGGCGTAGGTTTATTCGGAATTGGAACTTTTACACAGATTAATGGTATTACCAGTGCAGTAAAGGGCTTCTTTGACCCGGATACCACATGGACAGTTGACCTCTTTGGAAGAACTTATTCCTGGACTGTAATTATTGCAGGTATTATTCTTACCATCTGTGTGGCACTTGTTATCATCGGTGGAATTAAGAGAATTTCTACAGTATCACAGGTCATTGTACCATTTATGGCACTGACTTATGTGGTTGTTGTATTAATTATTATTGTGATGCATATTACAGAGGTTCCAGCAGCATTTGCAACCATTATAAAGAGTGCCTTTGGATTTAAGGCGGTAGCCGGTGGTGCAATGGGAAGTATTATTGTAGCAATGCAGAAAGGTATTGCCCGTGGTATTTTCTCAAATGAAGCAGGACTTGGTAGTGCACCAATCGCGGCTGCAGCAGCCCAGACCGATTATCCGGTAAAACAGGGACTGGTTTCCATGCTTGGAACTGTAATTGATACACTGATTATCTGTACCATGACAGGTCTTGCAATCGTACTTACCGGTGCATGGGACATGGGCTTGGAAGGTGTTGCTGTTACAACCAAGGCATTCCAGCTCGGACTTCCGTTCCCAAATCAGGTAGCATCCTTTATCCTGATGGTATGTCTGGTATTCTTTGCATTTACCACAATCTTAGGATGGGATTATTACAGTGAGCGCTGTCTGGAGTATCTGACCGGACATAAGAAGGCTGTTGTAAAAGCATACCGCTGGTTATACATCTTAGCGGTATTTATCGGACCGTTTATGACAGTATCTGCTGTATGGACCATTGCAGATATTTTCAACGGACTGATGGCTCTGCCGAACCTGATTGCAGTTACTGCATTGAGCGGTGTGGTTGTGGCTGAAACCAAAGTTTATATGGATGGATTAAAAAAAGATAAGATTCAGCCATAGAAAGATAGGAAAAAGGGAATATTAGATGATCACTAATTAGGAGCAGGTACAGTGAGAAAGTTATTGCGTTTTTTAAAGGATTACAAAAAAGAGAGCATTTTAAGTCCATTATTTAAATTATTAGAGGCATCCTTTGAATTGTTTGTGCCTTTGGTTATGGCAGCAATCATTGATACCGGTATTGGCAATAAAGATGGCGGATTCATCTTGAAAATGTGTGGAATCTTGATTTTGCTGGCATTAGTGGGACTGACCTGTTCCATTACTGCACAGTATTTTGCAGCAAAAGCGGCAGTAGGTTTTGCAACTAAGGTACGTCATGCATTATTTGACCATATTCAGAAATTGTCCTATACAGAGATGGATACCGCAGGAACGGATACCATGATTACCAGAATGACCAGTGATATCAATCAGGCACAGTCCGGTGTCAATATGGTACTCCGTCTGTTTTTGCGTTCTCCTTTTATTGTATTTGGTGCCATGATTATGGCATTTACCATTGACGTAAAGGCAGCGCTTATCTTTGTGGTAACGATTCCTGTTTTATCCGTTGTGGTATTTGGAATTATGATAATTACAATTCCGTTGTTCCGCCGGGTGCAGGCATCTTTAGATAAAGTCCTTGGAGTAACAAGGGAGAATCTGACCGGAAGCCGTGTTATCCGTGCCTTTAATAAAGAGCAGGAAGAAATTGCAGATTTTGATGAGAGTAATGAGAGGCTGACGGATGTACAGCTCTTCGTAGGAAAAATTTCAGCATTGATGAATCCGCTTACCTATATTATCATCAACGTGGCACTGGTTATTCTTATCTGGACAGGTGCAATTCAGGTAAATATCGGAAAGATTTCACAGGGTGAAGTAGTAGCACTGGTAAACTATATGTCCCAGATTCTGGTGGAATTAGTAAAGCTTGCAAACCTGATTATTACGGTAACCAAGGCAATTGCCTGTGGAAACCGCGTGCAGAGTATTTTTGAGATGGAGACTTCCATGGTGGATGGAAATGGAAGCAAAAAGGAAGATACCGGATATACCGTAGAATTCCGCAATGTTTCCATGCGTTATAAAGGTGCCGGAGCAGATACCTTAACCGGCATTGATTTTAAAGCAAAGCCAGGAGATACCATTGGTATTATCGGTGGAACCGGTTCCGGGAAGTCCTCTGTGGTCAATCTGATTCCTCGTTTCTATGATGTCACGGAGGGACAGGTTATGGTAGATGGCATGGATGTTCGGGAATATAAGATTACGGATTTAAGAGATAAGATTGGTATTGTGCCGCAGAAAGCAGTGCTGTTTGCGGGAACCGTCCGAAGCAATCTTGCCTGGGGCAAAGAGGATGCGACGGAAGAAGAGATGCAGCAGGCACTTTCCGTTGCACAGGCAGCAGAAGTTGTAGATAAGAAAGACGGTAAGCTGGATGCGGAAGTAGAACAGGGTGGAAAGAATTTCTCCGGTGGACAAAAGCAGCGTCTTACAATTGCCAGAGCACTGGTAAAACAGCCGGAAATCCTTATCATGGACGACAGCTCATCTGCACTGGATTATGCTACCGATGCTAAACTGCGTCAGGCAATTCATAATATGCCAAACCGTCCGACCGTATTTATCGTATCACAGCGTGCCGCATCCATTATGTATGCCGATAAGATTATCGTATTAGATGATGGAACTGTTGCAGGAACCGGCACCCATGAAGAATTGTTAAAGGATTGCAGCGTATATCAGGAAATCTATTATTCGCAGTTTAAGAGGACGGAAGGAGGACACTGATATGAAAAAGGAATCAAGACAGAAGGAAAGCCTTGGAAGAATCCTTAAGTATATGAAAAAGTACTGGTTATTCTTAGGTTTGTCCATTGCATTAGCGGTGCTCAGTGTAATTTTAACCTTATACATTCCGATTCTTACCGGAGATGCCATTGATTATATCGTAGACAAAGGAAAAGTGGATTTTACTTATATTACACCGATCCTTAAGAAAATGGTGGTAGTCATTCTGATTACGGCAGCTGCCCAGTGGATTATGAATGTCTGCAACAATAAGATGACTTATAATATTGTCCGGGATATCCGTAAGGATGCTATCCGCAAAATAGAGATTCTTCCACTGAAATATTTAGACGCTCATTCCTACGGTGAAATAGTCAGCCGCGTAATTGCGGATGTAGACCAGTTCGCAGACGGACTTCTGATGGGTTTTACCCAGTTGTTTACCGGTGTGGTAACAATTGTCGGAACATTAGGCTTTATGTTGAGCGTCAATGTAAAGATTACGGCAGTGGTAGTATTTTTAACACCGTTGTCTTTTGTGGTAGCAGGATTCATTGCAAAGAAAACATTCTCCATGTTTAAGCTGCAGTCGGAAACAAGAGGAGAGCAGACTGCTTTAATCGATGAAATGATTGGAAACCAGAAAATTGTCCAGGCATTTTCCCATGAAGATGAGGCGTTGGAAAGTTTCGATGAAATTAATGGAAGACTGGAAAAATATTCCCTTCGTGCCTTATTCTTTTCCAGCATTACCAATCCGAGTACCCGTTTTATCAATGCGTTAGTTTATGCAGGTGTTGGCGTGTTTGGCGCAGTTTCAGCTATCCATGGTGGAATCAGTGTTGGGCAGTTATCCTGTTTCTTAAGTTATGCAAATCAGTATACGAAGCCTTTTAATGAGATTTCCGGTGTCGTAACTGAGTTACAGAATGCACTGGCTTGTGCAGCAAGAGTATTTGAGCTGATTGATGAAGAGGCACAGGTACCGGATGCAGAAGATGCAGTGGTATTAGAGGAAGTAAAGGGAGATGTGGATTTAGAGCATGTTTACTTCTCTTATGAGCCGGGGCAGAAGCTGATTGAGGATTTTAATCTCCATGTCAATCCGGGTGAGCGTGTGGCAATTGTCGGACCGACCGGATGCGGTAAGACAACATTGATTAATCTTCTGATGCGGTTCTATGATGTCAACAGCGGAATCATCCGTGTCAGCGGCGTGCCGGTTAAAGATATGACAAGAAGCAGCCTGCGCAGCAGCTATGGTATGGTATTGCAGGAAACCTGGTTAAAGGAGGGAACCATTCGTGAGAACATCTGTATGGGAAAACCGGATGCTACCGATGAAGAAATCATGGAGGCAGCAAAAGCTTCCCATGCCCATAATTTTATCAAACGTCTGCCCAAGGGCTATGATACGGTAATTGCAGAGGACGGTGGCAATCTTTCCCAGGGACAGAAACAGCTTCTTTGCATTGCCAGAGTTATGCTTTGCCTGCCGCCAATGCTGATTTTGGATGAAGCAACTTCATCGATTGACACACGAACTGAGATGAAGATTCAGGAAGCTTTTGGCCGGATGATGAAGGGAAGAACCAGTTTTATCGTTGCCCATCGTCTGTCTACCATTGAAGAGGCAGACATTATTCTGGTTATGAAAGACGGACATGTTATCGAACAGGGCAATCATGAAGAACTGCTTCAGAAGAATGGCTTCTATGCAGCCCTTTATAACAGCCAGTTCGTACAGTCATAGAATTGATTTATAGTGTTACATGTTGTAACAGCATTTCATACGTTACCCCAAGTTCTGGATTAAAATTCCATGGAACGAGAGCTGCCTGGCAGCCGGGGTAACGTTTTTTGATGTCTAAAATGCATTCCATGGCGCCGCTTATGGGAGAATCATTAAGGGAAGAAGTCCGTTCATTTCCAAAGAAAGCGTCTTTCCCGGTAGAAAGCAAAATGGTATCATTAACCCGTTTTACAATCTTATCGGTCTGTGAGGCAATATATTTCGTTACCCGTTCATCCTGCCAGCGAAAGCTTTCTGCAATGGTATCCCAGATCCATGCAGCCATATTATTAAGCTGGCTGTGAAGACCAAAAGCCACAGAATAATCAAAAGCATGGCTGCCATAGCGTATGACATGCTTTTTGGCTTTCTCATAAGTCTGATGCAGAAATGCCAGTGCCGTACTGACCGGAAGCTCTGTATCAATGGATGCACCAAAGAGCTTTTTCTGCTCAAAGAGTGTATCACAGAATTTTTCGTAATCACTGCCGTATAAACCGGTAAGATTGCATTCGTCAAGGCAAATTGCAGGATAAGATTCCAACTGATAGCGTTTAAGAGCCTGTTTCATGGCAGGAAGATTATTATCAATTAAAGTAATCGATGAAAAGTGTCCGGCAAGTAGCGATAAATCCCAGTCGTTACAACAGCCGGCACCAAAGATAGCGAGGGAGCTGTCAGCAGCAGTAGAGGCAATCAGATAATTGCTGATGGCATTGCGATAATCTGTCCAGTCTTCGTAGGCGTGGGGCAGAAACTGTTTTTGCAAGAGGTCTTCGTAAAGTGACATGGGATACTCCTTTCATTATGTGTATCAGAACGGTTGGTATAAATGTGGTTATTTTTGTTGCTGAGAGGGAAAGAACATTTTCCAAGTAGCTGCAGCAGATATGGCTTTCCGACCACCACAACAGACCACATTTATACAAACTGGTTTGCTTCCTCATCATATTCGTAGTTGATGGCAGAAAGCTTGCTGCAGAGCTCATCTTTCGAAAGATTTAATGCAGAACAGAGTTCATTTAAGGTAGGGTAGAAGTCCCGAAGTTGCGTGTTGATGTAACTTAATAACATGACTGGGTCATTTGGTATATTCATGGTGTAATGTCTCCTTTATCATTGATTGCATAGGCGCTTGTGAAAGGGGAGGGAGGATTTCCTGATAAAAAAGTTTTAAGGCATTCGCTGCACATTTGATTTTAAGATGATGAAATGCCACAGTTCTAAGTAGCCCATTTTTCTTTTTCGGATAAAAACAGTCTTTTCCATGTTTAACAGAATATTGGTACTGTCTGTCAAAGTACGGATGCCTTTTAAGGGCTGTTAGGGGCACTTGGGATTTCGTCTGGCAACAGGCAACGCTGGTACAGGGATGTACCAGCGAGGCACATTTGAACATGGATGTGAATATGTGCCGGTTGCCAGATGAAATCAGAATTATGCCGAAATTCCTAGTGCCCCTTACAGACATTATGTGGCATCCGCTTTTGACGGACAGTGCCGATATTCTGTCAAAGCAAGTGAAAAGACAGTTTATAATAAAGAAAAATGGACTACTAAGAACAGTTGGCATTTCACATCCCCAAAAATCAAACGTACATCGAATGCCACAAAATTTCTTTATCCTTAAAATCTCTCCCCATTCGCAAGCACCTATGGATTATTCAGGTATATGCCCAATTTTAGTCTAAAATTTATCGGCTGACAACCTGAAATTAATATAGAAAATGATTTACATTACTGATTTATCATGGTAGTATACTAAAGTGATGGAAAAAGAACTTAATAAAAAGAAGTTACAAAAAGAGGAGGAACTCTATTATGAAGAAGAAAATGTTGACTGTTTTACTGGCAGCTGCAATGACTGTGTCACTGGCTGGCTGTGGAAGTAAGGATGCAGATAAGAAAGACAATGCATCTGTCCAGAATACTGAAAATGTAAAGAGCGACAATGGTTCAGACCGTACCCAGTTTGTTGTAGGATTTGACGCAGAATTTCCACCATATGGTTATATGGATGAGGATGGAGATTATACCGGATTTGACCTTGAACTGGCACAGGAAGTATGCGACCGTAACGGATGGGAACTGGTAAAGAAACCAATTAACTGGGATTCAAAAGATATGGAATTAGAGTCAGGTTCCATTGACTGTATCTGGAACGGATTTACCATGAACGGAAGAGAAGATGACTATACATTCTCTGATCCATATGTAGACAACAGTATCGTTGTAGTTGTTGCAAAAGATTCGGATATTAATAAATTATCAGATCTGGCAGGAAAAGTAGTAGACGTTCAGGCTGATTCTTCAGGACTTGCAGCATTACAGGGAGATGATGCAACCGATGAAAATAAAGAGCTGACTGCATCTTTTGCTGAACTTCAGCAGGTAGCTGATTACAATACTGCATTTATGAACTTGGAGTCCGGTGCTGTAGATGCAGTAGTATTGGATATCGGAGTAGCAAAATACCAGATGTCATCCAGAGGAGATGCTTTCCGTATGTTGGATGAACAGGTATCCAGCGAGCAGTATGCAATCGGATTTAAAAAAGGTAATACAGAGTTAAAAGACCAGGTTCAGAAGACCTTGGATGAGATGGTAAAAGATGGAACATTTACTACTATCGTAAATAACTACACAGATTATAATTTACCAGAAATGGTTTGCTTAGGAGAATAGATATGTCATTTATTGCTGTAGCACAGCAGCTGGGGTCCGGTATGCTGGCATCACTTTCTATATTTGTATTAACATTGGTATTTTCACTGCCGTTAGGACTTTTAGTGGCATTTGGAAGAAAGTCACGGATTAAGCCGGTGCAGTGGCTTGTAAAATTATACATATCCATTATGCGTGGAACTCCGCTGATGCTTCAGCTTCTGGTGGTGTATTTCGGACCATATTACTTATTTGGAATCCGAATCTCCAAAGAGTATAGCTTTTATGCAACAATCATTGGTTTCTCCATTAATTATGCGGCATATTTCGCAGAGATTTACCGTGCAGGAATCGAGGGAATCCCGGTAGGACAGTATGAAGCAGCCAAAGTATTAGGATACTCTAAGGCACAGACCTTCTGTAAAATCATTTTCCCGCAGATGGTAAAACGCGTGGTGCCGCCGGTAACCAATGAAGTTATTACACTGGTAAAAGATACTTCCATGGCATTTGTACTGGCTTATGCAGAAATGTTTACCATTGCAAAACAGATTGCAGCCCGTGTCAGCAGCATCATGCCATTGTTTGTAGCAGGACTTTTCTACTACATCTTTAACTTTGTAGTGGCATTTATCATGGAACGAATTGAAAAGAAACTGAGTTATTATAAGTAAGGAGAGGAAAAGAATGAAGCTGTTAGAGATAAAGAATGTAAAGAAAAGCTTTGGGGCTGTAGATGTACTTCATGATATTTCACTCTCCGTGGAACAGGGTGAGGTTGTAGCAATTATAGGTCCTTCCGGTTCCGGTAAATCAACACTGCTGCGTTGTGCCACACTTCTTGAGACAATGGATGAAGGAGAACTGGTTTATCTCGGTGAGCATGCAGTGTCAACCGGTGCGGATGGAAAATCCCAGTATGTGGGAAACGCAGAATTAAAAAAGATTCAGGGATATTTCGGACTGGTATTTCAGAACTTTAATCTGTTTCCACATTATTCCGTGTTAAAGAATCTGATGGATGCACCGGTACATGTGCAGAAGCGGAATAAAGAAGAAGTAAAGAAAGAAGCAATGGAGCTTCTTGAAAAAATGGGGTTATCCGATAAGGCAGACTGCTATCCATGCCAGCTTTCTGGTGGACAGCAGCAGAGAGTTGCCATTGCAAGAGCGTTAGCACTTCATCCACAGATTTTATTCTTCGATGAGCCAACCTCCGCATTAGATCCGGAGCTTACCGGAGAAATCTTAAAAGTAATCCGTCAGCTGGCAAGTGAGCATATGACCATGGTAATTGTAACTCATGAGATGGCATTTGCCAGAGATGTGGCTGACCGTGTCATTTTTATGGATGGCGGTTATATTATTGAACAGGGTGACCCGAAGGAAGTAATCGAGCATCCGAAAGAAGAGAGAACAAAGCAGTTCCTGGCAAGATTTGCCCAGAATTAGGATTGGGTAAAACCGGGATTGCATTATTTATAAAGTCTGCTATAATTCGTCATAGGTATTTGCTTCAACGACCAATAAATATGTATGAGAACAAGCATAGGAGAAGCTATGAAGATAATTATAGTGGGCTGTGGTAATGTAGGTGCAACACTTGCAGAACAGCTTAGTAAAGAAAAACATGATATTACAGTAATTGATTGCAGACAGCAGGCTGTAGAGGCAGTGACCAATGTATGTGATGTAATGGGAATTATTGGAAATGGTGCAAGTTTTAATGCACAGACAGATGCAGGGATTGCAGATGCAGACCTTATGATTGCAGTGACAGGTTCAGATGAACTGAATCTTTTATGCTGTCTGATCGCAAAAAAAGCAGGAGGCTGCCATACGATTGCAAGAGTCAGCAATCCTGTATACAGTAGAGAAATAGGTTTTATTAAAGAGGAATTAGGGTTGTCCATGATTATCAATCCACAGCTTGCAGCAGCGCGCGAAATGGCGAGACTGCTGAAATTCCCTTCCGCGCTCAAAGTGGATTCATTTGCCAAGAGCCGGGTGGAATTAGTCAACTACCGGATTGAGGAGGACAACCCTCTTTGTAATATGCAGCTTAAGGATATGGGAAGCAGACTGCATTGTGACGTACTGATAGCAGTGGTTGAGCGTGGAGATGAAGTATATATTCCGGATGGTAATTTTGAGTTGAAAGCCAGGGATGAGATTTCCATTGTAGGAACACAGGCTAAGACGATTGAATTCTTTAAAAAGTTAGGAGTACCTACTTCTTCTGCGAGAGATGCACTGATTGTCGGTGGAGGAAGAACTTCTGTTTATCTTGCAAAGCAGCTTTTGGAAATGGGTATCCGTGTCAAAATTGTAGAACGTGACGAAGAACGCTGCGAAGAATTAAATGAAATGGTTCCAAAGGCGATGATTATCTGTGGCGATGCAACAGATAAAGACCTTTTAATTGAAGAGGGATTGTTAGAGACAGAAGCCTTTGTAGCGACCACTAATTTTGATGAAGAGAATATCATGCTGGCATTGTTTGCAAAGAGTTTATCTTCTGCAAAACTGATTACTAAAGTTCATCGTATTTCTTATGATGATATTATTGACCAGTTAGATGTAGGAAGTATTATTTATCCGAAATTCATTACTTCCGAGAGTATTATCAAGTATGTACGTGCCATGAAAAACTCCATGGGAAGTAATATTGAGACATTGTACAAGCTGAATGATAACCGGGTAGAAGCACTGGAATTTTTAATTAAAGAGGGCTCTCCGGTGGTTGGAATTCCGCTGCAGGATCTTCGCTTGAAACCTAAGATGCTGATTGGATGTATCACCCATAAAGGAAAAGTGACCATTCCAAAAGGACAGAGTGTAATTGAAGTGGGAGATACGGTAATTCTTGTTACCACGACGACAGGGTTACATGATATCCGGGATGCATTAAGGTAGGAGGCTTGTCATGAATTATTCCATGATTCGATACATATTAAGCAGTGTTATATGCTTCGAGGGAATCTTTCTTCTGCTTCCGGCAGCAACAGCAGGTATTTATCAGGAAAAGGAAGGCCTTTTATATCTGATTACCGGACTTGCCTGTATGCTGATTGGGTTTTGGGGCAGAAGAAGAAAACCGAAGAGCAGTGTATTTTATTCAAAAGAAGGATTTGCAGCAGTTGCATTAAGCTGGATAATCCTCAGTCTGATTGGCGCATTGCCAATGTATTTAACCGGAGAATTTCCATCTTATATTGATGCGTTATTTGAGACAATTTCCGGCTTTACGACAACAGGCTCAAGTATCTTAAGTGATGTAGAGGCACTTTCCCGTGGAACAGCTTTCTGGCGTTGCTTTACCCACTGGATTGGTGGTATGGGTGTGCTGGTATTTATTATGGCAGTCATGCCCCTTTCCGACAGCTCCAGCATGCATCTGATGCGTGCAGAAAGCCCGGGACCAGCTGTTGGAAAACTGGTTCCAAAGGTAAAGACTACTGCAATGATTCTCTATGGAATCTATGTAGTCTTTACGGTGATTGAGATTATTGCGCTGTTAATAGCAGGAATGCCACTCTTTGATTCCATGACATTGACCTTTGGTACCGTGGGAACCGGTGGATTTGGACTATTGAACAGTAGTATAGCATCTTATAGTACAGCGGTGCAGATTATCATTACGGTATTTATGATTATCTGTTCCATTAATTTTACTGTATATTATATGTTTTTGATTAAGCGGCCGAAGGAAGCACTGATGTGTGAGGAAATGCGTTACTATCTTTTGATCGTATTCGGTTCGGCACTGCTTATTGCATTTAATATCAGAGCCAGCTTTGCTTCTTTTGGAAAAGCATTCCAGCAGGCAATCTTTCAGGTGGCATCTGTTATCAGTACTACAGGATTTGCCACGGCAGATTTTAATCTCTGGCCGGAATTTTCAAGAATGATTCTGGTGCTTTTAATGTTTGTCGGAGCCTGTGCCGGAAGTACCGGCGGTGGATTTAAGGTTTCCCGTCTCATTATTATGGTAAAATCTGTCCGCAATGAAATTATGTCTGTGACCCATCCGAGAAGTGTGCAGAAGGTACATATGGACGGAAGACGAATACCGGATAATGTGGTAAAGACTGTGTTATGCTATCTGGCAGGCTATGTTGTTATTCTTATCGTATCAGTGTTGTTAATCAGTCTTGATAATTTTGATATGACAACGAACTTTACAGCAGTTATGGCAACCTTTAATAATGTCGGACCGGGACTTAACAGGGTAGGACCGACCGGTAACTTTGGTGGGTTCAGTGTTTTATCCAAGCTGGTATTGATGTTTGACATGCTGGTTGGTCGATTGGAATTATACCCGATGTTAGTGATTTTTGCACCGGGTTTATGGCGGATTCATCCTCACCGCCATGTTGGTAAAGTTCAGTAAATCTTAATAAATAATAAGGAATCCCTCCTTTGTCTGTATGCTATAATGTGTTTGGAATAGCAGACAGGCAGGAGGGATTTTTATGAAAAACCGTATTCTTGTGGTGGATGATGAGAAGGAGATTGCAGACTTAGTAGAGATATATCTGGTAAGTGAGAAGTTTGACGTAATCAAGTGTTACGATGGAGATACAGCAATAGATGCAATAGAGCATGAGAAAATTGACCTTGCAATTTTGGATATTATGCTGCCGGGGATTAGTGGACTGGAGCTGTGCCGCCGGATTCGAAAAAAAGAGAATTATCCGGTCATTATGTTAACTGCAAAAGATTCCGAAGTGGATAAAGTAACCGGACTTACCATAGGAGCAGATGATTATGTGACAAAACCGTTTCTTCCGCTGGAACTGGTTGCAAGAGTGAAGGCACAGTTACGCCGTTATGAGCACTATGGAGCAAGGACGGACCAGCCGGCAGAGAATATGTCTTTCGACGGTAATATAATAGAAAATACATCTGCAAATGGTTCATATGATGCGGCAAATGGAATTTATGCATCAAATCGTGCAGGAACGGAATCGGATGATACTATTATATGCCGTGGAATTTTGTTAAAGAAATGTGCACATGAATGCTATCTCGATGGAGATGAGATTTCACTTACACCGACAGAATTTACGATTTTGCAGGCGTTGTGTGAAGCAAAAGGCAGGGTACTCAGTGCGGAAGAGCTGTTTCATATTATCTGGAAAGACGAATATTATAGCAAAAGCAACAATACCATAACCGTTCACATCCGGCATCTGCGGGAGAAACTTAAGGATACCGGTGAACGTCCAAAATACATTAAGACAGTATGGGGAGTGGGATATAAGATTGAAGGATGACAATAATAAGAAAAAACTGGATTTTGCACCGGTAAGACGAAAAATATTTTCCCGGATTGTATTACTGATGGCAGGAGCTTTCTTTGGCATCTGGTTTCTCTACCAGTATGTGCTGCAGGGCAGATTTGCGGATGGAATTGTAAGGTTTCTTTATGATTTTACCAGCATGACTTATGAAGATGCGAGAGATTTCTATTGGCATAATATCGGAAATCACTTCGAACTGATTTTCTTTGGGGCAATTGCACTGGTATTCTGTCTGATGTTTTATTTCTTTTTAAATTCATTTACAAAATATTTTCAGGAAATTGATAATGGAATCAATGCATTGGTGCATCATGATGGCAGACAGATCCGCATGTCGAAGGAAATGGCTGCCATGGAAGAAAAGTTAAACAGCGTGAATGCAACTTTAAACCGGCAGCTTTATGATATTCAGATGGCAGAGAAGAAGAAGGATGAGTTGGTATTGTATCTTGCCCACGATATCCGGACGCCGCTTACCTCTGTGATTGGGTATCTGAAATTATTAGAGGAGATGCCGGATATTTCAAAAGAGCAGCAGGATAAATTTATCCATGTCACCCTGGACAAAGCACAGAGACTGGAAGTTCTGGTGAATGAATTTTTTGACATCACCCGTTTTAACCGGCAGGATATTGAACTGGCAACGACAGAGATAGATCTTTATTATATGCTGATGCAGCTGTCGGATGAAGTGTACCCGCTTCTTGCACCGGAACATAAGAAAGTGGAAATACGGGCTGATGAAAACTGCAAAGTATATGGGGATGCAGATAAGCTGGCGCGGATTTTTAATAACATATTAAAAAATGCCATTGCCTACAGTAATCCGGACAGTACCATTGTCATTTCCGCATGGGAGGAGCCACCGGGAACCGTTATCCTGTTCAGTAATCAGGGGCAGACCATATCACCGGAAGAACAGCAGCGTATTTTTGACAAATTCTATCGGCGGGATGAAGCGAGACAGACCAACAGCGGAGGAGCGGGTCTGGGACTTGCCATCGCAAAAGAACTGGTGGATCTGCATGGAGGAACCATCCGTGTAATGAGTGAAAACGGCCGGACAACATTTAAGGTCTGCCTGCCGAGACGAAAAATGCCGACAGCTTAGAAACGCCGGTTGTATTTTTATGCGTATTATTTTATAATATTCGTTATGAGTAAAGAAGAAAAAAAGCTAAGACAACAAAATAAAGAGAAGATAAAGAAGGAGAAAGCCGCTGCCAAAGCAGAAAGCAAGCAGGAAAAGCAGGCGGTCAAAGAGCAGAGCCGGCACGAAAAAGCCGCTTCAAAGGAACTGGAAAAGCAGGAGAAGCAGCAGCGGAAAGCAGAAGATAATAAGCGTCGTCATACCGATATCAAATGGGACCGGCTGGATAATACGGCACATCTTTTTCCGGTCATTGCAGGAGAATCAATGAGCAATGTGTACCGGATTGCAGTTACCTTAAAGGAAGAGGTGCAGCCGGAGTATCTGCAGCAGGCACTGGATATCGTACTTCCAAAATTTCCGGGCTTTAACTTAAGACTGCGTCAGGGGATTTTCTGGTATTATTTTGAAGAAAATGGCAAGAGTGCTCCAAGAGTACAGGAAGAAAGACATTTTCCATGCCGTTTTATCAGACAGAATAAGAACCACAGCTATCTTTTCCGGGTAACTTATTATAAATGCCGGATTAACCTTGAGGTTTTTCATGTACTGACAGATGGCATGGGCGGAATCAATTTCTTAAAGGAGCTGACCTATCAGTATTTAAGATTGGTGCATCCGGAACTGAAGGAGAAGCTGGGAGATAAGTTAAGCAGCGACACATCCATGAACCGTGAGGACAGCTTCCTTAAAAATTACAAGCACAGCTATGCCAAGGGATATAAGACAAAGAAAGCATATCTTATCAAAGGGGAAAAATTACGGACCGATGAATTTGGAGTGATTCATGGATTTGTAAAGATTCCGGCATTGAAAGGGGTATGTCATAAATATGGTGTCAGCATCAATGAGTATCTGGTTGCGGCATTTGCTTACAGCGTATATCGGGAATATCTGCATGGTATGCCGGACAAACGTCCGATTCGTGTAGCGGTTCCGGTGAATTTAAGACCATATTTTAATTCCATTACCACCAAGAACTTTTTTACGGTAGTATCTGCAGAGTTTGAGCCGGTGAAGGATTCCTATACGTTTGAAGAAGTATTGAAGATTACTACAGAGAGTCTTCATCAACAGATTAATAAAGAGCATTTAGAGGAACTGTTTTCCTATAATGTTTCCAATGAAAAATTATTGGTTGCAAGAGCAGTACCGCTGTTTTTGAAAAATATTGCCATGCGTTATGTGTATACATCGGCAGCACTGGCAAATACATCCACTGTAACCAACATTGGAAATGTGAAAGTGGAAGAGGATTACCAGCCATATATCAAGATGTTTTATGCATTCCTTGCCATGTCAAAGGGACAGAATATCAAGGGAACGATTTGTTCCTATCAGGATACGCTGGCATTTACCTTTAGTTCTGTTTTAAAAGATACATCCCTGCAGCGTGGATTTTTCCGGAAACTGTCAGAGGATGGTCTGAATGTGGAAATAGAAAGTAATGGTGTGTATTATGAGTAAATGTAAGAACTGTAATGTGGAAATCTTAGATGACAGCCAGATCTGTCCGCTGTGCCACAGCGTATTAGAAGAGGGAGAAGAAGGACGCAATACCTATCCGGATGCATGGATTCCCACCAGAAGATTAAAATTTGTGACAAATATTATATTCTTTCTGGTGTTATTAGGCAGTGTGGCAGCAGGCTATCTCAATTATATCTGGTATCAGGGAAAACTCTGGAGCCTGATTGCAATTGCAGGACTTTGGTATCTGTTCCTGATTTTCCGGCTGGATATTTTAAGCAATAATGGATATCGGACGAAAATCATAGCAACCACATTATCCGGAATTTTATATGTGATTCTGATTGACTGGATAGTGGGATTCCATGGATGGTCGGTTAATTATGTGCTTCCGGCAGGCATTATGCTGTTAGATGCAGGTATTGTTCTGCTCATGATTATCAATTCCAGAAACTGGCAGAGTTATCTGATGTTCCAGTTGTTTGGAATTGTATGCAGCCTGATACCGCTGCTTTTGATAGCACTTCACATCGTGACCCATCCGGGTTTAAGTGAACTGGCATTTGGAATATCGGTATTTTTATTCCTCGGAACGCTGATTATCGGTGACCGCAGAGCCAGACTAGAATTAAAGAGAAGATTTCATGTAAGGTGATTATGGAAGAAAGTAAGACGAGTGTACAGGGCAGAGTCATCCGTGACCTAATTGCCCGTTTTGCAAGTGATAACTTAATAGGAAGAAAATTAAAGACCGGAGAGCTTCGTAAGAAAATGGTGGAACCGGCGTGGAAATGCCCGGACTGTTTTCTGATGCAGAAAATTAAGATGCCACAGTTTGAAATGGAGCTTTTAACCTCCATGCAGAATCCGAGGGAAGATAAAGTAGTTCTGCAGCTGCATGGTGGCGGGTATATTGGAAAAATGCGAAATGCCTACCGCACCTTTGCCGGACTTTACAGCGAGGTGGGAAGAGGAATCAGTGTGCTGACCATCGATTACCGCGTGGCACCGGAGCATCCTTTCCCGGCAGCATTGGAAGATACGGTGGAAGCCTATGAATGGCTGCTAAGCTGTGGATTTAAGCCGGAACAGATTATTGTGGCAGGTGATTCTGCCGGAGGTGGACTGGCATTGGCACTTTGCATGTACTTAAAGGATCATGGGAAAGCACTTCCCTGCGGACTGATTGCTATGTCTCCCTGGACAGATCTGACTGCCAGTGGTGAATCCTATGATACGAATTATGAGCGGGACCCTTTATTTGGAAATACAAGAGACAGTCTCATTTATAATAAGGATTATGTAGGAGACGCAGACGAAACGAATCCTTATATTTCACCGTTGTTTGGTGACTTCACAGGATTTCCGCCAATGCTGATTCAGGTAGGTTCTTATGAGATGCTTTTAAGTGATTCCACATCCGTAGCAGAAAAAGCAAAGAAGCAGGGCGTAAAAGTCCGCTTAAGCATTTACGAAGGAATGTTTCATGTATTCCAGATGGCAATGCTTATGATGCCGGAATCCAAGCGGGCATGGGCTGAAGTCGGCAAATTCATTGAGATGATTTCGGAATAAAAATCCGCTGTATCGGAAAAGACTGATTAAAATGTCTCAACCGGGACAGCGGATTTTGTATATGCGGGTAACTAACGTTTGTTAGTCAGGTGTGACACGTTCATATAATTTGGCAGTCCATTTTCATAGGAAATGGAAGTCTCGCCCTGAATCAGTGGGAGAAGATATGCTACCATTTCTTCGGTAACGTCATTTCCACGCTCGTTAATCCATGCTCTTGGAACGGATTTTGCTTCGTTCGCAATATTTTTGATTTCTGCATAACCGTATTCGATGGTATATGGTGTATTGGAAGTACGGTTCATGGTTACCATGGAAGCGGTAATGCCCTGTTTTGCAAAAGCAACAGCATGTTCACCGGAAGCAACTGCTTCATTTAAATCGGTGGCAGAAGAAAGGTGGGCAGCGCAACGTTGTAATACATTTACTTCTACAGAACGGACTTTTACGTTGATATTGTCTTTAATCAGATATTCCAGCGCTTTACCGGCACCGCTTAACTGGCTGTGACCGAAGGTATCTTCCTTGCTTTCTCCAGCACAGATGTAATTGCCCTCTGCATCATGAATTCCCTCAGATACTGCAATGATAATATTGTTGTGTTCCTCTAAGAGAGCACGCACATCCGTTAAGAACTCCTCTTTATCAAAATTGCATTCCGGAAGATAAATAAGATGCGGCGCATCGCTGTATTCGTTTCTGGCAAGGGCGGAAGCGGCGGTCAGCCAGCCGGCATCGCGTCCCATAATTTCTACGATTGTTACACTCTTTACGGCATAGATAAATGTATCATGTGCAATTTCAAGTAAAGAAGATGCAATATATTTGGCGGCGGAGCCAAATCCCGGAGTGTGGTCTGTTACCATCAGGTCATTATCGATGGTCTTTGGAATACCAATAATGCGGACATTGCTTCCGATTCGCTCGGCATATTCGGAAAGCTTTAATACGGTATCCATGGAATCATTTCCGCCGATATAGAAGAATGCACCGATATTCAGCTTTTCAAACTGCTTGAAAATATAGTTATAAGAAGAATCATCATCCATAAAATCCGGCAGCTTAAAACGGCAGGAACCAAGGTACATTGCCGGTGTGTGAATCAGACGCTCTAATGCATTTTCGTCTGCTTCCATAATTTCGGAAAGGTTAAGATAATGTTCATTTAAAATACCTAAGATTCCATTTACGGAACCGTAAACAGTGCCATAGCAGCCGGCAGCACCTTTAATGACACCGGCAAGGCTTGCATTTATTGCAACGGTTGGTCCGCCGGACTGGGCAACCATGCAGTTTTGAATCGATGTATTCATAGTCAGACTCCTTTGTGATTTCAAAGATTTGTGTTAGGATATATAAGAAAGTTATAGTTATGATAAGAAAATATCCTACAAGAATAACTATATATGATAGAATCGGAAAAGGCAAGACTAATCCGGCGGGAGTGGGAAGAACCGCAAGAAAAAATAAAGGAAAGGAAAAAGAGATGGAAAATTGTATGCTCTGCCCAAGAGAATGTGGGGTAAATCGTAAAAAAGGTGAAATGGGAGTCTGTGGTCAGACAGCAGTTATAAAGGCTGCAAGAGCGGCACTTCATATGTGGGAAGAACCGTGCATTTCCGGGCAGAATGGCTCCGGAACGGTATTTTTCAGCGGCTGTAATTTAGGCTGTATCTTCTGCCAGAATCACAATATTGCCACAGGAAAAGCTGGAATTGAAATAAGTATAGAGCGGCTGGCAGAAATTTTCCTGGAATTGCAGGAAAAGGGTGCAAATAATATCAATCTGGTAACGGCAGGACATTTTGTACCACAGGTGGTTGAAGCACTGAAGCTGGCAAAGCAGCAGGGACTTTATCTTCCGGTTGTTTATAATACCAGTTCCTATGAAAAGGTGGAAACACTTCGCCTGTTAGAGGGCTATGTGGATATTTATCTTCCTGATTTAAAATATGTTGACAGCGCAATCAGCAGCAGGTATTCCCATGCAGCGGACTATTTTACTTGTGCCAGTGCAGCGATTGCAGAAATGGTGCGGCAGGTAGGCAAACCGGAATTTGTTTTCGAACGGGCAGCAGGCAAAGAAGGCAGCAGTGTAGAATTTCCGGCAGATGAGAAAAAGAAAATTTCGGAACAGCAGAATAATATGATATTTGACGCAGCAGAATATCAGGAGCGCAGCGAAGCCGGGGAGTTCCTTTTGATGAGAAAAGGCGTCATTGTGCGCCATCTTGTTATGCCGGACTGTGTGGAAGATTCCAAGCGTGTGATATCTTATCTTCTTAAGACCTATGGCGGTCAGATTTTTATCAGCATTATGAATCAGTATACGCCGCTGCCACAGTGCAGGGAGTATCCGGAATTAAGCCGCCGGGTAACGGAAGCGGAATATGATGCGGTGGTGGATTATGCGATTGAACTTGGCATTGAAAATGGCTTCATCCAGGAAGGAGATGTGGCAGAGGAGAGCTTTATCCCGGAGTTTGATGGAGAAGGGATTGTACGGAAAGATGAAGATAGATAATTGCAATAATAAAAAGAAATAGCATCCCACTCGTCCAAAGTAGATGCTATTTCAAAAATAGTTTTCACTGAGGGCAAATCGGAGCATATCCGATTACCTTTCTAAGTGGAGTATATATGAAAATATTTGCAATTTCAAGCAAACTTTTTGACTTGCTCTATGGTAATTTGATAGGTTCTAATTTTAATCTGAGATATTTCATTTCGTCATTAATTAATTTGACTGTTTCTACTGCATTTTCATTTTTTGCAGCTTTCAGGATACGCTCAAGTCTTTGAAATTCATCTATTAACATTCCAGTATATTGTTTATCTGTTAACATAGATTCTTCATTCATTTTAACACCTTCTTCCATAAAAATATTATATCATAGTTAAATAGAGCGTAGCAACTTGGAATTTACTATTGATATATGGTTTGTCCTTCCTTTTTTACTGCTTTATAGTAAAAAATGGAATAAAAAGAATTAATTCAAGTTCAATTGATGAAAATGCGTATTAAACACACATAAAAATATTTGCAAATACACAAAAAATGTGTATAATATAATTGAAAGGGGGATACTATTTGAAGAATAGGGAATTAGTAAAGAAACTGGAAGCAGCAGGCTTTTCGTTGGAAAGACATGGTAGTAATCATGATATATATACAAGAGGTTCAGACGAAGAACAGATTCCAAGACACAAAGAAATTAATGAAAGATTAGCAAAGGCAATTATAAGGAAATGGGGATTATAAGAATTCCCATTTCTTATATGATAATTATAAATGATATGATGAGATTAAGAATGGAGGTTGTTTTGTATGAGACAGGTATATCCAGTAATTTTTACACCACTGAATGATAAAAAAGATACTGTATTAATAGAGGTGCCGGATTGGGAAATATTAACTGAGGGGTATGGAATGGCTGATGCAGTGAAAATGGCAAGGGATGCAATCGGTCTAAAAGGAATAACCTATGAAGATAAAGAAAAAAAGTTTCCAGAGGCAAGTTCTATAAATGAAATTGATACTTCTAAGGGTACTTTTGCAGAAGATGGAGAGGGCTATGTATCATTTGTTGATATTGATTTTACAGAGTATCGAAGGAGAGTAGATAATAAAACAGTAAGAAGAAATGTAACATTGCCAAATTGGTTAAATCAGGAAGCAGAAAAAGCACATATAAATGTTTCCAGAGTGTTACAGGAAGCACTTATGTTAAAATTAAATGTTTCAAGATAAAAGTAATCTAAATGATAAAAAATCTTGACATCTCCCGCAAAAGTTCTATAATACATTTTCGGTAATGCGAGGATGTAGAAAGATGAATAAAGAAAGAGACTATTTTTTTGATAATTTAAAAGCGGTATTGATATTCTTAGTTGTGCTTGGACATTTCCTGCTTCCAATCCATGGAGATAATCCACTGGTGGTAGTGAAACGGCTCATCTATGTATTTCATATGCCGCTTTTTGTATTTATCTCCGGCTATTTTGCCAAGAAAATTTATAAAAATGGACAATATAATTTTAAGAAAATATTGTATCTGCTGAAAGCATATGTTGTGTTCGTTGTGGCAATTCAGATAGTATATGCCATTGCGGGATTTGAAAAATTTACGGAGATAGATTTCTTTTCCCAAAGTGGTGCACCGTGGTATTTATTTGCAATGATTGTATGGTATCTGACGATACCACTTGTCCGTAAATGTAAAGCGGTGCCGGTTCTTTTGCTTACTGTAGTGCTGGCATTAACAGCTGGCTATTTTAAAAATGTGGGGGACTTTTTATGTCTGTCACGAATTCTGGTATTTGGACCGTTTTTCTATCTGGGCTATTTTCTGGAGCAGAAGACACTGGAAAAAGCATTGCAGCCAAAGTTTCAGAGACTGGTGGTTCCATGCGCGGAGGCAATCTGTATCTTTATTCTGGCATATGGAGCAAGGTTGAAAGATTCCCTGGGAATGGTATATGAAAATATATCCTATTATGAACTGGAAGAAGTGTGGAAAGGACCGATGGTCCGCCTTTCCCTGATGATTGCAGCATTTCTTATTTCCTGGGCAATTATGTTTTGCATTCCGAGAGGAAAGACAAGGTTGTCAGCAATCGGACAGAATACCATGCCGGTATATATGCTGCACCGGATTTTACGGGATATTCTGATGTTTGCCGGAATCTATGATTATCTAGGTGACTGGGGCTGGATAGCATTTTTTATCCTGTTAGGATTAAGTGCTGGAATCGTATATGTGTTAAATAATTCACATGTTGTCAATCAGGTCAACCGGATACTGGCATTACATACGCCGCAGTTGATCAGAAACTTAAAAAGGCAACGGGCACGTTAGTCTGGATGGAAGAGATTGATACCATTGGAATGATAAAGAGAGGTGGTCGTATGTCAGAAAATAGAAAAATTCGTGTTCTTTATCAGTTTAACGGATATGTCCAGGGTGTGGGATTCCGCTATCGCATGTCGCATCTGGCGGGGCATTTTGGTGTGACTGGCTGGGTGCGCAATGAATATGACGGCTCGGTACAGGCAGAATTGCAGGGACTGCCGGAAGAAATTGATATGATAATTCAAAGACTCTGCCAGGACCGTTACATCGAAATCCGCAGCATGGACAGAAAAGAACTTCCACTGGATGAGACGGAACGGGGCTTCCATGTAAAATATTAAAATGTAAAAAGCAGCTTCTGGCATACTTTGTCAGGAGCGTTTTTACTTTACAGGAAATTGCTTTCCTGTAAAGTAAAAACGCTCTGCGAGGATGCGCACTGCGGCGTATAAGGTAGATGTCGTAAGCGACCGCCGCAGGCGCGAGAATGTGCCAAGGCACATTCTTTGTTCAGAAAAGTTGCAAAAAATAGCAAGAAATAGTAAACTGTGGGATATGCGAGTATACTACTATGAAAATGAATTAGAGGATGAATTCAATGCATTTGACAGCTTTGCCATCCAGCTTGCCTTCGAACAGGCTAAATTGAAAAAGAAAAAGATGTACCGTGTAATCCGGGAAGGCAATTATACTGGATTTCCGGGATTTTACGGAGTGTTAATGCGCCATTGCAACACACTGCCGTTAAGCTCTAATTTTAAGACCATGGAGAAATTTATTGCTGCCGTAGACAGGGTATTAGAGAAAAATCAGTTTGTACTTGTCTATCCGGAGCAGGGAATGTGGTGGAATTACCGGAAACCAAGACCGCTGCAGAAGGGCGCATTTACCTTCGCTGCCAGAAATAATAAGCCGGTACTTCCCGTATTTATTACCATGGAAGACAGTGATGTTTTAGATGATGACGGATTCTATGTGCAGGAATATACGGTGCATTTCTGTGAACCGATTTATCCGGATCCGAATAAAAAGCGTGCACAGAATTCCTGTGAGATGCGGGATAAGAATTATGAAGCGTGGAAAGCTGTTTACGAGCAGACCTATGGAGAGAAACTGACCTATAGTTGTGATGAGAAACAGCCGATTAAAGAGAAGAAAGCACTCTAATAAAAGTTGCAGGAAATGTAACATGTATTGAGAAAGGGTAAAGGGATAAATTATGAATAATCAGTGGAACCAGATGCCACCAAACATGCCGCCACAGCAGAGACCGCCGATGCCACCGAATATGCCGCCGCAGCAAGGTGGACCAATGCCGCCGAATATGCAGATGCAGCAGGGCAGACCGATGCCACCAAACATGCAGATGCAGCAGAGACCGCCGATGCCACCGAATATGCCGCCACGACAGGGAAAAATGCCACGGCCGGAGCTTTCTCCGGAAGATAAGAAACAGGCAGACAAATTATGTATTATTTCCATGATTTTGATGTTTGCACCGATGGTAGTAATTTTTCTAAAGAATATTATTCTGGGACTGTTGTTTGATGCAGGAAAAGAAGAATTTTATTATAATATCGCAAGCAGCTATGTATTAGGTTCAATTCTGACTTTTCTTATGGCTGGCTGTGGAATTGCAGCACTGGTACTTATGATTTTGGTCCGTGTAAAATATCCGCAGAGTGTATTTGGTAAAGTGCTGATGTGGCTTTATATTGCACTTGCCATTCTTGTAGTAGTATTTATAGCAGTAACAATTATTGCCTGTGGGCTGGCATTCATAAGCTGTGTCCGAAACTGTCCGGGCTGATGAGGCAGGAAAATAAATGATAGATATTACGATTTTGCACTGGAGAATTTCGCCGTATTTTATCTGTTTTCTCTTAAGCTTTGTACTGGCATATCTTTATGTCACATGGTATTTGAAAAAATCAGGAGTAAAAGGCAGTCATATCTTTTATTCAGAGCTTTTGAATACAGTTCTGGCATTATATTTTGGAGCATTTTATACCTTTATTGTGCAGCTGGCAGAACAGGGTAAAGTAGAAACATTTGGTTTTTCCAGTCTTGGCGGTATGGCGGGCATCCTGCTCGGTGTGTGGATTTTTACAAAAATCAGTAAGGAACATAAGATAGAGCTATGGACTGCATATGTGCTGGCATTGGGACTGATGTATGCGGTTTCAAAGCTCGGCTGCTTTTTTGCAGGCTGTTGTGTTGGCATGAGATATCAGGGACCTGGCAGTATCCGCTATCTTGATAATGGAGCAGCGGGGGAATACCTTTTTCCGGTCCAACTGGCAGAGACGCTCTTATTTCTGCTGGCGTTTTTGTTGCTTCACAGGATGGCAGAACGAAAAAGGAATGGTATAATTCCAAAGAGTCTGTTGCTGTATGCAATATTAAAATTCGTACTGGATTATCTGAGGTATTATGAAGACAGAAAGATTTTCAGTGCGAACCAGTGGGGATGTCTGCTGGTAGCTGTAAGCGTATTGCTCTATGAGGCAGTACGGCAAATTAAACAAAGAGCGAATAATAAAGTAATATAACGGATATGAGAAAAGAGTTTTGTGGGTGTTGTGCCGGCAGAACTCTTTTGCATTGTTATGAATCCAAAGAAGCTGCAGGACAGGTTATGGTGGTTATCAAGCGTTATATTTATTGTAAAAGGTTGGATTCGGAACAAAGTATTTAGAAAAAATCGAAAAATAAGTTTACATAATATAGGTACAAAATATGGGACACATCCTGTTGTAACATAATCTTATCAGAGAGCAAAGCCACTGAAAAATACCAGAAAAGTGGCAGAAAAGCGAAGGAAAAGATAAGAAAAAAGACACAGGGAGGTCACAATTATGCGTGATAATACAGTACATGTAAGAAGAGGAAAGAAACATCCGTCAAGAATGGAAATGATAGTGCTTGCAGCTCTTGCAGCCCTTATGGTAAGCGGCGGAACATTATTACTGCTGGCAGCTTTGCTGGGACAGGATATTACAGACTGGAACCACAGGGCAGCAATTACAGCAGGACTTTCTCTTGCCGGAGTTGTGTGGGGATGGTTAATCAGGGCAAACCGTTAGACATATCCGTGGGATAAGTACGACATGGTTTTTCGAATTGAGGTTGACGCATTCCCGATAGTTTTCTATAATAAAACTGATTATATTGTACAGGAAAATCAAAAGAAGATTTTCTGTTGTTTTGGAGAAAAAGGGAATTGAAGGAGACGGAAAATGAAGAAAACAATTCGTAAGATAGAGATACTTTTCATGGCATTGATTTGCATTTTTGCCATGTCAGGAATGCCGATGCAGGTATATGCAGGTCCTGCGGATAATTCGCTGGAGACACTGACAGTAGCCGAGGGTTCATTATCACCTGCATTTGAAGGAAGTCGTATGTACTATACGGTACAGGTAGGACAGGATGTAAGCAGCGTGACGGTAAGTGCAAAAACGGTAAATCCGGCAGCAACGATTCAGTCCGGGGTGGGAACCACTACCTTAAAAACAGATGGAGATACAAAGATTGACGTAGTAGTGCAGGCAGAGAATGGAAATCTTGCAACTTATCATCTGACCATAACCAAGTCTGCAACAGATACTACAACAAGCACAGACACAGGCAATACTCCGGCGGACAATAATACCGGAGCAGATAATGGCACAGATACAGCCACGCCGGACGATACTGTATCTGCCTATACCGTGTCAGAAGATTTCACAGCAGAACAGATTCCGGCAGATTTTACAGAAGCACAGGTACCTTATCAGGGAACTGAATACCGTGGTGCTGCCTTTAACAATGGTAATTTATCTCTTTTATATATGACAGATGCAGCAGGAAATGCAGGCTTTTATGTGGTAAATGGCACCGATGGCAGTGTGTGCCCATATATTCGTATCGATAATGGGGATAAGTATCTGATTTTAATGACACCTTCGGCAGTGACTTCCTTTGTACCGGGCGAAGCAACCACGCCTATTCAGGTTGGGGACAGTACATTTGAAGATGCATACGCAACAGATACAGAAAATATTTATACCGTATATGGAATGACAAATGATGGACAGGAAGGCTGGTATAATTACAATACCAGTGATGGAACCTTCAGCGAATACCAGTACAGTGACAGCACGGAGGAGGATACCGATACCACCTATCTTCAGAATGCATTAAATGACTTAAATGACAAATATACCGCTAGAAAAGACCGGGATTTAAAAATTATTGCCGGATTAATTGTAGTAATCGTAATTCTTATTTTTATCATTATTAATCTGTTGCTTCGTGGAAGAAGAGGTTATGAAGAAGAGGACGATGATGAAATCGAAGAAGCAGTAGATATCTTTGAAGAAGAAAAACGCAGAAAGGCAAAGAAGAAACAGAAATTCGTAGAAGATACCGGTAAAGTCGAAGAAGAACCGGTCAAAGAAAAAGAGACCAGTGCAGTGAAGGATTTACCGGAGAAAGCAGAGTCAGAAGAAAAAGAAGAAGCGGATTCCGCCGCTCAGTTACCGGAAGAAGTGGCAGAACGGTTAGGCGAAACTGACTTTATGGAAGAATTTGAAGAAGAACCGGAATTTATGTCCGGCAGAAAGAAACGTGAAAAGGAAAAGAGAGAAAAAAAAGAGAAGAAACGGCGGAGCAAAGATATTTTTGATGACGATGATGAAGATAATGGAATCTTTGCAAGCCATGATGACTTTATTGAAAAAGAGTCATCAGATGATGATATTGAAGTAATGGATTTAAATGATTTATAAGAGAATTGGCGCGTAGTGACAGGAGGATTTTATGCATAAACCATATACAAAACAAGCGCAAAAAGTAATAGAACTGACGACAAAGGCAGCCAGAAGCATGCATCATAATTATATTGGAACAGAGCACCTTTTACTGGGATTGCTAAAAGAAGGCAGTGGAGTAGCTGCCTGTGTTCTGATGGATGCGGGAGTAGAAGAAACCCGTCTGGTAGAACTGATAGAAGATTTAATCGCTCCATCTTCGGATGTGGCAGTATTAGACCGGAAAGGTTATTCTCCAAGGATTCAGCATATCATTGAGACCGCTGACCAGGAGGCAGAGCGTTTTGACAATGAGAATATCGGAACAGAACACCTTTTAATTGCATTATTGAAAGAGGCAGACTGTGCCGGTGTACGTCTGTTGAATACACTGGGTGTGAATATCCAGAAGATTTATATCGAGACTCTGGTAGCCATGGGAGAAGACGTAAACCGCTATAAAGAGGAGATTGCGGCAAGCAAATCCGGAAAAAAGAAAGCAGTAGAAGTAACGCCAACCTTAGATCAGTATTCCAGGGATTTAACTGCTATGGCAGCCTATGGTGAGATAGACCCGGTGATTGGCAGAGAGGCAGAGATTGCCCGCGTGATTCAGATTTTAAGCCGCAGGACGAAAAATAATCCATGCCTGATTGGAGAGCCGGGAGTTGGAAAGACAGCTATTGCAGAAGGACTTGCCCAGCGTATTGCATCCGGACTGGTTCCGGATACAGTCCGGGGAAAACGAGTGGTAACACTGGATTTATCCGGAATGGTAGCAGGCTCTAAATACCGTGGAGAATTTGAAGAGCGGATTAAGAAAGTCATTCGTGAAGTGACAGAAGCAGGAAATGTACTTCTTTTCATAGATGAACTTCATACCATTATCGGAGCAGGTGGAGCGGAAGGTGCTATTGATGCATCCAATATTTTAAAGCCATCCCTTGCCCGTGGAGAAATACAATTAATCGGAGCAACCACATTAGAAGAATACCGTAAATATATTGAAAAAGATGCAGCCCTGGAACGTCGTTTCCAGCCGGTAACGGTGGAAGAGCCGACGGAAGAGCAGGCGATAGAGATATTAAAGGGATTAAGAGAACGCTATGAAAAGCATCATCATGTACAGATTACAGATGCGGGAATAGAAGCGGCAGTGAAGCTGTCTGCCCGTTATATTGCAGACCGTTATCTGCCGGATAAGGCCATTGATTTGATGGATGAGGCTTCCTCGAAGGTTCGCCTTGGCGGATTTAAAATGCCGGAGAAGATTAGTGAACTGGAACGTAAGGCTGCTCAGTTAGAGGACGATATGGAGACAGCATTGATGGAACAGCGGTTTGAAGATGCCGGGGCAATCCGCAAGGAGAAGGAAGCTGTCCGGAAGAAATACGAAAAGCAGGTGGAAAAATACCATCGGGATGCAGACAAGAAGAAACTGGTTGTCGGAGAAAATGAAATTGCAGAAATTGTATCTGACTGGACAAAGATACCGGTGAAGAGACTGGCAGAGGGCGAGGCTGCACGTCTCAACCGTCTGGAAAAGACACTGCATAAGCGTGTAGTAGGACAGGAAGAAGCAGTCAGTGCAGTGGCAAGAGCAGTCAGAAGAGGACGGGTAGGATTAAAAGATCCGCATCGTCCGATTGGTTCCTTCCTTTTCTTAGGACCGACCGGAGTTGGTAAAACAGAGATAACAAAGGCACTGGCAGAGGCTGTCTTTGGCGATGAGCAGGCCATGATTCGTGTTGATATGTCAGAGTACATGGAGAAGCACAGTGTTTCTAAAATGATTGGTTCACCGCCAGGTTATGTAGGTTATGAAGAAGGCGGTCAGCTCAGCGAAAAGGTCAGAAGAAAACCATATTCTGTTATTCTTTTTGATGAAATTGAAAAGGCACACCCGGATGTATTTAATGTATTGCTTCAGGTACTGGATGATGGACAGATTACAGATGCCCAGGGAAGACGGGTAGATTTTAAGAATACGATTATCATTATGACTTCCAATGCAGGGGCGCAGTCTATCATTGCACCGAAGAAGCTTGGATTTGCTGCAGGCGAAGATGAAAAGAAGAATTATGAATACATGAAAAATGGTGTAATGGAAGAAGTCCAGAGAATCTTTAAGCCGGAGTTCTTAAACCGAATTGACGAGACCATTGTATTCCGGGCTCTCAATAAAGAGGACATGAAGAAGATTGTCACCATTTTAAGCAAATCTTTAATTGACCGGTGTGAAAAACAGATGGGTATCCATCTGACCATAACCGGCAGCGTAAAAGGATACATTGCTGAGAAGGCATACAATCCGAAATATGGAGCAAGACCATTGCGGCGTATGATACAGACACAGATAGAAGATATGCTGGCAGAAGAGATTTTATCCGGTAAAATCAAGCCGGGAGATGATGTGGAAATCCGCATGGTAAAAAAGGAAATAAAAACCGTTGTGAATTCATCAAAATAGCTGGAAAAATGTGTCGAGATAAGCTATAATATTTTCATAAAATTTACGAAAAAGCCATCGTGGGATAGTGGCTTATAGGAGGATAAAAAATGGCTGTAGTTGCAGAATTAATTCGTTCAGAAGCAAACGGAACAATCAGTTTTGGAGATTATACACTGGGAGCAAAATCCAAACTGGACAATTTTGAACATGCGGGAGATTTGTACAAAGTTAAGACATTTCGTGAGATTACCAAATTAGAGAGAAATGGAATGTTTGTATATGAATCTGTTCCAGGAACTGCAGTTACAAATATGGCAGCATCCGAAAACGGTGTGGAATTTGAAGTAGAAGGACCGGAAGATGCAGAGATTACACTTGGCTTAATGGAAGAGACAGAGTATGATGTATTTGTAGCAGGAAAATCAATTGGTCAGATGAAGACCAATTTAGGTGGTAAATTAACACTTAGCGTTGAATTAGATCCGGAAACTCCGGTTGCAGTAAAAGTATCCAGAGTATAAATGGATATATCAATAAGATGATAAGAAAGAGAATCCAATTCCAGCGGATTGGGTTCTCTTTTTACTAATTTACGCGAGTAGCAAGAAAGACAGTTATTGCAAGAATAAGGGGGAAAATAGATGGCAAAGGGAAAAGCAACCGTATTTTTCTGCCAGGACTGTGGCTATGAATCATCCAAATGGATGGGACAGTGCCCGGGATGCGGCGGGTGGAATACTTTTGTAGAAGAAGTGATAGATAAATCAGCACCTGCAAAAGTGCGGAAGGAAGCAGCGAAAGCAGAAGTTGTAAAAATTGCAGATATTAAAACAGGACGGGAAGAGCGGCTGACTACAGGACTAAAAGAGTTAGACCGGGTTTTGGGAGGTGGAATCGTAAAAGGTTCCCTTGTTTTAGTCGGTGGAGATCCTGGAATTGGAAAATCCACGCTGCTTTTACAGGTGTGCCGGAATCTTTCCCTGCAGAAGACCGATGTATTATATATTTCCGGAGAGGAATCCCTGCAGCAGATAAAAATTCGTGCAGAGCGTATCGGAGAATTTGGCGATACTTTATCACTGCTTTGTGAGACCAATCTGGATACTATCAAAGAAGTGATTAACAGAACAAAACCGGAAATCGTGGTCATTGACTCAATTCAGACCATGTATAATGAAAATATTACATCGGCGCCCGGCAGTGTTTCCCAGGTCCGGGAAGCAACCGGAGTTCTGATGCAGATTGCAAAGGGGCTTGGTATTTCTATTTTTATTGTCGGCCATGTGACCAAAGAGGGTGTTGTGGCAGGCCCCCGTGTGTTAGAACATATGGTAGATACGGTATTGTATTTTGAAGGTGACCGTTATGCGGCATATCGTATATTGCGTGGCGTGAAGAACCGTTTTGGTTCCACGAATGAGATAGGTGTATTTGAAATGTGTAACGAAGGGTTAAGGGAAGTGGAAAATCCTTCAGAATATATGTTAAGTGGAAAGCCGGAAGGAGCATCCGGTTCTGTAGTGGCATGCTCTATGGAGGGAACCCGTCCGATTCTTTTGGAAATACAGGCACTGGTGTGCCACAGCAATTTTGGAATGCCAAGAAGAACAGCTGCAGGAACGGATTATAACAGGGTCAATCTTCTGATGGCTGTATTAGAAAAGAGACTGGGACTGTCTTTAAGTTCCTGCGATGCATATGTAAATATTGCCGGGGGTATCCGTATGAATGAACCCGCAATTGATTTGGGTATTGTGCTTGCGATTGTATCCAGCTATAAAGATGTTCCAATTGATGAGAAGACCATCTGTTTTGGGGAAGTAGGACTAAGTGGTGAAGTACGCGCAGTCAGTATGACAGCACAGCGTGTGCAGGAAGCTGAGAAGCTTGGCTTTACCACCTGCATTCTACCTGAAGTTTGTAAAGCAGGATTGAAGAAGAATCCAAATATAAATGTAGTGGGTGTCAGCAACGTACAGGATGCCATCCGCTATATTTTATCCAAAGAAAAATGAATTAGACACACAATTCAAACAATTTAGATAAAAAACGACAAATGACCTACTTTAATAAATATGGCAAAATCGTGTTGACATCCCGAAAATGACGTGCTATTATAAAACTCCACCGCGCAGAAAACACCTGCTGCGGCGGGAGATAAGAATTAAAAAAATGAAAAAAGTTGTTGACAAAAGCTGACAGACATGATATTCTGTAAAAGTTGCAGGTCAGCA